>DYSZ01000004.1 GCA_020726265.1 Draconibacterium orientale
TGGAAGAAAAAATCACCGGAGGAAACCTGCTCCGAAACATTCAGGTCAACCGGTTTAAAAAAAAGAAAGGAGGTACAGCATCTAAACTCAAAATATTTTGGACTAACAACAGAATCCCAATCTGTTGAATGGTGAAAATATGCTTTGCCCAGCAACTTGCTACAATTTATTACCCTGAAAAAAATACTCGCCGAATTAATGTCGAAACCGGGGATTGGAAAAAACCGGACAGTCGTGTGTGGCTGGGGGATTATTATGTTGAAAAAGAGCTGGTGATAAATTAGGGTTGATACTGACAAAAAAGCAACAGAAATAAATCCACTTTCATTTTTTTTCCTGACCCCTCCTAACCTCCCCAAAGGGGGGGGGAATAGTCCCCCTTTGGGGGATTTAGGGGGTCAGAAAGTGAAGATTACTTTTAAATAGCAGAGTTTTCATTTTATTAAATCCTTTTTTGAATAGTCGAATAATTTCTTTCTTAGGAAACAGGAGGTTGAAAACCTCCGCACCCACTTCATTTCATCCCCGAAAATTAACACTTCAGCGGGTTTAGTTTTCATGCTGATTTTTTCAAACCGAATTTTGGCTCATGAAAAAATAGTAAACAAAGCCATGAAGACAATTTTTACAATTATTCTTATCCTTTCAATTTTTACGATTCAGGCCCAGAACCGAATCAGCGGTAAAGCCACAACCGACAAAGGCGAACCACTTCCGGGCGTGAACATTTTTATCGAAAATTCTTACGACGGCGCCAGCTCCGATGGTGAGGGCAATTTCAGTTTCACCACTTCCGAAAAAGGAACACAAATACTGAAAGCCACTTTTATCGGTTTCAAACCGTGGCAAAAAGAAATTTCAATCCCGATGAAAGATTCGGTTATTATTGAAATGCAGGAAAGCGTAAATACGCTGGATGCCGTGACGATTACCGCCGGGAGTTTTGCCGCTGCCGACGAAAGCCGCGCATCGATTATGAAACCGCTCGACATTTACACCACACCCAGCGCCAATGGCGATTTAATGGCGGCTATGCGTACCATGCCCGGCACACAAGCTGCTGCCGATGACGGCCGGCTGATGGTTCGTGGCGGCGATGTGTACGAAACAAAAACCTACATCGACGGGCTGATTGCAGCCAAACCCTATTACTCGAAAACACCGGATGTGGCTACCCGCGGACGGTTTGCCCCGTCGCTTTTCAGTGGGGTGATGTTCAGCTCGGGCGGCTACTCGGCTGAGTACGGACAAGCGCTTTCGTCGGTGCTCACGCTCAACTCAAACGACCTGGCAACCGAGGATGTGACAGGGATTTCGCTGATGAGCATCGGAGGAGAGGCAAACACTACGCAACGGCTGAAAAATTCATCATTCTGCCTGTCGGGTGGATATACCAACCTTGAGATTTACGATAAGCTTTTTGAAAGCTCAGTTGACTGGGAAAAACCGGTTGAAGCCATGAGCGGAACAGCAGTGTACCGCTACAAAACCAAAGACAACGGACTTTTCAAAGGATATGTAACGGCCGATTACGGCGACCTTTCGTACTATGTTCCCACCTCGGACCCAACCCAACCAATGCTGATTTCGAACAACGGATTGACAACCTATTCAAACCTGATGTACCGTGATTGTTTTTCAGAAAAATCGTGTTACAAAATCGGGGTATCGGGCACGGCACAAAACAACAACATCGGACTTGGTGACGACAAACTCGAAACCGGTGAACTCAACTTTGAAACCCGCTTTACGGTGATTCACGATGTGTCTGACGGCATAAAAATTACGTGGGGAGTGAATGATACTTACAACCGGTTTAACGAAAATTATATTTTGAAAGCCGGGAATGTATATAACACAGCTTTTACCGACAACCTGATGGGTGCATTTGTGGAAAGTGAAATAAAATTCACAAAGAATATGGCCATCAGACCCGGATTGCGTGCCGAATACACTTCAGTTATCGACAAATTTGTGGTTGCCCCACGATTTGCTGTGGCGCTGAAAACCGGCAAAGAATCGCAGCTTTCGGCAGCGTGGGGAATGTATCAGCAAACGCCGCAATCGGATTACCTGAAAATCAGCACCAACCTCGATTTCGAAAAAGCCATCCATTACATTTTAAGCTACCAGTTTGGCGATGTATCAAAACGGCTTTTCAGGGCCGAAGCGTATTACAAAACTTACGACAATCTGGTTACCTGGCAAAAAGGCGATTTTGATTTGCCAACCAACCTGCAAAACGAAGGCAGCGGTTATGCCGGCGGGTTCGACATTTTCTGGCGCGACCTGAAAAGCATTAAAGGGCTGGATTACTGGATAACCTATTCCTATATCGACACAAAACGTAAATACCAGAATTTTCCGGAACAGGCCACCCCCGATTTTATTTCGAACCACACATTTTCGGCAGTGGGAAAATATTGGCTGGCAAAAATCAGCACACAGGTGGGCGCATCGGTAACAGCTGCCAGTGGCCGCCCTTACAACAACCCGAATTCCACCCGGTTTATGGACGAAAAAACAAAACCTTACTCCGACTTAAGCCTCAATTTCAGTCATGTTTTTTACATCGGCGACCAGTATTCGGTGTTGTATTGCTCAGTAAACAATGTACTGGGTAACGACAATGTACTGAGTTACCGGCCTACTGGTATTGCCGATGCACAGGGAAATTACAGCCTCATTCCGGTGAAACGCGATATCAAAAGATTTGTGTTTGTTGGGTTGTTTCTGAATTTCTGAAGAAGGTCGGAAGTCAGAAGACCGGAGTCGGAAGATGGAAGAAGAAAAGGAAGGGTTACACTTCATCCTCCGAAATCCACAATTCAGCAAAGAAATATTTCAAAACAAAGATAGAATGCTCAACTTTGAAGTACTCAGAGAATGAAAAATGAAAAATAATCAACTAAAAATGACAACGATGAAAACAACGACAACTACGAGAACAACGACAGCCACCTCCCTCCTCGCTTTTATCATGCTGCTTTTCTCTTTTCCGGTTTTTGCAGCCGACTACGAAGAAACCATGAAAACCAATATTCAGAAAATTGGTGAAGCCAAAACTTTAGCCGACTATACAGCGCTTGCCAGCCAGTTTGAACGGATTGCCAATGTTGAAAAAGACAAATGGCACCCGGCTTATTACGCTGTTTTGTGTTATGTAAATGCAGTTGCCATGTTGCAGCTAAGCGAAGATGAAAAAAGTGCACAGCTTGATAAAGCACAGCCAATAATGGACAACTTGGAGAAAAATTTCAAAAATGAATCGGAAGTATTTGCACTTCAGGGGTTTTTGTATGAAATGCGGATAATGGAAATGGCTTCTGCTATGAAATACTCATCACTTGCAACGGAAGTTCTCGAAGAAGCTGAAAAACTGAATCCGGCTAACCCAAGGGTTTACTATTTACAGGGAATGAATATTTTTCACACACCCAAAGCTTTTGGTGGTGGGAAGGAGAAAGCAATGCCACTTTTTGGGAAAGCCAAATCGCTTTTCGAAAGCCAGAAACCGGCTTCGGCACTCTATCCCAACTGGGGAGAATGGCACAACAACCACATGCTTGCCGAATGCAACAAAACGGAATAAAAATTACTTTTATCATGAAAAGACCTGCAACTATTTTGCAGCCTTTTCGGGGGACAACTTTTCATTACGAATCTGACTATCAATTATCAGTTAAAACAACTCAGAATGAATAAAACATTGAAAAAGTGGTTGTGGGCCATCCTGATTTCCATTTGTATTGGCATCACCATTCAGTCAATGATAACCGGTACTTTCAATTTACCGGTAAGCGCCTACCTATGGAATGTGGGTTATTCTGTTTCGCTCGGATTACCACTTTTTGCCAATGGCTTTTTATTCGAGTGGTTTGCCGAAAGATACATCGACTGGATAAAACGTCCGTTCCGAAGCATTATCATCGCGCTAATGATGCATCTTGTCTACTCGAGTTTTGTAATTTTTACTGTCAACTGGTTCTGGTTCAATGCTTTATTGGATCAAAACTGGGAAAGTTTCTGGGGTTTCAGTCGCCCAACCATTATTTCAGAATACATCTCTTTTGTAATTGTAACCACCATTATTTATGCCATTTCGTTTTTTAAAGCATGGAAAAACGAAGTAATTGAATCGGAGAAAATAAAACGGGAAGCACTTTCCCTCCAATACCAGGTGTTGCAAAACCAGATAAATCCACATTTTTTGTTCAATAGTCTGAATGTTTTGGATAGTTTAATTGATCTCGACACTGAAAAAGCCAAAGGTTTTAACAGGCAACTTTCAATGTTTTATCGCGATTTATTGCAGTTTAAAGACCACGATATCATTACCTTAAAAAGGGAAATTGAATTTGTTAAACGATATATTTACCTGCAACAAATCAGGTTTGGCGATGCTTTACATGTTGAATTTGCCGCCAATGAAAAAATTGAAGGACAGGTGATTCCGTTAACGCTACAGGCGTTGGTTGAAAATGCCATCAAGCACAACGAAATTTCGCAGGCCAATCCGCTTAAAATTGTAATTGCTATTTCCGATGATTATGAACTGATTGTGGAAAACAATCTTCAGCCCAAACCACAACTGGAAAAAACAAGTGGAACAGGGTTACAGAATCTGGCCGGACGCTACAGTTTTCTAACCGGTAAAGAGATGAAAATATCAAAAAACGAAGGCTATTTCAGGGTAAGCTTGCCATTAATTAAAATTGAACTATGAGAGTGCTGATCGTAGAAGACGAACCACTGGCAGCAGCGCAACTGGCTGCCAGCCTTGCCTCGCTCAGGCCCGGCGCACAGATTCTGTCGGTTTGCGATACGGTGAAAAGCGCTGTAAACTGGCTGAAAAATAATCCTTCGCCTGATTTATCGTTTTTTGATATTCAACTTGGCGATGGTTTGAGTTTTGAGATTTTTGAGCAAACAGGCTTCGCTCAGCCTGTAATTTTTACGACAGCTTTTAATCAGTACGCCATTCAGGCTTTTAAAGTAACCAGTATTGATTATTTGCTGAAACCTATCGACAGGGCTGAACTGGAGCGTGCTCTGGCCAAATTCGAAAAACAATTACTGCCGGTATCGGGAAATATTACGCCGGAAATACTGGATGCCATTGCGATGTCGTTGAAAAAGAAAAACTATAAGGAACGGTTTCTCGTGAAAGTTGGAACACACCTGCGCGTAGCCGAAACATCCGCCATTTTGTATTTCTACAGCTTGCAAAAGGGCACTTTTCTGAAATTAAACGACGGGAAAGATTATGTACTCGACAACACGCTCGAACAGGTTGAAGACTTGATTGACCCGGCTCTGTTTTTCCGCATCAACCGCAAATACCTTGTTTCGCTGAAGAGTATAACCGATGTGATTGCCTTCAGCAATTCGCGTCTGAAACTGAAAGTTCAGCTTCCCATCGACGATGAATTTCTTGTCGCACGCGAAAAGGTTAAGGAATTTAAAGAGTGGCTGGAAGGGAAGAGTTAGTTTTTGATATTTACAATTTATGGATTTACCCCCGACTCTTCGGGGTACGATTTTCTCGTCACTCACCCATTTACTATTTCTCAACCTTACTAACCAACTCCCGAACACGATTTAAATCGACATGGTTTTCCCAGTTCCCGTCAATTTTCAACGAAGAGCCCACGATAAAAGCGTCCGCAAAATTCAGGTATTCATGAATATTTCCGGCATCGATTCCTGAGCCGATTATCACAGGGATTTTTACTGCTGATTTTACAGCTTTAACTTCTTCTATTGAAGCTTTTTCGCCTGTGGCTACGCCGGTTACAATGACCCCGTCGCTCAGAAAAAACGCAGCGGCTTTGGCAGTTTCGGGAATCGAAACATCGGCAGAAACTGCATGTGACGAGTGCTTCTTTTTAATATCAGTAAAAACTTGAATGTGTTCAGCCCCAATTTGTTTCCTGTAAAGCAGCAGTTCGCCAGCATCACTGTCCATCCAGCCTTCATCGGCCAGGTGCCCAAAAACAAAACCTTCGGCACGGATAAAATCAAAACCGGCAGCCAGTGCCACCGCGAGCGCAGCTTTATTGGCGCCAGCCAAAATCTGAATTCCCATGGGCAAATCAATTTGCCGGCGCAATTCAACGGCAATTGCAGTCATTGCCGAAACAATTTCGGGCCCGACAGTGCGGTTCAGATAAGGCCTGTCGTGCATATTTTCAATCATAATCGCATCCACTCCTCCTTCAGCAAGCAAGGCAGCATCGTGTAAAGCGGCAGCCACAATTTCAGCAATCCCCGCTGAACTTCGCGGAGTTCCGGGCAAAGCTTCTATATGTACCATCCCGATGATTGTTTTGTTTAATTCCATATCGCAGGTTTTATTGGATGAAGGTAATTGAAAAAAGAAAGAGATTGTTAGAGACTGATTGTAAAAAAACTTCGCTTCTGCTTCACCTCGATTAATCGCTGCCAATCACAACCAATCTCTATTAATTTCAATTCTTCGCTACCAATTTCTTTTCTTCATTCCTTCCGTAATTACTTTTATATCTTTGCGAAAAACAAAAGAAAATTATGTTACGAGCAGTTTTCAGGGAAATGAACCCGTTTTCGCAGCTGATGTTTTCCATTTTTATCATCATTGCCAGTTTTCTGGCGTTTCTTGTTGTGGCATTGGTTGTGGCAATTCCTGTTTTCGGCATCAATCAGATGATGAACATAGTAACTGCCGATATGAATGACCCACAAAGTATTATCGTTTTAAAATATTTCCAGGTGGTTCAATCGATAGGAGTGTTTATTATGCCACCGTTTATACTTGCCTGGCTTTTTCACGGCGAAATTTCGAACTACCTTTTACTGAACAAAAAGGTGAATTTTGCCACCTTACTGCTTGTTGTTCTACTTGGTTTTGCCGCAATGCCGGTTATCAACCTCACCGGCCAGCTGAATTCGAATCTGCAACTGCCCGAATGGCTTTCGGGCCTGGAAACCTGGATGAAGAATACCGAGGAAAAAGCTGCTCAACTCACCGAAACCTTTTTAAAAGTGGATGGTTTCGCCGGGCTGTTTTTCAATATTTTTATGATTGCTTTTTTGCCGGCCATTGGCGAGGAATTGCTTTTCAGGGGTGTGATACAACGCATTTTTACCCGCTGGACCAAAAACAGCCATTGGGGAATCTGGATTGCCGCCATCCTTTTCAGTGCGCTGCACATGCAGTTTTATGGTTTTATTCCGCGGTTGCTTTTAGGAGCGCTGTTTGGCTATTTATTGGTGTGGAGCGGTTCGATGTGGTTGCCCATTGCAGCGCACTTTGTAAACAATACCGTTGCAGTGATTGGAATGTACATGATTGACAAGGGAACCATAAAACCCGAATTTGAAGAGATTGGTGCAACTGGCGACAGCATTTATCTTTCGGTTGTGAGTATTGCTTTTGTTGCATTGCTGCTCTGGCTCATTAAAAGAGAATACAAACCAGCGGTTGATGAACAGCGGTATCGGCAATAATCGAAAAATTTTCAGTAGTAAAAATCAGGCAAAATCGAAAAGTAAATCGCACTGCAATTCTTTCGATGTGAGTGTTTTCTTTTCCTTACGGCGGAAAATATATACAATGCCATATTCCTGCGCAACCTGTCGTTTGTGTTTCGGAACATCGGTGGGTATTCCCTCTTCAATTTCGTTCCACAACTGACTGATAAAATCGTTGGTTTGTTTGCGCAATTCCTGCATGGCGTTGTAGGTGCGGGTTGTATTTCGTTTCAGGTTTTGCTGAAAAATGGCGGTGTCTTTAAATTCTTCGAGTTTTATTTTCACCAGTGCAATCGATGGGTTGTAAATGGCGCTGCTTCCGTTACGGATGCGTTGCTGTTCGCCATCAATCACTTTTTGTCCCCAGAAAAGAATTTCTTCTTCTGTATTCAGCGGCGGAACCTTGCCATTGAATTCCTCCAGCCCGTAATATTTTATGCCTCCGTTAATTTCGCCACGCTCTGAAGTAAGATAAAGTACCTGGATAAAATGATCGACATACATCCGAGCCTTTTCCATGGCAGCTTTGCACACATGGTTTTTGTCGGCCTGAATCTGGATGTTCATTTCGTAATGCGTCAGTAAATTTTCAAATTTACTTTTTACCGTTTGTAATTCTTCGATGGTTTTGGGGCCAATGGCCACTTTCCCGTTTTTAAAAGCCACTTTTTGCAGGGCAGATTCAAGCGCCCTCATGCGGGCTTTGTCAGTTGTTGGTAAGCGACGGTACGGCATAGTTTTCAATCCTGTTTCCTGCGAAGTTAATTAAACAGGAAACGTATTGTTTGTATTCGCCCTTTAACTTATTCACATTTTTTTGTCAATTAATCCTCAATTCTGCAAATTCAATCAGAAAAGAATGCAGTTCTTCTTTTATTTACACAAAAACAGAGGCAATATGGTTGAAAAGCTTTAATTCGGTTTTTGAAATCTGAAAAATGGGAGCACATTTACCTGATTAACAAAACCTGCCCTTTCATGGAGTGCCAAGAACCCTGAGTATCGGCAAATTCAGCTTTCCAGATGTAGTTCCCAGCCGGAACTTTTCCGCTTTTTTTAACATTACCATCCCATTTATTTTCAGGGCTGTTCGACTCGAAAACTGGTTCTCCCCAACGGTTAAAAATGATAAAGGTGAATTGCCCGGGATCGACACCAATGGTAACCGGCATAAAATAGCGGTTTTCAGGAATCTCGCTATCGGGACTGAAAGCATTGGGAATATAAACTGTGAAGGGCAAAACCTCGACAGGCAAAAATACTGTGTCGCGGCATCCGTACTGCGATTCAACCTGCAACCCCACCAAATAATTGCAAAGCGCGGTGTATCGGTTGCTGATTTTCGAGTTCAGAAAACCCGCCGTCACCAAAATCGCATTGAAACTTGTTTACATCGACTGTACGATTGGTAAAACTCAGGTTGGCCTGTTCAAGAATTGCCACCGCTGTTTTGTCGTTACAAAGTTCAGAATCGAGTTGAATGTCCGCACTGGAAGGGAGAACCCCATCGGCCATTAAGGTTTAATGGAATGTTTGCAGAGGTGAAATTAATTGCCGGGTCGAAACCGGTTCTTTTTAATAAAGCCGGTTGAAATTTTCTTTCAAAACCGATTTTACCTCATCCATCGGAATTTCCCTGCCTAGTTCCTGCTGAATGGAAGTAACCCCAAAACTCGAAAACCCGCAGGGATTGATGTAATTAAAATAGCGCATGTCGGTATTTACATTCAATGCAAAACCATGCATGGTAACATACCGGCTAACCCGCACCCCGATGGCGCAGATTTTCCGGGCACGCACTTTGTGCGTTGCATCGAGCCAAACGCCGGTGGCGCCTTCCTTTCGTGCGCCGGTTAAACCATAAACGGCAATGGTGGCAATAATGGCATCCTCCATTTTTTCAATGTATTCGCGAACCCCGATGTTGTAATTTTCAAGGTCGATAATAGGGTAGCCCACCAATTGCCCCGGCCCGTGGTAGGTAATATCGCCACCGCGGTTTATTTTGTAGAAAGTTGCTTCAATTTTTTTCAGAAAATCTCCGTGTGCAAGCAGGTTTTTTTCATCGCCGCTTTTGCCCAGCGTGTATACGTGCGGGTGCTCCACAAGTAAAAAGAAATTTTTTGCTGAAGGATTTTTCAACACCAGCTTATCGGCAGTTACTTCGGCAAGCAACTCTTCCTGGTAGTCCCAGCAATCCTTGTAATCTTTTAATCCTAAATCGATGAAATTAAATTCAGCCATAAATTATTTCTGTCTTAGAACTTTCAAAACATCTTCAAACGTTACAAATTCTCCCGTCTGACTCTCCATCATAATGCATCCTAAAAGTCTGTCTTCATCTGAATTTTTTATTCCGTATTTCCCATTCTTCTTAAACTTAGAATTTTCTAAATGAGGAGCTTCATTTTTAACCGTTCTCATTACTAATTACTTTGAACCAGAAACTTTAAACTCTGAACTGCTATTATGCATTCACATGCTCTTCAGCCCTGTACGAACTTCGCACAAGTGGCGAACTCTCCACAAACTTAAATCCTTTTTCTTTCCCGATTTGTTTGTATTCAGCAAATTTTTCGGGCTGAATGTACTCCACAACCGGCATGTGCTTTGGTGTTGGCGCAAGGTACTGGCCAATGGTCATCACTTTTACACCAGCTTCGAGCAAGTCGTCCATGGTTTTCAGAATTTCATCATGATTTTCGCCCAACCCCAGCATAATACCTGACTTAGCTACTTTAAAATTAGCGGCGATATATTTCAGTACATCGAGGCTACGACGGTATTTTGAGGCAAAACGAATAAAAGGAGTTAAATGCTCAGTGGTTTCGAGGTTGTGTGAAATCACATCGGGTCCGGCGTCGATTACCTGCTGAATCAGTGCTGTATTTCCCCTGAAATCAGGAATCAGCACTTCGATTCGGGTTTCGGGATTCAGTTTTTTTATTTCGGTAATGGTTCGCGCCCAGATTCCGGCACCCTGATCGTCGAGGTCGTCGCGGTCAACCGAGGTAATTACAGCGTGTTTAACCCCCATCGTTTTGATGGTTTCCGCCAGTTTTTCGGGCTCTGTTTCATCGGGTGGAAGCGGTTTTCCGTTGGGGACAGCACAAAATTTACATTTGCGGGTGCAGATGTTGCCCAAAATCATAAAAGTGGCAGTTCCGCGATTCCAGCATTCGCCAATATTGGGGCAGTTTCCACTGGTACAAATGGTGTGCAGACCTTGTGTGTTCACAAGGTTTTTTACTTTTGAATAGCTTTCGCCTTTTGGCATGTTCATCTTCATCCATTTTGGCAATCGCTGCCTTTCCTTCATCTCGTGTGCCATAAACAATTTTTTTGCAAAGGTAAAATTTTCGCCGGAGTTCAAAGTTTTGTTATCATTATACACAAAGTAACCTGCCGATTTGTTGCCGTATTTCAATAAATAAATCTTTCGCTTTGGTGAAGTATCAAAAAGTTGTATTTTCAAACGCCGAAAAAAAACGACAACATCAAAATACAAAACGACGCAAAATGTCAAAACCACTTGTAAAACCGTATGGCGAAAGCCAAAGCCAGTCAGTGAACCTGATTAGTGAGGGAACAAAAATTAAAGGCGATGTGCTATCGAATGGCGATATCAGGATTGATGGTGAATTGTACGGTAACATTGCTGTAAAAGGCAGGCTTGTTATTGGCCCGAATGGGAAAATTGAGGGACAAATTAATTGTGGCAACATCGAAACCTCGGGTTACATTAAAGGAAAAGTAACTGCCAGTGAGCTGCTTTCGATGAAAGCCACTGCACAGATTCTTGGCGACATTGTGGTTGGCCGGCTGTCGGTTGAACCCGGGTCCCTGTTTTCAGGAACATGCGTAATGAATGGTACCAAACCCGTTGATGAATGATTTAAACAAAAAAAGCCCGAAAAACAGGTTCGACAGCTTTATCCGCTACTCAAGCCTGGGATTTGAAATGATGGCAATTATCGGCATTTTCACTTTCGCAGGGTACAAAACCGA
Organism: Draconibacterium orientale; assembly: GCA_020726265.1. Lineage (GTDB taxonomy): Bacteria > Bacteroidota > Bacteroidia > Bacteroidales > Prolixibacteraceae > Draconibacterium > Draconibacterium orientale_A. The sequence goes on from DYSZ01000004.1 coordinate 11,521, forward strand.
CCAATGGCTCAAAAACGAATTCAGGGGTTTTACCTTAGGTTTTATGGTCGTTTCGGTAATTTTAGCTGTTTTGTATGGTGTGCGTGGACTGCTGAAAAAATAATCAGGATCAATTAATAGATGAAAAACTATATTATAAAATTAACCGTGTTAACACTTGCTTTGGCAACTGCCGGTGCGTTGTTGTTTACAACGGTTGTTCCGCAGTTTTACCTGCCGGTTTTTCCGTGGGTACTGCTTTTTTTTGCTGCGAGTTCGGCAGGTATTCATGCTTACCAGTTACACATGGCCAAATCGGATATGGGCAAATTTACCCGCGGCAATATGATTCTGACATTTGTGAGATTGCTTATTTACTCGGCATTTGCAATAATTTACATTGCTGTTGATACAGAAAATGCCAAAGTTTTTGTAGCTGTTTTTCTGCTTCTCTACCTCGTTTTTGCTGTTTTCGAGGTCATTTCGCTTGCCGGATTATCAACACGAAAGAAATAATGTTACAGCAGCGAAAACCTCACAACCTGTTTTTCTGTTTAGGTAGAGGAAATGTTTTTCAAAAGCATATTAAAAAACTTATAAATTTGTGGACACTGGAAAAAACGATAAAAAAATGTTGAAGCTTTCCGCCGGAATTTTTTTGATTTTTACATTTACCATTTTTGCCGCCGTACCTGTGGTTGCCGAAGATACTCATTCGACACACGAGACACATGTCACCGATTCAACCACAACTGAATCATTCAACGCCGGAAAATTTATTATAGAACACGTGTCCGACAGTTACGATTGGCACGTGGTTTCATTTGGTGATACTCATATCAGTATTCCGCTTCCAATAATTCTTTACAGCAAGAATCCCGAATGGCATAACGACAAAAGCCTGCATGTTTTCATGTCATCGAAATTTCATCACGGTCATTCCGATTATGAAGGTTTTCGCATTTCGCATGAAAAAGCCACTGAGGGAAAAATTGTGGAAATTGATGCCGCTGGCCACGAAGCTGGCAAACCCTTCGATCTTTCAATGACAAAGGTTGTAGCCGAGATATTGATATCAGTATTGATTATTTTATTTGTATTCATTTCGGTAGCATCAAAAGCAACTAAGAATGTAGGCAAAGCACCATCGGGTCTGCAAAATCTGATTGAACCAGTTGTATTGTTTATACGCGACCAGGTTGCCCGACCTACCATCGGCGATAAAAAGTACGAAAAATACATGCCGTTTCTGTTAACCTTGTTTTTCTTTATACTGTTTGAAAACTTTATTGGCTTAATCCCATTTCCACCATTTGGAGCCAATGTATCAGGAAACATTAGTGTAACAATGGTTTTGGCACTGTTTACCTTTTTTATTACCACATTCAGTGGTAATAAACATTATTGGAAAGAAATTTACAACCCCGATGTTCCGTGGTGGCTGAAGTTCCCCATTCCTTTGATGCCGATTGTTGAGCTAACCGGTGTAATTACAAAACCATTTGTACTGATGGTTCGACTTTTTGCCAATATGATGGCCGGACACATGATTATTACTGTGTTTGTGAGTCTCATTTTTATTTTTTCAAGCCTGATGGGAACAGCTGCCGGATTCGGCGTAAGTCCGCTTTCCATCGCCTTTTCGGTATTTATCATGCTGCTCGATGTTTTGGTATCCTTTATTCAAGCTTATGTTTTCACTTTGCTTTCGGCACTCTATATCGGAATGGCGACTGCAGAGCATCATTAATATTAATTTAAAAACTAAATGCTATGTTATCAGCAATTTTAACTGTATTACTACAAGCCACCGCAGGTGCTGCCATTGGAAAACTTGGTGCTGCCATTGGAGCCGGACTGGCAGCGATTGGTGCAGGTATCGGTATTGGTAATATCGGTGCAAGCGCCATGGAAGCCATTGCCCGTCAACCCGAATCGGTTGGCGACATCCGCTCGAATATGATTGTTGCTGCAGCGTTAATCGAAGGTGTTGCCTTCTTTGCAGTAATTATCTGTGCGCTGGTTATTTTTATTTAAACGTTTTTTTTTGACAGCAACCCCCCGGGATTGCCGGGGTTTTGTTGTCATTAAACTTAAAAATTAAAATTATGGGCTTAGTAACACCAAATCCGGGAACCATATTCTGGATGTTGATAATCTTCAGCATTACACTTTTTATTCTCCGGAAATTTGCCTGGAAACCAATTTTACATGCACTGAAAGACAGGGAACAATCGATTTCAACTGCTTTAATTTCGGCAGAAGAAGCAAAACGGGAAGTTGCCAGCTTAAAGGCTGACAACGAAAAAATAATCATCGAAGCCAAACAGGAAAAGAATATCATTCTGAAAGAAGCCCGCGAAATGAAAGATAAAATCGTGGCCGAAGCCCGCGAAAAAGCAATGTCGGAAAGCTCCAAAGGTATTGAACTGGCAAAACAACAAATAGAAGCAGAGAAAATAGCAGCCATAAATGATATGAAAAAACAAATGGCTGAACTGTCGGTTTTGATTGCTGAAAAAGTGATAAGGAAAGAGTTAAGTAACAAAGCCGAACAGGAAAAAATGGTAAACGGCCTAGTTGACGAAATTAAACTGAATTAATACCTATGGATAGTTTAATCAGGGTGCGTTATGCGAAAGCATTTTTCCAGACTGCAAAAGATAAAAACATGCTCGGTAAGTTCAAGACCGATATCGAAACCGTTTTCGATGTTTGTAACAATTCTCCCGAGTTTATTTATTTACTAAACAGCCCGGTAATTAAAAGTTCAAAAAAAGCCGAACTGATTGAAAGCATTTTTAGAAGTACAGTAAGTCAGGACACACTCAAATTTCTTTTGTTGATTACCCAAAACAAACGCGAAACAGAAATACCGGGTATCTGCCGGAATTTTCTTGAGTTAACCCGAAAAGACCAGAACATAAAAACAGCAACCCTTGTTACTGCCAACGAAATCATTCCGGCAGTTACTGAAAGAATTAAAACCATCATCGAAAAAGAACTAAAAGCCAGGGTTGAACTATCAACAAAAATAAATCCCGATATGATTGGCGGAATTATTTTGCGGGTTGACGACAAACAATACGATGCGAGTGTGGCCACCCAGCTCAAAAAAATAAAACAGCAATTGTTGAATGCTGAAATTAAATAATTGAAAACCAAGCGTTAAAAAATAAATAAGATGGCAAATATAAAACCAGCTGAAATTTCGCAGATTTTAAAACAACAGCTCGAAGGTTTTAAGACCCAGGGCGAACTGGAGGAAGTAGGCACAGTTTTGCAGGTTGGCGACGGAATTGCCCGTATTTACGGGCTTTCGAATGTGGAAGCCAATGAAATGATTGAATTTGAAAGTGGTGTTAAAGGCATCGTACTCAACCTTGAAGAAGATAATGTTGGCGCTGTTTTGCTCGGATTGTCATCAAATGTAAAAGAAGGCCACAGCGTTAAAAGGTTGCAGCGGATTGCTTCAATCATGGTTGGCGAACAGTTGCTGGGCAGGGTAATTAACACGCTCGGCGAACCTATCGACGGCAAAGGTGCAATCCAGGGCCAGCTGCTCGAAATGCCACTCGAAAGAAAAGCACCCGGTGTAATTTTCAGGCAACCGGTTAAACAACCACTGCAAACCGGTATCAAAGCCATTGATGCGATGATTCCGATTGGCCGCGGCCAGCGCGAATTAATTATTGGCGACCGCCAGACTGGTAAAACAGCCATTGCCATCGACACCATTATTAACCAACGCGAAAATTTCGAAAAAGGATACCCGGTATATTGTATTTATGTAGCTATCGGGCTAAAAGGGTCAACTGTGGCAAATACTGCCGCAACACTCGAAAAACATGGTGCTATGGATTACACTGTGATTGTTTCGGCACCAGCCAGCGACCCTGCAGCTTTGCAGTTTTATGCTCCGTATGCAGGCGCATCAATCGGCGAATATTTCCGCGACACAGGCCGCCATGCTTTAATTATTTACGACGATCTTTCGAAACAGGCCGTTTCGTACCGCGAAGTTTCGCTGTTGCTACGTCGTCCGCCGGGCCGCGAAGCCTACCCGGGAGACGTATTCTACCTCCACTCGAGGTTACTCGAACGCGCAGCAAAAATTATCGAAAGCGACGAAATCGCCAAAAATATGAACGACCTGCCCGACTGTCTGAAAGACAAAGTAAAAGGCGGCGGTTCACTCACTGCTCTGCCCATCATCGAAACTCAGGCAGGCGACGTTTCAGCATACATCCCCACTAACGTAATTTCGATTACCGATGGCCAGATTTTTCTTGAACCTCACCTGTTTAATTCGGGTATCCGTCCGGCAATTAACGTGGGTATTTCGGTTTCGCGCGTGGGTGGCAGCGCCCAAGTAAAAGCCATGAAAAAAATTGCAGGTACACTCAAAATCGACCAGGCTCAATTCCGCGAACTCGAAGCATTCTCCAAATTTGGGTCCGACCTCGATAATGCCACAATGCGCATACTCGACAAAGGCCGTAAGAATGTGGAAATCCTGAAACAAGGGCAATATTCACCTCTCAGTATTGAGCAACAAATTGCCATTGTTTACTGCGGAACCAAAGACCTTTTGCGCGTTGTTCCGGTTGACAAAGTAAGAACTTTTGAAACCGAATTTCTGGAAGTGATGCAGATACAGCACCGCGATGTGCTCGACGAACTGAAAGCTGGAAACCTGACCGATGCAATTGAGGAAACGCTCAGAAAAGTGGCTGCCGAAGTGTCTGAAAAATTTAAAAAGTAGATTACAGTAATTGAGTAACTGAGTAATTGAGTTAGTGTGGGAAAATTCCTCATTCGCTCATTCACTCAATAACATATTCACTAAAAAATGGCTGGTTTAAAAGAAATACGAATTCGGATAGCGTCGGTAAAAACCACCCGACAGGTTACCAGTGCCATGAAAATTGTGTCGGCAGCAAAACTGAAGAAAGCGCAGGATGCCGTTTCGCAAATCAGGCCGTATGCGGGCAAACTGCACGGAATTCTTACCTCGATAAGTGCCAGTCTCGAAAATGCTGAAGATTCGGTATTCACACAACAACGCGAACCTGAAAAGGTACTGGTGATTCTCATTACATCCAACCGTGGATTGTGTGGCGGTTTTAACGCCAATATTTCGAAAAAGGCAGCACAACTGGTTCACGAAAAATACAACGAACAAAATAAAAATGGCAATGTTGAGTTTTTGTGTATAGGAAAGCAGGGTGCTAAACAATTGAAACACCTGAAAATGAAAGTGGCCGATTCAAAAAACGAATTATTTGAAAACCTGGCTTTTGAAAATATTTCGCTGGTGGCAAAACAATTAATGACTGATTTCGAAACCGGAAAATACGACAGGATAGAACTGGTTTACAACCAGTTTAAAAATGCCGCTGTGCAAATTCAAACCTCAGAACAATATCTTCCGGTTGAAATTAAAACCGATGAAAAGTCAAAAACCAATGCCAACTTTATTTACGAACCTTCAAAAGAATACATTATTAATGTATTGATTCCAAGAATATTGAGAATTCAGTTTTACAAAGCTATGCTCGATTCGCACGCAGCAGAGCATGGAGCACGATTAACAGCAATGCACAAAGCAACCGACAATGCTACGGAACTGCTCAACTTCCTGACTCTTCAATACAACAAAGCCCGCCAGGCAAGCATTACAGGAGAAATTTTAGAAATTACCAGTGGTGCTGAAGCGCTGCAGTGATAAACTTAACTACTCTATAAAAAACAGGAACCGTTATTCAGTAGAATGAAAACGGTTCCTTTTGTTTCAGACAGCACCAATCAGCACAATCCGCGTGGCCTGCTGAAACCCGTGTTGCAGGGCAGCTTTTCTGAATTCTTCAATTTTAGGGTTCATTGAATGATATTCCGGGGTGCCTGCAATTTTATCAATGTGCCGAACCAGCTTTTCAACTTTTGCTTCTACTTCGCTTTCATCAGTAACCAAAGTTTCCGTCTTTTCATCTTCAAACTGAAGCAGAATTTTAATCCCTGCAGCTGTCACCATTTCTTTTACAGCTGCTTTTGTAAACGTTTCGTTATGTACTTCATTTGTCATCCGGTCGATTTTGCTGCGCAAATGATGCAGCATTTTGTGCACCTGTTGGGCAGCGTTCAAATCATCGCTTGCCAGTTCGTTTACAATTATCCAGCCGCCAGGTTTAACCACCCTTTTCATTTCAGTAAGCGCGGCACCGATATCGGAAAGGTGATGCAGCGCCATCGAAATTGCTGCAACATCAAAACTGTCATCTTCAAATTCAAGCTTTTCAGCCACCATTTTCTGAAACCTGACATCGGTAAATTTTGCTTTGGCTTCTTCCAGCGAGGCATCCAGCGGATCGACTGCCATAAAATCAGCCTGGAGAAAAACATTTTTCAGAACTGCCAGAAAATCGCCGGTACCGGTGCCAACATCCAAAATCCTGTGAACTTTTTTATCACTGAAAAAATTTGCGAGTTGCTCCATGTTTTTCATTATTAACGATTTATAATCTATTCGATTGACATTTTCTGTTCCAGTTCAGCCATTTCGTTTTCGTCGGCCTGAGGAAACCAGTCGCTGATTTTGCTGCGTGCCTTTTCTTTAACCGCCGGAGTGATGGCCGACGAAACCTGTTTTAATGCAAAAAGCAGAACCCCGAGGTCGTCGGAATACCCGATGAGCGGAGTAAAATCGATAATCGCATCGGCTGGCATGATAAAATATCCGAGTGAGGCGGCAATAAAAAGTTTGGTTTTCAGACTTACACCACTGTCTTTCATTGCATAATAAAGCAGCAGAACCGCGTAAATTACCTTTACCCCGGCTGCTTTCGAGAATTTTTTGATTTTCTCCCAAAGCGAATCTTCCGAGTAATATTTTGCGTATTGGTCGTTCATTATTGCAGTGTTGCACTGGCGTAATCGGGTTGAAAACCGCTGTAAACAGTGGCAATCTGATCGAGAATCGCGCTGACTTCTTCTGCTGATTCAGCGCGTAAGAGAGCAATTTTCAATTCCCGGAAATTGGGTAATCCTGGAAAATATTTTGCAAAATGCCGTCTGAGCATCAGTATTCCCGAGCGCTCATCATCCCGCCATTCAAGATTCATTTTTATCTGTTCCCGTATTACTTCCACAATTTGCTGAACGTTTGGGGCAGGCAACAACTCACCGGTTTCGAGGTAAAGTTTTATTTCGGCAAAAAGCCAGGGTCGTCCAATGGCTCCACGCCCAATCATCAGCGCATCAACACCAGTCGAATCCAGTAGTTGCTTTGCTTTTTCGGCACTGTTGATATCGCCATTGCCAATAATCGGGATTTGAATTTTCGGATTGTTTTTTACTTCGCCAATCAAAGTCCAGTCGGCCTTTCCAGTATAAAGTTGTTCGCGGGTTCGGCCATGAATTGCAAGTGCGGCAACACCCGCATCCTGCATCCGCAGCGCAGCTTCCATCACTGGTTTATCGTCGTTTGTCCAGCCCAACCTTGTTTTTGCGGTAACCGGAAATTGAACAGCTTTTACAACGGCCGCGGCCATTTCCTGCATGGCAGGCAGGTCTTTTAAAAAAGCAGCCCCGGCACCATGCCTCACAATTTTTTTCATGGGGCAGCCAAAATTAATATCAATAAAATCGGGATTTGATTCGGCAGCAACCTGGGCAGCCCGCACCATCGAATCGATGTTATGCCCGTAAATCTGGATGGCAACCGGCCTGTCGAAATCGAAAAGCTCCATTTTCAGCTTTGTCTTTTTCACATCACGAACCAGCGCTTCCGACGAAATAAACTCGGTGTACATCACATCGGCACCAAATTTCTTACACATCCATCTGAACGACTTGAAGGTGACGTCTTCCATGGGCGCCAGAAAAAGCGGGGTATTTTTCAGTTCAAGATTTCCGAGTTTCAATTTATACCTTATTTAAGATTGAAGTTTAAGTATTTGTAAGCTTAAAACCAAAGGTGTTCGGCCATTATTTTTATCCCGATTACGGTTAAAATTACCCCGCCAATAATGAGTGATTTATGACTGAGTTTTGCCGGAACGTTTTTGCCAAACAACATGCCGAGCATGGAAGCAATATACGTAACCCCGCCAATAACGGCAACCGGGAAAAGAATTGGCATTTCGAGAAAACCAAAACTGAGCCCCACAACAAGTGCATCGATACTTGTGGCTATCGACAAGCCAATCAGTACTTTAAAATCGAACGGATTGAATTTTTTGAGCAACCCTTCGGGTTTTATTCCTTCAATAATCATTTTAATTCCGATTACCGACAGCAAACCAAAAGCAATCCAGTGATCGAAAGCTGCAATGAGATTACTGATCTTTGAACCAAAAAACCAACCTATCACCGGAAATAATGCCTGAAAAAAAGCAAGCGAAAATGCAACAGGAACTGCTTGCCTGAATTTGATCTCCTGCTTCATCAAACCACAGGAAACAGAAACGGCAAACGAATCGAAACTCAGTCCGATACCAATAAACAGAAAGGTTATAAATTGTTCCAGTGTCATTTTTTATAAAAGCTGCAAAAATAATACTTTCAACCTGAAAATGATTATCGTGGGCAACAAACGCAAGTAAGTAAGTCAAAAAGTGAAAACAATGACTGTGCGTACTTTTTAATCGAAAAAGCGAAATGACGAAGATTTGAAAGTTTACTTCAGGAATAAACCAGTAGAAAATCCATTCGCTTATTTAAGAATTAAGACGAAATAAAATGTAAAAAGCGTTTATACAAAGAGAGGCGATTCAGATATCTGAATCGCCTCTTTTAATATAGTGGTCTTCACTTTACTTTCACTCGGTATATTTCGAATAAGTTACGCTCAGCCTGATCCCTGTTTCACTGGTACTTCCTTTAAGCACTACCCTGTTTGCCTGATTATTTTTATAGGCAGGTGTAAGATAAAAACCAAAGTTTTTGGACTCGCCTTCAATAATCTTTTGCATTTGCTGAGTAATATTGAAATGGTAAGAATAATCTTCCCTCAAACCACCTCCATAAAAGGTTGGACTGAAAACATAATCGATTGGCAACAACTCTTTCCCGGTTGAATCGATAACTGTAAACAACAGCTGGGCAGGTGGCGGAAAACGGTGTATTTGCGAAGCTAAAGTATCGATCTGGAAAATCAATTCGGCTTTATTTGTTGCTGTATTTGCCGAATCTTTCCATGAAGTAAGGTTATCGATAAAAATCTTTGATTTTAACCCACCGTTTGCCTGTACATAAATCAGCGAATCCTGATTGGTTTCTGAATTCAGGTTGGGATAAAATGGAGCGTTGCTGTAATCGTGATCGATATGATTGATACGGGCACTGAATTGCGAAACTTCATAGGGCATAAGCAAGACAGAGTCTTTATTCACATCCACCATCGATTTCAAAGAATCGTTATGATAAAATAATACAACTCCAGAACCACTGAAACTACCGGAACCCAGAGTTTCAAGCGTGAGTATTGCTCCTCCCTGATTTGAAATTTTTTCTGATTCGATATAAAGTCCCTTGAAATATTCGAGAAAAACATCGTTGTTTATCACATCAACTGAATCGGCATAAAACAACTTTTCAGCCAATGAAAAATCAAGCGGCACATTAATGAGCTGATAAAATGTATCCTTAGAGGCTGAATCGATTTTTACTTTAGGCGTAAATTCAATTTGTCCAAGTAATTCGTATGATGCAAGCCCTTTCAGATCGACATCTTGCTTATACTCCAAATCCGGATCAATCGACGATTCGAGTTCATAAACTTTCAAACGTTGCTTTGTAATTGTATCGCCATAAATTACGCGGTAATACAAATAAAGCTTTATCGAATCGGGTTGTGGATTGTATTTACCAAAATCGGGAAACCCTGTTAACCTGAATTGAGTAGCAAAATCGATGGTGGTCATACCAAAAAGTGAATCGTTAAAACAGCCTAATAAACTTTGGCTTGCTTCATCGGTGCGGATAGAATCTTCTGTATGCGTAAACGAAGAAATATCATCTTTAATTAAAGTGTTCTTTACGGACAGCAGGTCACCGGTCGGAAGCACCTCTATCCCAATACTGCTGTATTCCTCGCAACCATAAAAAGCAGCGAGCAGCACAATGAGTGCAACGATGAACAAATTTCTATTTTTGTATTGACTTTTCACTCAATGATTTGGTTTTAATGTTTCGAAAACTGTTTTCTGATAAAAATTTCACAAACGTATTAAAAATAGCATGACCTGCGGTGGGTTTAAAACCGAATTTTGATTTTTTAAGTTAAACTTCAGGCTTTTTAACAACCCAAATCAGAAAATCTGGTCGTAAAATGCATTGTATGCATCAATATATGTTTCCTTGGGATGATACCCCAATGTCAGCTTTCCACTTTCTTTAATATAATCTGCCACTTCCGGGTTGATTGTTTCACTGGCCTGAATAATCCCATCGGCAAAATTTACAGCGAGCTTATTGACATTAACGTAGGACGGGTCGTGTATTACCTTTACATCTTCCTTGTCAATTCCATCGAGTAATAGTTTTTCGCAGAATTTATTATTCAGTGTAATTTTAAAATCCTCATTATAAACTGAATAAACCAGTTTTGAATGTTTAAAAAGCGGATTGTGGTAGTAATACTTTTTAATATATAACGGAATTAACGACGTTAACCAGCCATGACAGTGAATAATATCGGGAGCCCAGCGCAGTTTAATTACAGTTTCGAGTACACCGCGGGCAAAAAACACCGCGCGTTCATCGTTATCGGCAAACTCGTTACCTTCAGGATCAGTAAGTACACATTTCCGCTGAAAATAATCTTCATTATCGATAAAATAAACCTGCATGCGTGCAGCCTGAATTGAAGCTACTTTAATGATGAGCGGATGATCGGTATCGTTAATCACCAGGTTCATCCCCGACAAGCGGATAACTTCATGGAGTTGGTTGCGCCGTTCGTTAACACAACCGTACCGGGGCATAAAAGTTCTTATTTCTCTTCCCCTTTCCTGAATTCCCTGAGGTAAATATCTCGATATTTCGGACATCTCACTTTCAGGCAAATAAGGAAATATCTCCTGTGAAACATATAGGATTTTTTTCTTTTCCATTCTTCCCGTGAACGCTTTAAATAACAGGCTGCAAAGGTAATAAAATTTATCAGCAATATTCAATTCAAGGAAGTTATAGCTATTAAATCGTGCCTCACTCTCCTGATTTTTAAGAAAAAAGCCAATTATATTTATTTACTTTGCACCGCAAAAACAGACCACAGGATGTTAATTACTGCTACAATTTCGGAGTTAAAATCACATTTACCCATGCCTTCTTCGGGCAAACAAATTGGATTTGTACCTACCATGGGAGCGCTTCACAGAGGACACATTTCATTAGTCGAACAAGCTGTAAATGAAAATGATACTGTTGTCGTTAGTGTATTTGTAAATCCTACACAGTTTAACGATCCAAAAGACCTCGAACGCTACCCGCGTAATCTGGAAGCTGACCTTCGGCTCCTCGAAGAAACCGGTTGTCATTTGGTTTTTGTCCCTGCTGTAAATGAGGTTTATCCTGAACCAGACACCCGCAAATTTAATTTTGGTGACCTCGAAACAGTGATGGAAGGAAAACACCGGCCCGGTCATTTTAATGGAGTGGCGCAGGTGGTGAGCAAGCTTTTCGATATCGTTCAGCCCCACAGGGCTTATTTTGGATTGAAAGATTTTCAGCAATTAGCAATTATAAAAAACATGGTGGCGCAGTTGCAATTGCCTGTCGAAATCGTTTCGTGCCCTATTATCCGGGAGGAAAGCGGATTGGCAATGAGTTCGCGCAACGAATTACTGACTGCTGACGAAAGAAAAAATGCGGCGCTGATTTCGCAAACTCTTTTTGAGGCAAAAAAACTTATAACCGAAAAATCCGTACCAACCCTTGCTGAATGGATTACTGAAACCATCAACAAAAATCCGTTTCTTTGTGTTGAATATGTTGAAATTGTTGACAGTTCAACACTTCAGCCAGTGGAAAACCGGAACAGTAACGAAGAAATTGTTTGTTGTGTTGCTGTTTTCTGCGGAAAAATAAGATTAATTGATAACATTGTTTTTTAACTGAAAAATGCAAAATCATGCAAATTGAAGTTTGTAAATCGAAAATTCACAAGGTAACAGTTACCGAAGCCAATCTGCAATATGTGGGAAGTATTACCATCGACGAAGATTTGATGGATGCCACTAACCTGATTGAGTACGAAAAAGTACAGGTGGTAAACATTAACAATGGCGAACGCCTTGAAACCTATGTGATAAAAGGTGAACGCGGCTCGGGAACCATTTGTTTGAACGGGCCGGCTGCCCGCAAAGTGGCCGTTGGCGATGTGGTAATCATCATGTCGTACGCAACGATGGATTTTGAAGAGGCAAAAACGTTTAAACCACGTCTGGTTTTTCCCGATACCGAAACAAACTCGCTGGTTTAATAAGCTGCCGATTTGAAATCTGCTATTTTTCGCTTCCTTTAATTTTACAGACACCAACTCAATTCCTTCGAGGTTTATCTGTTTTAGCAAAATTCAGTAACCAAACTTGCCTAATTTAGCTAATTTAGGAAACTAAACTTGCCTAATTTACATTTTTTTAATAAATTCATCTATCTTTGATCTGAAATTTCAATTTCAGACTCAAAAATGGATTGGTACAAAAGATATCTCGAAAAAGCAGGCAACTCTTTCCTGAACCCGGGAAAAGTATCGGTACTATATGGCCCGCGAAGAGTTGGCAAAACCGAATTATTAAAAAAACTGATTTCATCATTTGAAGGCTCAATATACAGTGGCACAGGCGATAATCTTGAATTGCGCGAAATTCTTACATCACAGGAACTGAGTAAGATTGCAACCAATTTTTCAAAATACGAGCTGATTTTTATAGATGAGGCACAGCGAGTTCCTGGGATTGGGTTTGGGCTTAAATTACTGATTGACAACTATCCTGAAAAAACTATTGTTGTAACTGGCTCATCTTCTTTTGGGTTATCAAAAAATATTGGAGAGCCACTCACCGGAAGAAATATTACAAGAATATTATATCCGCTGTCGGTTTACGAATTGTACAATCAATCAGGAGGAATGAAGGTGCATGAGCAACTTGAAAATCTGATGATTTTTGGCGGCTATCCTGAAGTTTTGAATGCATTAACCGTTACCGATAAAATGGAATATCTTTTATCATTACGCGATTCCTATCTTTTTAAAGACATTCTTGAACTCGAAAACATCAGAAATCCGTTGAAACTTACTGAACTGCTTAAATTACTGGCTTTTCAGATTGGTCGTGAGGTCTCTTTAAACAAACTCGGTAACACTCTGGGAATTGCCAAACAAAGCGTTGAACGATATCTTGATTTACTTGAAAAAACTTTCATCATAAAAAGAGCAGGCGGATTCTCACGAAATCTGAGAAAAGAAGTGGTGAAGTCGGCACGTTACTATTTTTGGGATGTTGGAATCAGAAATGCACTGATCAACAATTTTAATCCGCTGAATCAAAGAAACGACACCGGAATGCTTTGGGAAAATTTTATGTACATGGAACGTCTGAAAACAAAACATTACAAACGAATATTTTCAAATGACTATTTCTGGAGAACCTATGACCAACAAGAAATTGATTTGATTGAGGAAAGAAGTGGAAAGCTTTTTGCCTATGAATTTAAATATTCCCCGAAAAACATAAAAGCACCGAAAGCCTGGCAAAATGCATATCGTGATTCTGAGTTTATGATTATTTCAAAAGAAAACTATCTTGAATTTCTCATCTGAAAAAAATTGAAATGCACGAAACGATAACCATAAAACTTTTGCCCATTGGTAAAACATTGGAAGTTACTTCCGGCACTCCGCTGATTGATATTTTGCATGAATTTGGAGTTGAGTTTCCTTGCGGAGGAAAAGGTACTTGCGGAAACTGCAAAGTAAAACTGTTATCTGGGGAGTTGCCTGTCGATTCGGTTCAGCAAAAAAAAATCGATAAACTGCAACTGGGAAGCGAATGGCGGCTTGCCTGCTATTGCAAAGCTGAAACCGACATTACCCTCGAAATCTCACAATTCGAAAATATAATTCTGGCCGACAACTCAAATTTTGCCTTTCAGCCCAAACAAGGATTTGGTGTGGCAGTTGATTTAGGAACCACTACAATTGTGGCTCAACTGGTTAATCTTGAAAACGGTCATGTTCTCGATTCTGTTGCTGAACTCAATCCACAAGCTAAGTATGGGGGTGACCTGATTTCGCGGATACAGCATTGCCTTGATGGAAAACAGGAAGAATTACAAAAGCTGGTGAGGCAGAAAATCGGAGAAATGATATCGTTAATGCGGCAAAAACACCCGATTGAAGTTGCACAAGTGGCGATGGTTGGAAACACTGTGATGCACCATATTTTTTCGGGATTACCGGTTAATTCTCTTTCATTTTACCCATTTCATTCGTCTCATTTGGGGGCTCAAAAGTTTACTCCGGAAAAATTAAACTGGGCATTGCCTGAAAAAACAGAAATCTCGTTTTATCCCTCCATCGGCAGTTTTGTGGGAAGCGATATTTTAGGCGGAATTGCTGCAACGAGAATGGCCGAAAGCGAAAGATATTCAGTTTTAATCGACCTCGGTACCAACGGCGAAATTGTGGTGGGCAACTGCGACAGGATAGTTTGTGCATCAACAGCAGCGGGACCGGCATTTGAAGGAGCAAAAATAAGCCAGGGAATGCGCGCCACCACCGGTGCCATTTCGTCTGTGAAAGCGGAAAGCGAAAAACTCAGTGTACATGTAATTGGTAATGTTCAGGCAAAAGGTATTTGCGGCAGCGGACTAATCGATATCATCGCGGTAATGCTGAACCGCATGCAAATTGGCATCTTCGGCGAAATCGAAAACGGCGATGACTCAGTTCAACTCACCGAAAAAGTATCAGTAACACAACAGGACATTCGCGAGTTTCAGTTGGCAAAAGCTGCAATTGCCACCGGTGTGCAGGTTTTGCTGAACCAGCTTCAGATTTCTTATACCGATATTGAGCACGTTTATATTGCCGGTGGTTTTGGTAATTTTCTGAATATCGGCAACGTAATCCGCACAGGATTAATTGAATGCGAAGCTGAAAAAATTCTAAAATTTGGAAATACCGCTCTCATCGGGGCAAAAATGTTTTTGTTCGAGAACGAAGATTTTATTGAGAATATCCTTTTAAAAACCCGGCACATCAATCTCGAAAGCGACCTTGGCTTTCAGGATATTTATATCGAAAAAATGATGCTTTTATGAAATTCCAAAAATCAAAACCCCAAATTCCAAAACCCGATGAAACCCTTTCGATGAATAGAAAATAAGAAATATCGAATAAAAAATAACAAATCTAAAATTGAGAAAAGCCAATATCTCTATAGGTTTTTCACTCCTCCCTCCGGGGAGGTTGGAAGGGGCTTTATCCCAACTCCTTTGTTGACAATAACCCACAGGCCGCATAAATATCCTGACCTCGTGATGCGCGGATTGTGGTGAGAATCCCTTTATTATTTAACGCATCTTTAAATTCCTGCATTTTCTGGTCCGACGGGCTTTTCAGCGGTGTACCAGGTACCGGGTGAAACCGAATCAGATTGATGCGGCACTTCAATCCACTCAGCAATTTTACCAGCGCTTTTACATGTTCAGCCGAATCGTTGAGTCCTTCGAAAACAATATACTCGAACGAAACCCGCCGTTGACGGCCAAAATCCCAGCTTTTGATTTCACTGACCACGTCGTCAATTGGGTAGGCAACCTGCACAGGCATCAACTGCTGGCGCTCTTCGTGAAAAGGGGTATGAAGGCTCACTGCCAGGTGCGCTTCACTTTTTTCGAGAAAAGACAGCATCCCGGGAATTATTCCAATGGTTGAAACCGTAATCCTTCGCGGACTCATGCCATAACCCCAGTCTGAAGTAAGGATTTCGATGCTTTTCAAAACCTGATCAAGGTTATCGAAAGGTTCACCCATTCCCATATAAACAATGTTCGAAACCTCATTCAACTCGTCGATACTGCGGATTTGGTTCACAATTTCGCCAGCCGAAAGCTGTCCCTGGAAACCCTGCTTGGCGGTAAAACAAAAAAGGCAGCCCATTTTACACCCTACCTGCGAACTCACACAAACTGTGCGGCGGTCGCCCTCGGGAATCATTGCTGTTTCGATAAATTTATGCTGAATTGTGGGGAAAAGGTATTTTTTTGTCCCATCAATACTTGCCTGAACTTTTGTGTAGGCAGTCAATCCGAATTCATATTTTTCATTGAGAATATCGCGGGCTTTTTTCGAAAGATTGCTCATTTCGTCAACCGACGAAACAGGTTTTTTGTACAACCAGTCGGCAATTTGTGCAGCGGTGAATTTTGGGAGGCCCAACTCCTGCACCATCGTTTGTAACTCGGGTAACGTTTTTCCAAAAAGGCATTCTTTCATTTGTTCAATTTTGAGCAAAGATAATCTGACATTGTCATTTCGACGAGTGTGCGAGGAGAAATCTGAATTTTAAGAAAAGAGATTTCTCAGTCGTTCCTCCTTCGAAATGACAGCAATCATGCATTTTTCAGTGTTTCCGAAAACCCCGGTGCTTTCCTGTGTTTGGTGGCCTGTTCAAAGGCATAGGACATTTTCAGTAAAACAGGTTCGCTCCAGGCATGGCCAAAAAACGAAATTCCCACAGGCAACCCATGTACAAACCCCATGGGCACTGTAATATTTGGATAGCCCGAAATTGCTGCCGGCGACGAACTTCCTCCACTGAAATGGTCGCCGTTCACCCAGTCAATCGTCCATGATGGCTCGTTGGTTGGCGCAATCAGTGCATCGAGATTGTGTTTTTCCATCACAGCATCAATACCTTCTTTCCCGGCAAAACGTTTCGACTGTTCCAGAGTTTTCAGGTATTCATCCGAAGTCAAATCGCCCTTTGCCTGTGCCTGTTCAAAAATTTCCTGCGCAAACCACGGCATTTCCTTATCCGCATTTTGCACATTAAATTCAATGATTTCAGCCATTGATTTTACAGGTACACCGGGGTGTTCTTCGAGGTATTTGTTCAGATCGGCTTTAAACTCGTAAAGTAAAACCTGGGATGACAATTCATCGGCTTTCCGAAGATTTTCGAAATTCAGTTCATCAACAATTTCAGCGCCTTTGGCTTTCAAAATATCAGCAGCCTGTTTAAACAGTTCGTCAACTTTTGTATTGAAACCCGTCATTTCAGCAACGATTCCAATCCGTTTCCCTGATAGTCCGTTTGCATTGAGAAATTGCGTGTAGTCGTTAAATATTTCACCATTTTCAAGATGTGTTTCGGCATCCGTTGGATCGAATGCAGACAGTGCACCAAGCAAAATTGCAGCATCTTTAACGGTGCGTGCCACGGGGCCGGCGGTATCCTGACTGTGGGCAATCGGAATAATTCCTCGGCGGCTCCACAACCCGAGCGTGGGTTTAATGCCAACAACCCCGTTGATTCCTGAAGGGCAAACTATCGACCCGTTGGTTTCTGTGCCAATTCCGATGGCGCATAAATTGGCAGAAATGGCTGCCGCAGTTCCGGAACTTGAACCACATGGACTGCGATCCAAATAAAATGGATTGCGTACCTGGCCTCCTCTCCCGCTCCATCCACTCGACGAAGTGGATGAACGAAAATTAGCCCACTCGCTCAGATTGGTTTTTCCCAGCAAAACAGCTCCTGCATCGCGTAGTTTCTTTACTATAAACGCATCGATGTTGGCTATATTTCCTTCCAACGCCAGCGACCCCGCAGTGGTCTGCATTTTATCGAATGTGTCGATATTGTCTTTGATTAAAACAGGGATGCCGTGCAACGACCCGCGCACTTTTCCGGCTTTCCGCTCTTCATCGAGTTGCCGTGCTATTGCTATTGCATCGGGATTGATTTCGATTACCGATTTTAAAACCGGGTCAACCAGCGCTATGCGGTCGAGGTATTTTTGACTGAGACTTTCGGCAGAGATTTCACCCGAAGCCATTTTCTGCTGCAGTTCGTCAACGGTTATTTCGTTTAAATCGAATGATGCAAAATCGGGTTTTGCAGTTTCAATCGGTTGTTGCGAAGTACAGGCCGCTACTCCGGCCAGCGCAACTGCTGAGCCGCTTAAAGCAGTGGTTTTAAAAAAAGTACGGCGTTTCATAATACAGATTTTTAGACTATTAGATATGAGTAATGAGACTCTTTTTATTTTACCTTATCCGGATTCTTTTTAACAAAATCGCCCCAGTTTTTGTATTCTTTCGATTTTTCAGGTTTTCCCTGCTGAATAAAATGACAGATGGCCACGGCTACAGCATCGGTGGCATCGAGGCTTTTTTCAATTTCGTTTAAATGATACACTTTTTGAAGAAAATAGGCAACCTGCTCTTTTGAGGCGCGCCCCATTCCAGTAATTGCCTGTTTTACAAGCAGCGGGGCATACTCAAAAATGGGGACGCCATACATCAGCGCTGCCGCCATAATTACACCCTGTCCGCGGCCCAGCTTTAGCATCGATTGCACATTTTTCCCATAAAACGGAGCTTCAAGCGCCATTACATCGGGTTTGTATTCCTTAACCAAATGCATCGCCCGTTCGTGCAGATAGTTTAATCTTTCGTAATGGTCGGCTAATTTGCCCGGAATGATGGTTCCCATGTTCAGGATTACGGGAACTTTTCCCCGGATTTCCACGAGGCCGTAACCGGCGACCGTTGTTCCGGGGTCGATACCCAGTATGCGAAGTTGTTTTTCCATGAATAGATAATAGATTTTAGTATTAAGATTAAGATTTAAATTCATAAATAGTTCAATTTATATAACAAATTTATAGGAAGTCTTAACCCTTTAGATTGCTTCGCTTCGCTCGCAATGACAAATTCAGTAATTGTAAAGAGGGGAGTGAATGGCGGCTTCGCCGCCATTCACTCCCCTGATTGATATATTAATTGTCATTGCGACGACGAGGAACGAGGACGAAGCAATCTTTGACGAAAGTCGATTCCATTACATCTCTTTTTTCTTATTACACAATTTATCTATGCACTTTCCTCTTCCCCATTTGTTGCAAGAGTACTCCTCCAACAATAAAAATCAACCCGATGAAAGTTGTGATGAAAATGGTTTCTTTCAGAATAAAATGAATAAACACAAGCGAAAGAAAAGGTGCAAAAAAAACGAGGTTCCCGATTTTTGCATTGTTGGTGCTCAAGTTCATGGCTTTCATCCACAAAACATAGGTAATGCCCACTTCGAAAATTCCCACATAAATAATGGCCCAAAATCCTGTGCCTGCTGTTATTCCGAAATCAGAAAAAAAGTAAACCACGGGTGCCAGAAAAACCAACCCAAAAGCGAAATTAAGGAAGAGCTTCACCTCTTCGTTGCGCCTGTCGAGTACGTTCAGAATCCAATACAACGACCACAAGACCGAACTGCCCACTGCCAGCGCCAATCCCAGCGGATTTGTATTTCTGAATCCTTCGGTGCCACCCTGTGAGGCAATAATAATAACACCCGAAAAACTTACCAAAAGGGCAGCAAAATTGAGCCACGAAATTTTTTGTTTCAATAACGGAACTGAAAGTAGCGCCAGTGTTACCGGCCAAATCATGTTTACTGGTTGCGCCACCTGCGCTGGCAAAAGCGAATACGCTTTAAATAACACAAGGTAATACAATAGCGGATTGAATGCTCCCATAAACGCCGAATTGAGCCACTGCCGTGGTGTTTGCTGAAATATCAGTCCGGTTTTTTTCTGCAATATCAACACAAAAAAAAGTAATACAACAGTTACAGCCGAACAATAAAAAATAAGTTGGATAAAATCGTATTCACGCAAAGCAAGCTTAAAAGCCGTGGCTACGGTTGACCAGAAAAGTACTGCCAGCCCAGCTAAAAGAAGCGCTTTATTCGTTAATTTCATTTTTCAGAACACCATTCATAAACTGTTCTTCATTGGTCGGAACCTGCTCTATATCAGGAAATATGACCCGCAGTTCGCGGTATTTACTGCGCGATTCTTCGGTAAATACACTGCCAGGGTAACGGGTTATAATTTCTTTGTATAGGTTTTTTGCCCTTTCTTTTTCGTTTAGGTTAAAGTTGCAAAGTTCTGCCAACATAAAAGTGGCATCGTCACCCAGCAAATCGTAACTGAACCCGTCAACAATTTTCTGCAATTGTTCCGCTGCCAATGCAAATTTTTTTTTCTCAATATCGATTTTTGCTTTTCTGAAAAGAATATCGTCAACCAGAGAGTGATACGGATATATTTCGGCCAGAGAATCGAGCGTTGCCATGGCCAATTCATTTTTATTCTGAAAGAAAAGTAAATCGGCACGGGCAAACATTTCAAGTGGAGCGGCGGTTGTATCGAGGTTCAAATTATTCCCGATCAATAATGAAAGTTCCATAGCATCGTTGGCGGTGAGTTTTGAAGTGCTGGCTTTTAAAACATCGAGCTGTGCTTTTGCCCAGGCGAAATTTCCCATGTAGTAGCCAAGTTTCGCTTTTTTAAGTTTTACATCGTCGCCAAGCGAGTTGTTTTTATTGGCATCGATTACTTGTGAATACAGCAGTGTGGCTTCCCAAGGGTCGTTTGAAAAGATGTAAATATCGGCAAGCTCCGATTTCAGGTGTCCCCATTCTTCTGGTTTTAAGCGTGGAATTTCGATGGCTTTGTTGATTAGTGCAATTGCATCGTCGCTTCGATCGAGATAAAAAGCCAGCAAGTGTGCGTTTTCCTGAACCAAATTCAGATTGGCAGGAGACATTCCAAAAAATCCGAAACCTTCAGCAAAACGGGCAGCAAGTTGTTCTCCAACAACTTTATCTCCGGGTGTTTCGCTGACAAACTGCAAATACAAAGTATGAATTCTGGAAGAAAAAGACAGTGCATAATACGGATTATCTTTCCCCTTACCAATGAGATAATCAAAAGCTTTTATGGCATCGCCGTACTTTTTGTTGTTCAGCGCCATTTGTCCAAGCTGTGTAATCTGCGCATCTTCAGTTCCTGTTCTTTTATCGAGAGCGATTGACTGGCGAAGTGCATTTGAAAATTTTCCTTCCTGAAGAAAAAACCAGATAAGAAGTCGATTATACCCGATTACATCGGGGTTGGTCTGAATTCGTTTCAGCACCTGTTCACGAAAAGATTCAAGCAACTCATCGTCGATATCGAGCCGCATTGCAGAAGCAAGGCTGCTTTCGACCCGTGGCAACTGTTGCTCGCTTTGCTTGAGCACATCGAGGTATTTCTCCATCATATTGGGGTAGTCGCGCACATAAGAATATGCCCGTGCAAGTTCGAAATCGAACTGACCTGCGCCTAAAACCTGTTCGCCTTGCAGATAGGTATTTTTCGCATATTCATACTCCTGCCAACCCAGAAAAGCATTGGCAGCAACAAGATATTCATTTTTATTTGAAGCAATAATTGTAATGGCTTCTTCGTATTTTTGTTTGCTTTCGATTGGTTTATCCTGCATTTTTAGAACATACCCCCAATGAATATAATATTCAGGTTTGACGGGTTTTTGCTTTTTAATTTCCTGCTGAATCTGTCTGATCGCCTCATCAAAGCGTTGGAGCTGTATCAAACAGTCGAGGTAATACCTGAAATAGGTTGAATTTTTCGTCAATTCATAAACTCCCCACAGTAATGGGGCAGCTTTTTCGAAATCGCGGGCGTTGTAATATTGAATGGCCAAATTCGACTGGGTCTGAATCTGGTTTTGCTGTGCATTTTGCTGGCCTTTTATGGCACCGGCAAATAGAAGAATCAAAAATATATTTAGGAAATACTTCATTTTAAAACCATCAGTTCACAAAAATAACATTCCCGTGGCACGAATAGTTTTTAAACAACGTTTTTTCGGCTAATTCGAATCGTAAGCCCACTTCAGGTAAACACTTCCCCAGGTAAATCCGGCACCAAAAGCAACAAGAATCACATTGTCGCCTTTTTTCAGTTTCTTTTCGTAATCCCACAAACAAAGCGGAATTGTGGCCGAAGTTGTATTCCCGTATTTCTGAATGTTTATCATCACCCTTTCAGTTCCCAAACCCATACGGCGTGCTGTAGCGTCGATGATGCGCATGTTGGCCTGATGAGGAACAAGCCATGCAATATCTTCTGATTTCAGGTTGTGTTTGAGCATAATTTCTTCGGCAATATCGGCCATGCTCGAAACCGCAGCTTTAAAAACTACCTGACCTTCCTGATACACAAAATGTTCCATGCGGTCAACAGTTTCGTGGGTTGCCGGAAGCAAAGAGCCACCGGCTTTCATGTGCAGATGATGGCGGCCAAGTCCGTTTACACGATTGATATAATCAACCACGCCAACATCTTCAATGGTGGGTTCGAGTAAAACAGCAGTACCCGCATCGCCAAACAGCGGGCAGGTGGTACGGTCGGTGTAGTTGGTTATGGCCGACATTTTTTCACCAGCCACCACAATTACTTTATTATATCGTCCCGATTCGATAAACTGAACCGCAGTTGAAAGCGCAAAAACAAAACCCGAACATGCAGCATTCAGATCGAAACTCCACGCGTTGTTAATTCCAACTTTTTGTGCAATAATGTTGGCTGTTGCCGGGAAAGGCATATCCGGGGTGATGGTGGCACAAATAAGCATATCGATTTCACCGGGGGTAGTTTTTGTTTTTTTCAGCAGGTCTTTCACCGCTTTAACACCCAGATCGCTGGTGGCTTCGAGTGGGTTTTTGCTGATACGCCGCTCTTTAATTCCGATGCGCTGCATAATCCACTCATCGGTGGTATCGACCATTGTGCTGATTTCGTCGTTTGTAAGAATATATTCGGGAAGGTATGCACCCACTCCTGTGATTGCTGCTCTTAAAGTTGCCATTGATTCTGAAATCGAATTGTTAAGTGTAATATGTTATTTTTTTTGAACGGGTGAAATTAGAAGGAATGAATGTGAATATCAAAAATTGACCTTATGTGATATTGCTGTGTGTGGAAATAATTAAAGTTTGTTCAAAATAATTCATCTCTGTGTTCGAAAAATCAGCAGAATGCGATTTTCAAATTGAAAACCTGAAAAGCACTTGCCTTGATTTTAGCATTAAAATCAAGGCAAAAAAAAACCAGGTTTTCACCTGGTTTATACTGCAATTTCTTTTACAATTACCTGCTTGCCTCTGTAATATCCACATTCAGGGCAAACTGTATGGTATTTTACTGTTGTTCCGCAATTTGAACAAGTAGCCAGTGTTGGTGCAATAACTTTGTCGTGCGTGCGCCTTTTGTCTCTTCTCGATTTCGAGTGTTTATGTTTTGGATGTGCCATAATTTATTTGTTTTTAATTGTTATTTCCCAGTTTTCGTAATGCATCCCAGCGTGGATCGGTTTTAACCTCTTCAGCTGCCTGAGCATGTTTATACTTTTTCAGTTTCTCAATCATTTCGCGGTTACATTCGCGTTTTCCGTCGCTGTTTTTAGGATGAACATGCCGCATTGGAATACTCAGCACTGCGTATTCGTAAATTATTTGTGCAAGGTTTAACTGGTGTTCTTCGGGGCTGACCCACATGATGTTTTCGCCTTCATCATTTTCACCTTCACCAAATTTCACAAAAACCTCGGTACTGTTCTCCACCGACTGACGGTAAAGTTCAAGACAACGGTCGCAGGTAAGTTCAAGCCAACCAGCAAGTTCGAGATAAAGCTTTAAAAACGAACTTCGCTTTTCAAGTGTTACCTTAATTTCAAGATTTCCGTTATCAACAGGACTTTCTTCAAAATGTGCAAAGAACTGATTGTTTACCTCAAATCCGAAATCGTGCAGTCCTTCTTTAAGGCCTTTAAACTCAATATTATATTTCATTTTAAAGCTCACGTTTCGAAAAAAGAGTGGCAAAAATAGAAAATTTTTATCAACACCCGAATGTTTCTGCAAAATATTTGGAATTTGGGTAAAAATGAAACAACTGATTAACATCGCGAATCCCTGAATAAATGCGACAAACAGGTTATTTACCGTTACCCAAAATTATTCTGAATGTTGTACCCTTTCCTACTTCAGACCATTTGATAAATATTTTTCCGTTGTGGTAGTTCTCTATAATCCGTCTTGCCAGCGATAAGCCCAACCCCCACCCCCGTTTTTTAGTTGAAAATCCGGGTTGGAAAATGGTGGTAAACTGTGATTTTGGAACCCCTTTCCCTGTATCGGTAATATCGATAAATACCTGTTCTTCTTTTGTTTTCACATCAATAGTTATGGTACCGTGGTTGCTCATGGCATCGATGGCATTTTTGCAGATGTTTTCAATTACCCACGAGAACAGTGCAATATTTAAAGGGACTTCAATTGCTTCATTTTCATTGAATCGGGTATTAAAAATCACTTTATCCGACGAACGGGACTTGAGGTATTTTACGGTGGAACTCAACGCGCCAATTACATTTGCCGGATGCAACTCGGGTTTCGAGCCAATTTTTGAGAATCGTTCGGTTATGCGTTCCAGCCTTTCAATATCTTTTTCAAACTCCTCAATTAACGACTGTTCCACATTCTGTAGTTTCAGAATTTCTATCCACGCCATGAGCGATGAGATGGGTGTTCCCAACTGGTGGGCTGTTTCTTTCGACATGCCAACCCAAACCTGATTTTGCTCGGCTTTTTGTGTGGCATGAAATGCGAAATAAGCCACAATAATAAATATTACTATCACAAAAAGCTGAATATAAGGATAATACCGTAAGTTTCGTAAAATACTCGATTCGCGATAATACAGCATTAATACATTCTCTTCCGACAATTTGATTGGAATGGGATCGTTGGCCTCTTTCATTTTTTCCAATTCATTTTTCAATACCTCAAGCCTCCGCTCAGGGTTGTATTTTATGTTGGCATCAGTGTTAAAAATGCTGTCTTTCTCGATGATAATAATGGGTATCGTAGTGTTTTGTTCGATAATGAGATTCAGGAAGTTAAGAAATTTTGTGTTTAACAGTTCCATTTCGGGCGACGTGATTTCAATACCTACGTCAATAAACTCCTGTGTTGCAGCAGCCCAAAGTTCAACCTTTTTGCGTTCTTCTCCGGCCATTTTCTCGGTTAGCCAACTGGTATAAACCAGCGAGCTGACCCCAATTAAAATAGCAATTGTAAGCAGCAGTATTTTACCTCTTCGTCGTTTTTGATAAATGTCCAAAGCAATTCGGTTTTATTAAGAAATGAAAACGAAGGAAAGATAAATATATTATTCTTTCACGTTGACGCTCTTCTTGTAATTTTGGTAATGCACAAAATTGCGACCCGAGGTTGTGTTCAGAGCACCTCGTCGGACTCAGGTTTCCCGAGTGTTCCGAGCACTGTGTTTGTAATTCCTTTTACATCGATTCCGCAGTCGCGGTATAATTCGTCGGTGGTTCCGTGTTCAATAAATCTATCTGGAATACCAAGCATTTTTACTTTTGTGTGATAATTTCTTCCAGCCATAAACTCGAGTACAGCACTCCCGAACCCGCCACTGATCACGCCATCTTCAATAGTAACCACAAGACTGAATTTCTGAAATACTTCGTCAAGTAAATTTTCGTCGAGGGGTTTTACAAACCGTAAATCATAATGTGCAGCCGAAATATTTTTGTTTTCAAGACTTTTAACAGCCCGTTTGGCAAACATACCGGCTTTGCCAATACTCAGCAAGGCCACATCATTTCCATCGGCAAGTTTTCGTCCTTTCCCAATTTCGATTTTTTCGAAAGGCTTGCGCCAGTTGGGTTTGATACCACAACCGCGTGGATAGCGAATGGAGAATGGCATTTTATTATCGGATAATTGCGCAGTGTACATCAGGTTGCGCAATTCAATTTCATCCATTGGGGCCGAAACTATCATGTTAGGAACCGAACGCATGTAGGCAATATCGAAAACTCCGTGATGTGTCGGGCCATCTTCACCTACCAATCCTCCACGGTCGAGACAGAAAATTACCGGTAGTTTTTGCAGCGCAACATCGTGAATAATCTGGTCGTAAGCCCGTTGCATAAAAGTGGAGTAAATATTACAGAACGGTACCATTCCCTGTGTAGCCAACCCTGCCGAAAAAGTTACAGCATGTTGTTCCGCAATCCCAACATCAAAAGCCCTGTCGGGCATTTTATTAAACAGCATATTCATCGAACAACCTGTTGGCATTGCCGGGGTAATTCCAACTATTTTGGGATTCAATTCGGCAAGTTCAACAAGCGTTTCGCCAAAAACATTCTGAAATTTCGGCGCTTTTTCCAACGGACAGTCGCAAGAATAAATTTCACCCGTGTCTTTGTCAAAAACTCCGGGAGCATGGTATTTTGTCTGGTTGTTTTCAGCATGAACAAAGCCCTTTCCCTTTTGAGTAATTACATGCAAAAGTTTTGTTCCGGGAATATTTTTTAAATCCTTCAGAACTTTGGCAAGATAAACCACATCGTGCCCATCAATCGGGCCGAAATACCTGAACTGAAAAGCTTCAAAAAGATTGTTCTCCTTGAGGAGCATATTTTTGAGTGCATGTTGGTTTTTCTGAAGTATCGACCTTGTTTTGCGCCCGAAACTATCGAGTTTTCCCAGTTTTTCCCAAACATCTTTTTTAAACCTGTTGTAAGTCTGCGACTTAGAGATATTCAGTAAATATTTATTGATTCCACCCACGTTCGGGTCGATTGCCATATTGTTGTCGTTAAGAATAACAAGTACATCGGCGTTGTTCACTCCGGCATTATTAAGGGCTTCAAAAGCCATCCCACCGGTCATTGCCCCGTCGCCGATGACGGCAATCACTTTACGGTCGGGTTCATTTTTAAGGCGCGAAGCCACTGCCATTCCAAGCGCAGCCGAGATTGAGGTAGATGCATGACCAACGCCAAACGCATCGTATTCACTTTCCGAAATTTTCGGAAATCCACTGATTCCTTTGTATTTACGGTTGGTGTTGAAATTTTTTTTGCGACCTGTGAGGATTTTGTGCCCGTATGCCTGGTGACCCACATCCCAAATAAGTTGATCGTAAGGCGTATTATACACATAATGTAGTGCGACTGTAAGTTCAACAACACCCAAACTTGCGCCAAAATGCCCTGGATTCACCGACAATTCATCAATAATAAAATCCCGCAGTTCGGTACAAACTTCGGGTAATTCTTCCATCGACAACCTTTTTAAATCGGCCGGACTATCAATCTTTTCTAATAATCTTCCCTTTACTTCGTCCATTTTTTCGAAAAAACATTGCCAAAGGTAAACGATTTTTTCAGTAATTAGTTTAGCACGCAATCGTGAATATACTTCAGTCCATCAAGTGTTAACATGGGTTCGATAATTTTTACGCTCTTTGTAAGTGGCGCAATAACCGAGCTTAAACCACCGGTAGCCACCACATTTACAGGCTCTCCCATTTCGCTGCAAATGCGGTCGATAATGGAATCAACAAGCCCGGCAAATCCTAAAACAACTCCTGCCTGAATGGCATGAACTGTATTTTCGCCTAAAACCGATGGCGGAGGAGTTAAATGAATTTGCGGTAATTGAGCAGTTTTTCCGGCCAAAGCACTTACTGCAGTCAGCAGTCCGGGAGCAATGGCAACACCCCTGATTTCGGCATTTTTACCAAGCGTGGTAAAAGTTAGTGCGGTACCAAAATCGATAATCGTGGTCATTTTTCCATATTTTTTGTATGCTGCAACTGCATTTGCCACCAAATCGGATCCGATTTCGAAAGGATTTAAAACTTTCACAGGAATCTTTGAATATATCGCCGGTCCAACCTGTATAATATTCCCTTCAGGAATCATTTTTGAAAGCATTTCCTTAAACGGATGTACCAGGGAAGGTACTACGCTACTGATTATAACCTGGTCGATTGCGGTTGCCCGGATGTTTCCTTCAGAAAGCAGTGAACTGAAAATCACCCAGTATTCATCAGCCATTTTCAAGGGATCAGTCTGTATCCGCCAGTGATTCTTCCAGTGGCTGTTTTCGTTAATTCCAAAAACAATATTTGTATTTCCGATGTCGATTGCCAGTAACATTTTATCAGGTTATGTTTTAAATGTTGAAGCCAAAACCGCGATAAAAATAATTTAATTTGAATAAATGCCGCTGAAATAAAATTCAGATTAATTGTCTTTATCAAATGATTACAATACAAGTAATGAAATCAGATTCATCGCTGAGGTTTTTAACCTATGTTTTCTTCATAAAAAATGTGTAGCCTGTACAATATTTTAAGTTTCTGTTGTGTTATA
The DNA here is from genome assembly GCA_020726265.1 of Draconibacterium orientale. Classification (GTDB taxonomy): domain Bacteria; phylum Bacteroidota; class Bacteroidia; order Bacteroidales; family Prolixibacteraceae; genus Draconibacterium; species Draconibacterium orientale_A. Next base: position 39,842 of record DYSZ01000004.1, read on the forward strand.
TTTTAAAATTTCAGGGGATTGATTTCTGAAAAAAAATCAGTTAATTTAGATGCTTCGATAGGGTTCAAATTAAAAGGTTGATAATTATGCTAAAAACTAAAAATCTGTTGCTTTTTATCATCGAGGAAAGTATAATTTACAAAGATTTGATTGTTGGTCATTTACAATCAAAATTCAAGAATATCCGCACTTTTAAAAATGCGGAAGAATGCCTGAAAGAACTGCATCTTCATCCTGATATCATTATTCTTGATTATTCACTTGAAGGCGCTTCAGGATTAGAATTGATGAAAAAAGTAAAAGAAATGCATCCGGCAATCGACTTTATTTTTCTGAGCGGACAAAACGATGTTGAAGTTGCCATTTCGATCATGAAACTGGGTGCATCGGATTATGTGGTAAAAAACGAAAAGGCACCGGCCAGGCTCGTGAAAGCGATTGACCAGGCGATTGCCACAACTAAGAAAGAAAATCTGAATAAAGGTTTTACGATTGGGGTTTTTGGTTTTTTTGTTTTGCTTTTACTTGTGATTGCGGGTATAATTTCAATCGTATTGTTCTTCAACCTGGGCTAACTTTTTGCCAAACTTTTTAACAGCTTTCTTCCCCTCGACAGCAATCCTGCTGAAGGATGGTTTTCAATTTCATGTTCCATTATTGCCAAAATTTCCGGTTTCAGATCGGGTTCAAGCGATGCTATGTTGTGTAAAATCTGCATGGCATAAACACGCACTGCAATTGGCTCTTTTGACGACATAAATACAGAAATACAGTAGTCAGTCAGAAATCCGAGAGATTCCCCCGGGACAGGATTAAGACTAACCAGTTTTAACAGATGTCTTTTCTTCCCTTCGCTTTTCTCCACTTTTAGTTGTTCTATTATTTGTGGCATCAACGGGCGAATAAGTACTGGTTCCTTTTCATGAATTTTGTCCATCAACCAGGCAGCACGCCAGCTTTTTGGTTGTTTTCCGTACAATGCAATCTGAGTTAGAACTGTTAGGTTTTCAGGATTGTGCAAAATCTCGTGCATCAGAAAATTAAGGTTTTCCCACGAATCAATCAACTCCATCATTTGTTGTTCTGTCATCGCCGCAAATTTCTTGTTGGCAAAGATAAATGTTCCAATTAATGCAATTCAATTTTTATTTTTGAATCATGCTAAAAGTTGTCTGCGCTATTATTATTAACGAACAAAGAATTTTGGTGACCCAGCTCTCACCCGGCACCAACCGTGCTTTACAATGGGAGTTTCCGGGAGGAAAAATCGACCCCGGTGAAACTGCAGAAGCCGCTGTTTTGCGCGAAATCGGCGAAGAACTTGCGGTTGAAATTAAAATCAGAGAGCCGATGAACGCTGTAATACACAGCGACGGGGAAAAAGATTTTGAGCTGATTCCGTTTTTATGCACAATACAATCCGGAGAAATTAAACTGATTGAACACAACGAAATGCGATGGGTGAATTTTGAAACGTTGGAAAAAATGGAACTTTCGGCGGCTGACAGACAATTGATTCAACACCCCGACAACCGGCTGATTTTAAAAAAACACACGGGGGAAAATGTGCACAACGCCTGTTAAAACCGCAGCCCAGCTGACAATCGACAAAATCATGAATGGTACAATGTGTCTGCGGTGCGCATAATAGCGGCTCATTAAAAAAGCGCCCACCGGAATACTTAGCACAAAAGGTGTGGCAATGATAATTCCCCAAAAACCATAGGTTGATTTAATTCTGGCAATAAACCTGCTTTTACGGCTGAAAACTTTTGCCGGCACTTTTATTGCAAACCGGGTACAAAAAACCCTGTATCTCGATTTAATCGATTCGGGCATTATTTTACAAATCCGCGGTTTCACCACATGGAAGGCAACAATTACTTTGTGGCTCAGGTAATAAAAAAACAAAAATCCGCCAATACCACCAACCAGCACAGAAATAAGTGCCTGACCGTAGTTTAGCCCGATCAACATTGCGTAAGGTAACGTAATAAAATACTTTACCGAAGCCAAAAGTATAACATGTAATATCTTAAAAATCATCTTTTCTGAATAGCGTGCAAATGTAACGTGTGTTCTATGAATTTGTTTTAAATGAAATGTTAATATGATCAGGGTTAACAATTCTTAACCACAATTTTAACACAGGTCATTTATTTACCACATTTACTGATGTTCCTTCGAGAAAAGCTTTAAGATTAGCGGTTGCGATTTGCATAAGCCGCGTGCGCGCTTCGAAAGTTGCCCAGGCAATGTGGGGTGTAATAAAACAGTTTTTGGCATTTGGCAGCGGATTTTCTGACGAAGGTGGTTCAACCGATAACACATCGAGTCCGGCACCGGCAATCGCTCCTAAGTTCAGCGCTTCAGCCAAATCATTCTCATTTACCAGCGGCCCGCGACCTGTATTTATCAGAAAAGCGGTCGGTTTCATTTTTCCGATGGTTTCTTTGTTTATAAAGCCCATGTTTTCAGGTGTCAACGGACAGTTGATGCTTACAAAATCACTTTCCTGCAACAAACTATCCAAATCAACCTGAACCGCTTCAATTTCTGTTTTCTTTTTACTGCGGTTGGTAAAAATCACGCGCATACCAAATGCCAGCGCAATTTTAGCCACCTCCTGTCCAATCTGTCCAAATCCGATAATTCCCAGCGTTTTTCCGGCCAACTCAACCTGCGGCGTTTTCCAATAAGCAAAATCGGCGCTGGCTGACCATTCGCCTGTCGAAATTGATTGTGCATGCACGCCAACATGCTGCGTAAAATTCAGGATATGCGCAAAAACCATTTGCGCTACCGAAACCGTGCTATACGCCGGAATGTTTGTAACCACGATTCCCGCATTCCGCGCAGCCACCGTATCAACAACATTAAATCCGGTAGCCAGAACCCCGATGTATTTCAGTTGCGGCAACTGCCCGATGATTTCTTCGTTGAAAACCACTTTGTTGGTGATAGCTATTGCTGCTCCGCGGGTGCGTTCGATGATAAGTTCAGGTGAAGTGCGGTCGTAAATGTTACATTCACCTAATTCCTGAAAACCTTTCCAACTCAAATCGCCGGGGTTCAAAGCGTAACCGTCGAGTACAACTATCTTCATTTTCTGTTTTTTTTAAATCCAAAGAAAGTAAAATAATCAAACCGATTTGTTGGAAGAAACCACCGAACCAGTTAGTTTTACAACCAAACCAATTCAACGAAAATGAAAAAATCAATTTTTCTCCTGTCTTTTCTTCTGACAACAATTTTTGTATCGGGACAATCAGCTTCATTAAAACTTTGGTACGATAAACCTGCCGAAAAATGGACGGAAGCGCTGCCTGTCGGAAATGGCAGGCAGGGAGCCATGATTTTCGGAAACCCGCTGAACGAACATTTGCAACTCAACGAAAATACGCTGTATTCAGGCGAGCCATCATCAACCTTTAAAAATATAAATATTCAGAACGATTTGCCATTGGTGATTAAAATGCTCGAAGAAGAAAAATATGTGGAAGCCGACAAATATGTAACCGATAACTGGCTGGGCCGGCTGCACCAGTGTTATCAGCCTTTTGGCGATTTGTACCTGAATTTTGATGGCGATAAAAACAAGATTACCGATTTCCGCAGAGAACTCGACATTGAAAACTCAATTTCAACAGTGAGTTTCAAAATTGATGGCGTAAAATTTACCCGCGAAGTTTTTGCCAGCTTTCCCGACCAGTTGATTGTGATGCGCATTTCGGCCGACAAAAAAGCTTCGGTTTCGTTCACTGCAGAATTCAAATCGGTTCATCAAAACTGCGTTACTGAAATTCAAAATGAAAACCTGCTTGTTTTTAAAGGACAGGCGCCGGGTTTTGTGCTCAGGCGAACGCTTGAACAGGTGGAACAGAAAAACGACCAGCACAAATATCCCGAAATTTATAATACTGACGGTTCGCGAAAATCCTTTGCCAAACAGGTTTTGTATGGCGATGAAGTGGATGGAAAAGGGATGTTTTTTGAAGCCCGGGCCGAAGTAAGAAACACAGGCGGGGAAATAACCACAACCGAAAATGGTCTGCAAATTAGCAATGCCGACGAAGTTGTGCTTTTACTTTCAATGGCGACAAGTTATCACGGATTCGACAAAAGCCCCAGCCGCGAAGGAAAAAACCCAGCAGAAATCAACCGGGAAATCATTGAAAAGGCCAAAACCAAATCGTTTGAAGAACTTAAAAAAGCTCATATTGCCGATTACAAAAACCTTTTCAACAGGGTAAAATTCGAATTGAAAAGTGATAATTTCAGCCATTTAACCACACCCGAAAGGTTGAAAAACTACAATCAGAATAATGATTCCGGACTTAATGTGCTGCTTTTTAATTATGGCAGATACCTGATGATTTCGGGTTCGCAGCCCGGCGGACAACCCCTGAATTTGCAGGGAATCTGGAATGCAGAAGTCATTCCGCCCTGGAACAGCGGATACACCATTAATATCAATACCGAAATGAATTACTGGCCGGCCGAGGTTACCAACCTCTCCGAATGTCACGAACCACTGTTCAGGTTAATCAAAGAAAACGCTGTAAATGGCGCTGAAACGGCTGAAAAAATGTACGGTAACCGCGGCTGGGTGGCGCATCACAACGTGGATATCTGGCGACAAACGTCCCCTGTGGATAACCAGGCACGCTTTTCGTTCTGGCCCATGGCGCAAGGCTGGCTGACAAGCCATATGTGGGAACACTATCTTTTTACCGAAGATGAAACCTTTCTGAAAAACGAACTTTACCCTGTTTTAAAAGGTGCGGCAGAGTTTTACGCCGACTGGCTGGTGGAAAACAAAGAAGGATTTTTATTGACGCCGGTGAGCACCACTCCCGAAAATGCTTTTTACACCTCCAACAAACAAACAGCTACAGTGAGCCAGGGAACCACCATGGATATGGCAATTGTAAAAGAAACCTTTGAGCGCGCCATTCTTGCTTCAGAAAAACTGGGAGTCGATGAAGAATTCAGGGATGAATTAAAGACAAAACAAGCCAAACTGCTTCCGTACAAAATTGGTTCGAAAGGACAATTGCAGGAGTGGAGCATCGATTTTGAAGAACCGGAACCACAACATCGCCACCTTTCGCATTTGTATGGTTTTCATCCCGGCGACCAGATTACCCGCGAAAAAACGCCTGAACTTTTTGAAGCTGTCAGAAAAACGCTCGAACTCCGCGGCGACGCAGCAACGGGCTGGAGTATGGGCTGGAAAATCAACTTCTGGGCACGCATATTCGATGGCGACCATGCTTTGAAAATCATCAAAAACTTTTTCAATTACGTTGAGGAAGGAAGCACTGATTATACCGGTGGCGGACTTTATCCGAATCTTTTTGATGCCCACCCGCCATTTCAGATTGACGGGAATTTTGGGTACACTGCAGGTGTTGCCGAAATGCTGCTGCAAAGTCACGAAGGGAAAATCAATCTGCTTCCTGCACTTCCATCAGACTGGAAATCCGGAAAAATTTCAGGTTTGAAAGCACGCGGAAATATTGAAGTTTCGCTGGAATGGAAAGATGGAAAACTTTTGGAAGCCACACTACTTTCACCTGTAAACAAAACTGTTATGGTTCAATACAACCAGAAAACAATTGAGATTCCATTAGAAAGCGGAAAAACAGCTTTTGTTAAAATTGAGTTTTTCAATTAAAAAAACAAAGAGGAGAAACTTGCGTTTCCCCTCTTTGTGGTGCCACTCGGGATCGAACCAAGGACACATGGATTTTCAGTCCATTGCTCTACCTACTGAGCTATGGCACCCCTTTATTTTTAGGTGCGACAAAAGTAAACAAATTTTTAAACCAACAAAAAAAATCTGCTTTTCTGTTCCATTTCAGTGCAAAAAAAATCAAAAACTAACCCCTCGCTTGTGTACAGTCATTCTTTTCTTACTTTTGCACGCTCATAATTTACGTGAATGATTAGTTCTGATTTTCTGACATATACACTCGGTAACGGCATCCGCCTGATACACCAGCAAACCAATTCTCCTGTAGCCCATTTGGGCGTTCTCATCAACACGGGTTCACGCGATGAAGCCGAAGACGAGCATGGATTGGCGCATTTTATCGAGCATTCGGTTTTTAAAGGAACCCGGAAACGCAGGGCTTTTCATGTACTAAGCCGGATTGAGGATGTGGGCGGCGAGCTGAATGCCTACACCACCAAGGAAGAAACCACTTTACATTCCACCTTTCTGCGTGAAGATTATGAACGTGCTGCCGAGTTGCTTGCCGATATTTTGTTTGAAAGTGTTTATCCACAGAAAGAGATCAACCGCGAAAAAGAGGTGATTGCTGAAGAAATTAATTCGTATAAGGACTCTCCCTCCGACCTGATTTTTGATGAGTTTGAAGAACTGGTTTTCGATGGTCATCCGATTGCCCGTAACATTTTGGGAACCAGCGAAAACATTAACAAGTTCAACCGCGATTCCATCCTGAATTTTATCGGAAAAAACTACCATACTGATGAAATGGTCATCAGTTCGGTTGGTAAACTTAAATTCGACAGGCTGATAAAATACGCGGAGAAACACTTTGGCAATGCTGTTACGAAATTGAGAACCGATTGCCGCAAACCTTTTGAAAATTATATTCCATCGGTACGTTTCGAAGAAAAAGACACGTTTCAGAGCCACTGTATGATTGGCAATATCGCCTACGACGTGCAGCACCCGAAACGGATTGTGATGGTATTGCTCAACAACATTTTGGGTGGTCCGGCCATGAATTCGCGGCTGAACCTCGCTTTGCGCGAACGCCGCGGCATGGCTTACAACATTGAATCGAACTACACGGCTTACACCGACACCGGCCTGTTTAACGTGTATTTTGGTACCGACAGTGAAAATTTTGAAAAAGCGCTGGCGCTGGTGAAAAAGGAGTTTAAACTGTTGCGCGACACAAAATTGGGCGGACTTCAACTCAGCAAAGCAAAAAAACAGATGATCGGGCAAATTGCCGTATCCACTGAAAGTCATGATGATTTGATGCTGGCCATCGGAAAAAGTTATCTGCTTTACAACCGGGTTGACCCTTTACACGAGGTTTTCAAAAAAATTGAAGCCATTACCGATAATGAGTTGCTCGAGGTTGCCAACGAAATTCTCGACGAAAACCGCTTGAGTACTTTGGTGTACAGGTAAATATTTAACTGTTAAATTGACGAACTGATAAATTGTCAAACTGCTGGTAAATAGTATTTTCAATTCACTAATCAATCAATAAAAAATGCTTCGGAAAGAACTCGAAAAATACATTCTGAATCACATTGATGAAGAAGATGAGGTTTTGCGGGAACTCGACAGGGAAACACACCTGAAAGTGCTGGGTTCCCGCATGATTTCGGGCCACTTGCAAGGACAGATATTGATTATGCTTTCGAAAATGATACGTCCGGTAACCATTCTCGAAATTGGCACATTTACAGGTTATTCGGCAATTTGTCTTGCAAAAGGGTTACAACCCGGAGGAAAACTGATTACCATCGAAATTGACGATGAGCTCGAAAATCTGGCTACCCGTTTCATCAAAAAAGCCGGATTTGAAAATACCATTGAACAACGGATTGGCCCTGCACTCGAAATTATTCCCGGGTTAACCGGCCCGTTCGACCTCGTTTTTATTGATGCGCACAAACCCGAATATCCGGCTTATTACGAAGCCATTTTTGATAAAGTAAATACGGGTGGCTACATCGTTGCCGATAATACACTTTGGAGCGGAAAGGTGTTAGAAAAACCCGATGCCGACGATTGGCAAACACAGGGAATTCTTGCGTTTAACTCACTGATTAAAAACGACAATCGCGTTGAAAAAGTGATGCTGCCACTCCGCGACGGAATGACGATTATCAGAAAAAAGTAATCGTAATCAACTCCCCTGCTCAGTCGGCCTGGGTTTAAATTTCTACCTCCGTTTTTTGTTGATCGTACGTTTGTTTTTATCGAAACGGTCAATCCGCTCATCGAGTTTTACCTCCATCTGGTTTTCCTCTTTTGCCTTTTCGCCCGCACTCCCGATTTCGGGTCTGATTCCCCGCTTATTTTTTTGAATAATATCTTTTACTTCCTGTAAAGAAAGATTAAACATACCGCCGCCGCCTTGCATCACATAACAGATTTCCTTCTTCAGATAATCTGTTTTAAATGGTTTGGCAATACCTTTCGCCAGTTCGAGGTTAAGCAGTTCGCGCGGGAAATCTTTTTGTGCCTCGATGTAGGTGTCGAGTTCGTACATGAGGCAGCATTTCAGCTTGCCACACGCGCCGGCCATTTTCAGTGCCGATGGCGACAACCCCTGTGTCAGCGCGGCATTCGACGAAATACTTTTGAAATTGGTACGCCAGCTCGAACAGCAAAGTTCCCTCCCGCACGAGCCAATTCCGCCCACAATTCCGGCTTCCTGGCGGGCGCCAATCTGCTTCATCTCAATCAGAATTCCAAACTCGCGGGCATACACTTTTATCAGTTCCCTGAAATCGACACGGCCATCGGCCAAGTAATAAAAAATAGCCTTTTTCCCATCTCCTCTGAATTCAACATCGCCAATTTTCATGTCGAGTCCCAATTCAAGCACAATCTGGCGGGCACGTATCATTACTGGTTTTTCGCGGTTACGGGCATCGTCCAGCAAAGCAACATCGGCAGCTGTCGATTTTCTATAAACACTGTTCAGCTTGTAGCTTTCGGTGTTTCTGATTTTTAGCTTGAACTGCTTTTCGGCTAAATAGCCGGTTAAGGTAACTTCCCCCAAATCGTGCCCGGGAGCAGTAGCTACAACTACTTTGTCTCCGCGTTTCAGGTCAATTTTATCGCTGTTTTTATAGTATTCTTTTCGTGTCGATTTAAACTTAACTTCCACAATATCCGACTGGTCGGAGGTGTCGGGCAACTCATCCAGCCAACTGTAACTGTTGATGGCTAAGTAATTTGCCGAACTATTTAATGAACATCCTGTACAACTCATTCTTCCCTTCGTTTAAAAAATCAGGGCAAATATCAGAAAAAGATTTAAATGTCCGTATATTACAACGTCATTAATAAAAATAAAGCATTATGGATTTTGGACAGGTAATTTCGAACATTAACTTCCTCGCAGTGATTGTCGCAGCTTTTAGTGCATTTTTTGTCGGGTAGATTTGGTACGGGCCACTTTTTGGCAAGCAATGGATGGAACTGAACGGTTTTACAAAAGAAAACATGAGTGAGAAAAAATGGCTTCCAATGCCAGTGATTATGGGTGTTAATTATGTTGCCACCTTATTGGCAGCTTTTTCACTTGCCATGTTTCTGGGGGCTGAAGCCGATGCCATTTTCGGAATTTTTGCCGGGTTGATGATTGCCGTTTTCTGGATTGCCACAAGCCGGCTGAACGATGTGTTGTACGAACAGAAACCGATGGGTCTTTTCTGGATTAATGTGGGTTATAATGTTGCTATCTACGTAATTATGGGAGCCATTCTCGGTGCGTGGCATTAAATAGTTGTCGAAAGAATTTTGTTGTCAGGTTCTCTTTGTTGTCATGGTTGTCGGAGTTGATTTCTTAAAAACAATGATAACAATGACAACTTTTTAAAAAGACAACAATGACAACTTCCTCCACAACTTTCTTCTTTCTCATCTTTCCCCGCTTACATCAAAAAATTATCTTTGCTTTCCATGAGTGAAGCAAAAAAATATTTCGAAACGCCACTGATGAAGCAGTATTACCAGATTAAGGAGAAACATCCGGATGCGGTGCTGCTTTTCAGGGTTGGCGATTTTTATGAAACATTTGGCGACGATGCAATTAAGGTAGCAGGCATTCTTGGTATCACACTAACCCGTCGTGCCAATGGCGCCGCCAGTTATGTTGAATTGGCCGGATTTCCGTATCACGCGCTCGATACCTATCTTCCAAAACTGGTTCGTGCTGGTCAGCGGGTAGCCATCTGCGAACAGCTGGAAGACCCGAAACTCACCAAAACCATCGTAAAACGGGGTATTACCGAAATGGTAACGCCGGGGGTTTCAATCAACGACAACATTCTCGAAAACCGCGAAAATAATTTCCTGGCTTCGGTTCATTTCGATAAAAAAATAGCCGGAGTAGCCTTTCTCGATATTTCGACTGGTGAATTTCTCACAGCCCAGGGAAAGTTCGAATACATCGACAAACTGCTCAGTTCGCTGCAACCCAAAGAAGTGCTTTTTCAGCGGGGTCGCGGCAAGGAATTCACCGAAATTTTCGGACCAAAATATTACACATTTAACCTCGAAGACTGGGTTTACACAGAAGATGCCGCCACCGACAGGCTGACCCGCCATTTCGAAACCAAATCGCTTAAAGGTTTTGGCGTTGACGGAATGCCGCTGGCCGTAATTGCTTCGGGGGCAATTTTGCATTACCTCGATATTACACAACACAGGAAACTTACGCACATTGCGGGTTTAAGCCGCATTGAGGAGGACCATTTTGTGTGGCTCGACAGGTTTACCATCCGCAATCTGGAACTCTTTAACCCGATTCACGAAAACGGCAAATCGCTGATTGATGTGATCGACAAAACCATTTCGCCCATGGGTTCGCGCTTGCTGAAACGCTGGATGGCGCTGCCGCTGAAAGATATTGAACCCATCAACAAACGGCTCGATGTGGTTGAACTTTTTCTGAAATACCCGGATGTGAGGGAAAATATTGAAGAACATCTGCGGCAAATTGGCGACCTGGAACGACTGATTTCTAAAGTGGCTGTTGGCAGAATTAACCCGCGCGAAGTGATGCAGGTAAAAAATGCGCTGAATGCCATATCGCCCATCAAACAATCGTGTGCCAGCGTTGAAAATGTGGCGCTGAACCGTTTTGCTGAACAGTTAAATACCTGCGATCTCATCCGCGAAAAAATTCACCACGAAATTATTGCCGACCCGCCTGTGGCGCTCAACAAAGGACGGGTGATTGCCCACGGAATTTCAGAAGATCTCGACGACCTGCGTGAAATTGCGTACTCAGGAAAAGATTTTCTTGCCAAAATACAAAAGCGCGAAAGCGAACGATGTGGAATCCCGTCGCTGAAAATCAGTTTCAATAATGTTTTCGGGTATTACATCGAAGTGCGGAATACCCACAAAGACAAGGTACCCACCGACTGGATACGAAAACAAACGCTGGTGAGCGCTGAACGATACATCACCGAAGAACTGAAAGAGTACGAAACAAAAATTTTAGGAGCCGAAGAAAAAATTCTTGAACTCGAAACCCGGATTTTTAACGAATTGGTACTGGCGCTTTCGGAATATGTGGGAGCTATTCAGCTCAATTCGAACATATTGGCTCAAATTGATTGTCTTTTATCGTTTTCGGCTTGTGCCTCAACTTTTGGTTATTTCCGCCCTGAGATTAACGACTCGACCACCATCAGAATAAAAAATGGCCGCCACCCGGTAATTGAACAGCAACTCCCCATTGGCGAATCGTACATCGCCAACGATGTTTTACTCGACCAGTACGACCAGCAAATCATTATCATCACCGGGCCTAACATGGCCGGTAAATCGGCACTGCTCAGGCAAACAGCGCTCATTGTTTTGCTGGCACAAATTGGTTCGTTTGTTCCGGCTGAGGTTGCCGAAATAGGGTATGTCGATAAAATATTCACCCGCGTTGGTGCGTCGGACAATATTTCGCTGGGCGAATCGACATTTATGGTTGAAATGATTGAAGCCGCAAGTATTTTGAACAATGTTTCGGACAGAAGCCTGATTTTGTTTGACGAGTTGGGTCGTGGAACTTCAACCTACGATGGTATTTCGATTGCCTGGTCGGTGGTGGAATACCTGCACGAACATGCATCGGCCAAAGCCAAAACACTTTTTGCCACACACTACCACGAACTCAACGAAATGGAAGGCGCTTTTCTGCGTGTAAAAAACTTTAATGTTTCGATAAAAGAAGTGGGCAACAAGGTGATTTTTTTGCGTAAACTGGTTCGCGGCGGCAGCAATCACAGTTTCGGGATTCACGTGGCAGGAATGGCCGGAATGCCAAAATCGGTGATAAAACGTGCCGAACAAATTCTGGTAAAACTTGAAGGTGGCCGCGAGAAAGAGAGTCTTACCAAGCCACTTGGCGAAATCAGGGAAAAACGCGAGGGCATGCAACTCAGCTTTTTTCAGTTGGACGACCCTGTGCTAAAACAGATTCGCGACGAAATAGCCGGGCTCGACATCAACAACTTAACACCCATAGAAGCATTGAATAAGCTGAACGAAATCAGGAAAATAACGGGGATTAAATAAAGCGGCTAATTTTTTTTCATTTTTTTGTGAGATAAAAAAATAGGCATATATTTGCACCACTAAAAAAACAGGTTCTTTAAAATACGCGGGAATAGCTCAGTTGGTAGAGCACGACCTTGCCAAGGTCGGGGTCGCGAGTTCGAGTCTCGTTTCCCGCTCATAATGAAAAAGTCCGTTACGCTAGCGGATTTTTTTTCACCGTTCATAACTAAATTAGGATGCCCAGGTGGTGGAATGGTAGACACGTTGGACTTAAAATCCAATGAACATTATGTTCGTGCGGGTTCAAGTCCCGCCCCGGGTACTAATTGCGGGAATAGCTCAGTTGGTAGAGCACGACCTTGCCAAGGTCGGGGTCGCGAGTTCGAGTCTCGTTTCCCGCTCAACTATAAAATTATTAGTTGGGTCGCGAGCCATGACGTTCCCTGACACTAACGGTCAGGAAAGTCAGGATGCTGACTGAAATGTCAGCATTCGAGTCTCTTTTCCCACTCAATCGAGTAGGTTGGGGGATTACTCTCCCGCCCTCTCATACCACCGTGCATGCTCTCGCACACGGCGGTTTCCTTTAACCCACATTACAGCAAAAGGTATCCCATTTAGTTAAAATTCAGGTATTATCCACTTTTTTCGGATTATTTTCATTACACTGAATTTATAACCGACTGATAATCAACAGGAGGGTTTTTCTGGAATTGAAAATAGTCGATTGTGTGGACTTCCAAGCATTTGAATATTAGCTGATTAAGGTTGACCTTTGTGTTCATGAATATCAAGACAATCAGGAAATATTGCATCGCTGAACAGACCACCCATACCTATTTTCGGTTGAGTGAGAGTTACCGCGATGAGCATGGGTTTGTCCGGCAACGCATGGTCATGGGTCTTGGCAGATTGCTTGAACTTCCTGATTTTGATCATAAGATACTTTTTCTGGAACGGCTGAACGAACTGATAAAAGGGAAACCAACACTTTATAGCTGCAAAGAAGAAAAAGTTGAGCAACTGGCACAGTTTTACTATAGAGAGCTGAAACATAAAAAGAAGATTGACAAGGCTTCTGGTGTCAGCGATGATATTGATACAGTCAAGCTCAATACCCTGAAGAACAGGAATATCCGTGAAGTTGGGGCTGAATCGCTTTGTTACCAGGCACTTCGTCAACTTGGAATAGAACATTATCTGAAAGCAAGGGGTTGGGACGATGAGCAGGTGTGCCTGGCAGCAACCCATATCATCAGCCACACCTGCACCTAGGCTTGCTGGCCTATTGGCTTGTTTCAACCATCCGATACCAATTGAAACTACAGGGCAGCAACCTAGTCTGGAGCGAGATCGTCCGAATAATGAATACATAGAAAATGGTCACAACGACCGTCGAAAACACTAAGGAACAGATCATACAAATCAGACAATGCAGCGAACCAACTGATGGTGTCCAACTAATTTGCAGCAAGCTAAAATATCATGAAATACCGCTACCCCGAAAAAAATCCGTGTGGCACACTGGCGAAACTTCTAAAAATCAAATATCAGATTGTCAATTTGTTATGGATGGATAGCTGCAATGTGGGTTAAAGGCTGATGTAAATTTTATTCTTTCTTGTTTCATAACTACTGGTAAATTTATTCGTTTTTTCAACTTAATCAGTGGTCTGATTTTCGGGGAGTATTATTACCAAATCGGTTTTTTGTCAGAATTAATTTTATTATTCCCATTCACGACCGGGATTGCCAGGATTGTCTGAAGCAGCCGCACTTTGCTTAGTTGAAAGAAACATGATTGAAGCAGCAGTAAGCGCAGTAATACCGACCTTTTGTAATGCCTGTTTCCGGGTAATTTTCCTGTCGTTTTTTTTATTGTTTGCTGTTTTATTTTTCATATCGGTTGATTTTAAATGTTATTCGCTGATGATTACTTTTTGCGTTGAATCTGTATTGTTCCGGCTGATGTTAACGAGGTAAATACCTGCGGGCATTTTTGATGAATCAATTCTTAGGAGACCTGTTTTTTCAGCTGCTTTTTTGTAATGCAGTTTTCCTACAATGCTGTAAACAGTCACCAAATCGGTTGTTTCAAGATTTCCGCTGATGTAAATTGCGCGGTCGCGGGTATATACTTTCAGATTGTTTTCCAGTTCATTAACGGCTGTTGTTGAAGCGCTTGTATGCAAAAAGAAGTTACCTGTTCCCTTCGTTTTATCAGAGACAGTAACCGTGTATCCGGCACCGGTTAAATCGAGTTGGGTGAGGGTTTTGGCAGCCCTGTCTTCAAGATAAACGGCGGCATCGGCAGGCAGATTCATTGTTTGAGCGGAGAAAGTTATTTCTGTACCTGCCGGCACATCGATACCCAGCGGAACAACGAGTTTATTGTAGTTTTCGGGCAGCGCCTGAATAGCAAAGTCAACGCCGTTATCGTCAACCAAACGAGAGTAAAGCGCGAAGTTTTTGTCGGCTTTAAACATACCGGCATCGTAGGTAATATCCAGTCCGTTTGTCATCTGGTTATTAAAGGCAAGTACAGTGCTGCTCTGTTTCCCTTTAGCGGTAACAGCCAGTTGAATGGCGGGCCATGTAGTTTCGCCCGATTTTAAAGGCACCGTGGTTTGGTGTGCTTGCATGGCTTCGGTTATACTGAAATTCAAACCAGTGTTATCTTTTGCACGCACAAAAAAGCCTTGCCCTGCCTGAATGTAGTTTTGCACCAAAGTCCCTGTACCTGCATTGTTGATGGTTACATAAGTATTTGTTGCGGCATCCCACACATACAGCGCAGCAAAACTGGGTTGGAAAACATCTGAGTTTACAGTTATCAGGTTGTTGGTTGCATGGGCAGTAACCGTTGCATTAATTGCCGAAGTGTAAGGATTCCCCAGTGCATTCCAGCCGTACAATGTGCGGGTGAGCGGTTTTGAAACATCGCTGGTGTTGATGGTTCCGGTGTAGGAAACCACGCCTGCTGCCGAGCGCAAAACCGAATAACCGCTACCGGCAGTAAAACTGCCTTCGGTGTCGGCAGTGGGGTAGTTGGTATCCCAGTCGTTTGTTCCCTCGTTATATTCGGTTATGGCACGTTTGCCAGTATTTGCTGCAATGCTGTTATCGGCCAGCGTGGCAAAATTCCAGATGTTCTGCGCTGCCACCGGTGCGGCCACCACATGCCATTTAGCTGTTTCGGCTAAGTAACTTTCAAAAGTTACATTCCCTGTTGCAGTTCCTGCCACAATAAGCGAACCTGCACTGGTGGCGCTGCTGCTTTGTATGGTAAGGCTGCCTGTGGCATCGACAGTGATGTTTTTGCAACCGGCAGAAGTTCCGGGAGCTATTACAACAGTTTTTTCTGCGGGAATTGTAGCATCGTTTGCAGCAGTTGGAACACTTTCTATTGCCCAATTACCTGCAGTATTCCAGTTGTTACTTGTATTTCCTGTAAAAGTATATCCATTCCCATCATATTCGTAAGACCCAATATCGCGGATGCCGTTTGCATAATAGCCACGCATATCGGTTAGAGGAATATCTGCTCCTGAGGTTCCGGCATTTATCGCGGGGCTTCCTGCTGCAATTGCCATAGATTGAATTGTACCCCCGTTATCAGCAAGGGGTTGCAGGAGTGGATCGGATGTAAGGTTGTTTAAGTTTGTGCCGTTTATATATGATATATTATCTATAATTGAGTTCCATGAATTTGTAGTTCCTCCTCCGTCATTCCATATATCACTTGCTGAACCATTGTTATAGACGATACAGTTTTTCATATTTACTGCTCCCTTGTTATAAATTGCATCAGAACCATTTGGTCCGATATTACCGGAAAAAGTACAATTTATAATATCAACGTCTGAGCCACCATATACATATAATGCACCTCCGGCATTGGTTGTGGTGTTTCCTGAAAATATACAATTTTTAAAAACCACATTTGTAGATTCGATTGAAATTGCTCCTCCACCCATACCATTAGCGTAGGTTGAATTATCGACATTTTCTGAAAAAATACAGTTTTCGGCATAAAAATTTCTTAAACCTCTTAATACGCCATTGCCAGAAGTTGAGGTGCTTACGTTTTTTGTTATTTCACAATTATATAGAGATATTTCTCCATTATTTGAAATAGCTGCGTATCGATCGTATTTACCATGTCGGATTGTTAAATTTTTAAAGATTGCAGGATAACTAAAATTTGTATAAAACACAAAGCTACCAGCAGAGTTATAATCAGCATGTGCCTGAACAATTGTAATACCTGCACCCTGACCGACAAATGTTAAATGTTTATCAAAAC
>DYSZ01000211.1 GCA_020726265.1 Draconibacterium orientale
TTCCGATCCGCGCATCTTCAATTCGGGTGGTGCGGATTCCGATCCGCGCATCTTCAATTCGGGTGGTGCGGATTCCGATCCGCGCATCTTCAATTCGGGTGGTGCGGATTCCGATCCGCGCATCTTCGGCGAATCGGAATTCACCGCACCCGATACCGCAACCATTTGCATTTTAAGCAACTCAAGCCTGTCGGTGTAACGCTTCAGTGCCTTCTTCGGAACGGAATCATTTAAACACCAGGTCACAAAATAGGCTTGTCCGGGTTGCTGGAAATGGGGTAAACGGTGTTTGTAGAATTCTTTCCTTTCCATGGGTATTCAACTTAACTGCTGAAAGTTATAAAATAATATTTAGGTGAAATGATGGGTGACGCGGTTTTTAACCGCGATTATTTTTCGGAAGTTAAAAACTTCCGCACGCGGGTGACGCGGATTCCGATCCCCATTAAATTACGGCGGTTCGGAAATCGCCGCACCTGTAAACAAATCCAAATTCTATCTGTTATTTTGCAGGTACATAACAACAAAGTCTGAATGATTATTTTATGTTTTTAGAAAAAGCTGAAATCACGGAAACCAACGAAACCATATCAACCGAAGAAGCCCTTAACGATTATTACACAGCCTTTTTAAGCCGTCAGTTAAGTCTGCTGGGGCGCAGGGAAGTTCACAACGGCCGCGCTCATTTTGGCATTTTTGGCGATGGTAAGGAAATTGCACAGGTGGCTTATGCGAAAACTTTCAGAAAAGGCGATTGGCGCTCGGGGTACTACCGCGACCAGACTTTTATGCTGGCGCTGGGTTTGCTTCAGCCTGAAGAGTTTTTTGCCATGATTTACGGAGATACCGATGTTGAGTTTAATCCGTCAACCGTTGGCCGCAACTTCAATAACCATTTCAGTACGCAAAATATTGATGAAAACGGCGAGATAAAAAACTTGGCCGACAGATATAATTCGGCATCCGACATTTCATCAACTGCCGGACAAATGCCACGATTACTCGGACTGGCGCAAGCTTCGAAAATCGTGCGGGAAAACCCGGCAATGGCCGCCCACCTGAAAAACAATGTAACGGGTAACGAAGTGGCTTTTGGAAGCATTGGCGATGCCAGCACTTCCGAAGGATTTTTTTTCGAAACCATTAACGCAGCCGGTGTGATGCAAGTGCCGCTGGCCGTAGCCGTGTACGACGACGGTTTTGGCATCAGTGTGCCTATCGAACTACAAACAACAAAATCGAGTATCTCGAAAGCGCTGGCTGGTTTTAAGAAAGAAAAAAACACCAACGGCATTGAAATTTATACCTGCAAAGGCTGGGATTATCAAAATCTTGTAAAGACTTTTGGCAATGGAATTGAGCGCTGCCGCGATAAACAGGTGCCGGCAATTTTTCATATTTACGAAGTCACACAGCCACTTGGCCATTCTACCTCTGGCTCACACGAGCGCTACAAAACAAAAGAACGGCTCAATTGGGAAAAAGAGTTTGATGGAATTACCCAAATGAAAAGTTGGTTGCTGGAAACCGGAAAAGCCGATTTAGACACCATAAATTCTCTGGAGAAAAAGGCTGAAAAAAGAGCCAAAGAAGCCCGCGACAAAGCCTTGAAGAATTACACCGAAAGTTTTGTAAACGAATCAGAATCATTGCAAAACATCATTCATGAATTGAAACTTTCCACTTCAGGAGAAATTGATTTTCAGCTTGAATTTGACAATATATCCCACAAGGTTTTTCTGACAAGACGCTCATTGCTTACCCTGGCAAAACGGATTTCATTTGAAATTCATCTCCACAAACAAGCTGAGCCGGTGAGAAATAATTTGCTCCACTGGATTCGAAAATTCGAAGCCCGGAGTGCGGATTTGTATAGCAGCCGATTGTACCGCGAAGGTGCTGATTCGGCCCTGAATGTAAAAGGCTCGCCGGTGAGGTACGAAACAAATGCCCCCGAAGTAAACGGGTCTGAAATCATCAGCAACAATTTTCACGTGTTGTTTGAAAAATACCCCAACCTGGTGACTTTTGGCGAAGATACAGGCAAGTTGGGCGATGTAAATCAAGGCACCAAAGGATTACAGGAAAAATTCGGAGCCGACAGGATTTCGGATACCGGCATTCGAGAAGCCACCATCATCGGACAGGGAATCGGGCTGGCATTGCGTGGTTTCAGGCCCATTGCCGAAATTCAGTACCTCGATTACCTGATTTATGCACTTTCGCCGTTGAGTGACGATTTGGCCAGTCTTCAATACCGGACTAAAGGGAAACAGGCGGCCCCGCTGATTATCCGCACCCGTGGCCACCAGTTGCAAGGAATCTGGCACGCAGGTTCGCCAATGCAGATGATTCTGGGTTCGATGCGTGGTATTTATTTGTGTGTTCCGCGTAACATGACCCAGGCAGCTGGCATGTACAATGCACTACTCGAAGCCAACGACCCTGCATTGGTGATTGAACCGCTGAAAGGCTACAATGTAAAGGAAAAACTACCATCAAATTTTGGCGAATTCAAAGTCACTCCCGGTATTCCTGAAATCATGAAAAAGGGTACTGATGTAACGCTTGTTACTTACGGCTGGAATGTGCATCATGCCGAAAAGGCTGCCGATTTGCTGTTGCAACTGAAAGGTATTTCTGTTGAAGTGATTGACGTGCAGACATTGATGCCTTTTGATGTTAACAATCTGATTCTCGAATCGGTGAAAAAGACAGGAAAAGTACTTTTTGTTGATGAAGATGTCCCCGGAGGTGCATCGGCCTACATGATGCAAAAGGTTGTTGAAGAACAAAACGTATTTAATTACCTCGATACAGCACCGCGAACACTGCCGGCTAAAGAGCATCGTCCAGCCTACGGAATAGATGGTGAATATTTCTCAAAACCACATATGGAACAGATATTTGAAACTGCTTATGCCCTGATGCGTGAAACTGATGAACAAAGATTTCCGGAGTTATAGCTTTTACTTTGATTTTCAAAAAGTTTCATTATTTTTTAAACGTTTCGAGGTCGGATATAAAAGGTTGCGCAAAAAGCGTTGGCAAAAACAGGATTGAAAGTCCTGCAATCGCAGCAAGTAAAATGATTTTTCGTTTCATAGGTTTAATTTCAGTGTTATTTAATTAGTTCTTTATCAGTTTTTTCAAACTGTTTTACAATTTCTTCAGGCGATTTGTCAAACTCAAGTTTCACTACCATTACCGAATTGGAAAATTCATCTACCGGAAGGTTTCGCAAACGCAAATATGGCTGTTGGCTTGCGTGGTCGCTGGGGCAAAGATTTACTGCAAACTCAACCGGCAAACCGGTATTCAGCAACGTTGCTTTTTCAGGGGCAACAGTAATTGGCTTTAATTTAATTCCATTGCCAGCCGGCAGCTGGTTCAGGTGAACATACACAGTTTTATTTCGTTTCGTGGCAAGAATTCCGGGCGATTGAATTAATCCTGTATCAGGTTCAATATTGAGAAATGATTCATCCACACTTTTTTTCCAGTTCCCGATTCTTTTCAGAATAGCTTCTGCTTCATTTGGAATTTCTCCTTCACCAGTTGGACCAACATTCAGTAAATAATTGGCATCGCGTGCCAAATACCTGTCAATACTGCTAATCAGGTGCCGGTCGGTATAATAGTCTTCATCTTTTTTATACCCCCAGCTTTCCATTCCAACGCTCTGACAAGCTTCTGTGGGTTTGTCAAAGCCTTTGGCTTCGGCAGCCGCAATGTCATAATCACGTTCAGGCGTGCCAAAATCACCTTCATCGAACCCCCTATTATTGATTACAGCTTTTGGTTGAAGTTGCCGAATCATCGCATTTATCGAAGGATCTTTGTGTTGCGGAACATTCATGTCCCACCAAAAACCGTGAATTTCGCCATAGTTTATACAAAGTTCGCGAACCTGTTCTTTCAAAAAGTTCATGTATTTCTGCCAATCGGGCGAATCACCGGGTTGCGGAGGTAACTCGTGGTGGCGGCCTTCGTTTGGATAATTCGGGTGGTTCCAGTCGGCAATTGAATAATAAAGGCAAAGCGGAATTTTTCGCTTATGACAGGCATTGGCCAGCATCCCGATAGCATCTTTTTTATAAGGTGTATTCAGGCAATTGAAAGTGGTTTGTTTTGTGTCCCACAAACAAAAACCATCGTGATGCTTTGTAGTAATCGTGATGTATTTCATTCCGGCTTCTTCCATCAGGTCGAGCCATTGTTCGGGATTAAATTTCACAGGATTCCATTGCTGTGCCAGTTTTACGTATTCCTTTCTTTCAACCCTGCCCCGCCACTGGTGCTGCTCGTGCCAGCCAGGAATGGAATACAATCCCCAGTGCACAAACATACCATACCTGCGGTTAAAAAACCAGTCGCGGCCATCGCCAAAACGTTGAATTTTCGCGTGTTTAATATCCGATATATCTGCAAAAGGAAAAGTAGTTTTGTTCATTGACATCAACAATGGTAATGAAGCCAGAACTGGTGCTGATTTCAGTAAATCTCTTCTTTTCATTTTATTGGTTTTCAGTATTTTTTATAAATACACTATGCAAATATGATGATTAATCGCATATCTGAATCCGATTATTTACTGACTAATTTATGCAAAGCTTTCCGCAAAGGTTTGCATGTTCAAAAATCTGTTTTAAAACATTTTTTTATGCAATTGTCGGAGTGAATTGATGCACGGTATGCAAACTTTTGTAGCTTCGCCACACCTACTTTATCAATTAAACTAAAATAAAAATGAGTATTGAAAAATCACGCAGGGATTTTATCCGCAATTCTGTTGCGGCGATGGCCGGAACAATTTTATTACCTACAATTATACCAGGTTCGGCCCTTGGCAAAAACGGGTTTACAGCCGCAAACGACCGCATTGTTATGGGTTCAATCGGAACTGGTTCTCAGGGAATGAGCAACCTGAAAGATTTCCTGAAACACAGTCAGCCACAGTTTGTGGCCGTTTGCGATTTGGATACAAAGCATCAGGACAATGGTGCGGCAGTGATTAACCAGAAAAATGGCAACTCCGATTGCCGCAAATACAAAGATTACCGCGAATTCCTTGAAAAGGAAAAACTTGATACCGTTTGTATTTCGGTTCCCGACCACTGGCACAGCCTCACATACATTGCTGCCGCTCAGAAAAAATTAGATATTTATGGTGAAACACCACTTGCCAGGAGTATTGGCGAAAGTCAGCAGATTGTAAAAGCGGT
>DYSZ01000212.1 GCA_020726265.1 Draconibacterium orientale
CTAAAAGAATGAGGATGCCAATTAAAACAATTCGTCCGCCGGCGCTGCCAAAAAGATCGGTAAACGCCAATCCTGCTGGAATAATTTCAGCAACTCCAGGCACATTCCGTAAAATTGGCAATCCCAATGAGCCGACAATTGAAGTAATGCCCAGCAACACAGAGTTACCAAGCGACATTCCGAGGTAACGTATGGCAAGTCCGTAAGTCAGTCCGCCTACTCCCCAGAGCAACCCCATAATATAAGTGTTGCGAATGATGTTGCCATCGGTGGCACTCAAAATCCCCTGCCAGTTGGGGATGGTAAGCAACACAGCAAGAAAAGGCATAATAAGCCACGAGAAAATACCACCGGTAATCCAATAGATTTCCCAGCGCCATTGTTTTACCCAATTGTAGGGCATGTACCAACTACCAGAAGCTCCGCCGCCAATCGTGTGAAATAAAATACCAAGAATTACATTCATACAGTTTTAATTTTTTTGGTTCAGTCTGAAAAGCAGGTTTTTGCCTGCGAAACAAATTTAGAATTACTAATCAGTGAAAACAATATAATAATTGACCAAAAATTTATATTTTTTGACCCGATTATGAAACACAGCGAATTTAAATATCTTACTGTAAGCGACGAGGATTTACAATGGGGGTTGTACCTGAAAGTTGCCGGATCGGCCAATATTCCGGCCAATTACAATTATCCTTCACACGATCATCCTTCAGAGTATTTTTTCAATTGGGATGAAGGAAGAATTCTGAACGAGTTTCAAATCAATTTTATAAGCGAAGGTAGCGGTACATTGGAGAACAGTTTTGGCTCATTCCCATTAAAACAAGGGAGTATTTTTATTACTTTTCCAGGGGTGTGGCATCGCTATAAACCCAATCAGAAAACTGGCTGGACCGAAAACTACATTGGTTTTGATGGCAGACTTGTGCGTGAACTGATTGTTTCGCCAAGGTTTGAGGCCAAAGAACCAGCGTTTAACTTTGGAATCAAAGAGGAACTTTTAGATACCTATTTTAAGATATTTGACCTTGTGCAGAAAGAACAACCCGGCTACCAGCAAATCGCCTCGGGAATGGTGATAAAACTGCTCGGTTACATCGTATCGTTTGAAAAACAGAAGGGATTTTCGGGGAAACCTATTGCACAGGTAATTGAGGCAGCGCGGTTTGCCATGAAACAAAACATGGGCAGCGAACTGTATATTGAGGAGCTGGCAAAAAAACACAATGTCAGCTATTCGTTTTTCCGACGGATGTTTCGAAAATATACAGGCGTTTCACCGGGGCAATATCATTTACAACTGCGCTTAACAAGAGCAAAAGAGCTGCTGATTTCGACCGACAAAAGTATCAAGGAAATCAGTTACGAACTCGGTTTTCAGTCGATTTTTCATTTCAGCAGTTTGTTTAAAAAGAAAGAAGGCGTAACTCCTTCGTTTTTCAGGAATAAGAATAATATAAGTTTATAAAACTGATTTTGCGTATTATGTATGAGATTGCTTCGCTACGCTCGCAATGACGACAGCGGTAGCGGAGCAGTTAGAGGGTTTGGTTTGGCGGCAAAGCCGCCAAACCAAACCCTCTAACAATTAAAAACAAATGTGCGTCATTCCGAGCCACGCGAAGCAATCTCTAATGATTTATTTACAAATCATTAGTTAACCACCTCCACCGGAAACTCCTTTAAACTCCAGGCTTCGTATTGATTTGTTGAGCGTATTTTCAGTTTTCGGTACGCAGCTTTATCAAACCAGATGATTGTTGCATCGGCCGGATTGCTGGTGGCTTTTACACCACCCTCGGCCCAAACTTCCACGGCGGTTCCATTTTTAACTTCGTAATAAATTGATTTTAATGGCGAACCGGCAGCAACAGATAGCTGACCGGCAGGCAAAAATACTGTCGGGGCAGTTTCTTCGTAAAAGAAATTAGTGGTATGAAATACTAAAGTATCGATGTAATGATTCAGTTTATTGTACGATTCCAGTTCGGGCTCGTGACCCATGCCGGGCAGTGAAACAAGTTTGTTTTTGATGCCAAGAATGCTTAACCTGTCGTGAATGGGTTTTGAGCCATACATTTTATCCATAATCAGCCGGTTGATCATCAATGAATTTTGAAATGGAAAATCGTGTTCAAACGGAACAACATCGTCGTTGGTACCGTGAATGGATAAAACCGGGATTTTTTCATCAGCATCAATAATATTCAAATCGGCAACTGCACCCCACATATTGGCTACAGCTTTTATGGTAAACGTTTCCGTGAACCTGTTTCCCGATTCCTCGATTTTTAAAACCTGACCTTTCTTTTCACTTTCCAGAATTCTTTCAGGTCTTTCATCATTTTTCATAAAGGCAACATTCAGTGATGCCACAGCGCCGGCGCTTGTTCCGCCAACATAAACCTGGTTCGGGTCGATTCCCATTCCTTTTGAATGAAACGACAAAAAGCGTAATGCTGCATGAGCATCCTGAACGGCACGGTATGCGCTCATTTCAATATCGGCCGGGGTTGGTTTAAAACCCAGGCGATAATCGATTGATGCGACGAAGTAACCTCTTTTGGCAAGTGCAGTCGCCAATGCCTGTTCGCAAGCCGATTCTTTACTGCCGATGTAAAAAGCACCACCATGAACCAACATCACAACAGGCTTTTTTTTCAGCGAATCGGTACGCAAAAAATATAAATCGAGTTTTAAATCAAGCAGTTCGTTGTCTTTGAATGTTTTTACCAATCCTTTACTCAATGTCACCACATACGGGTCGTTTGAATACGGTGAACTTGTCCAGTAACCTTTTGCTTTGCCATAAATAATATTGCTTTTCACTTCGATGTTATCAAAAACTTCCTTTTGATATCTTTCGGTTGGTTCGACTTTTATCACAGGGCGCAATGCCAAAGCAAATGATGCCTTTGGTCGAAAGAAAAGAAACCGTTTTTTCTTATTCATCAGTTTTAATTTGCCATTCCAACCCGATGAATCTTCGAAAGCCTGTGTCATTGGGCCTACATACAAATCGGACTGTAAAAAAGGCCTGCTACCCGAAAAATCGATTGAAAATGGATGTGCTTCTTCAACAGCTTTTCCCTGGTTCAATACAAAATGCCCTTTCATGAAAATAGCACCTTTGCTTTCTGCAACAAGAATAATCTTGTCGGTGCCCACATTGCCATCGTAAACCGTAGGAGGTATTGTGTTTGTTTGAGCATTCACGGGTAACAAGAAGTGAAGATAAGCTGTGATAAAAGATGCAGCAAACCTGAAATTGCATAAATCCATATCGTTAATTGTTTAACCTTTTAGAAAACATTCATTTATAGATATTGGTATCACTGATAAACATAAATTATTACCTGTGAAGCACAAATATTTCTGCAAAAATAATCAGACATGTAATTTTGACAAGAGATTCCGTTACATGATTTAAAATTATTGATTATAACTGAATGCTTGTTTTCAAAAAAAATAACTCCCCAATTTTCAACAGTAAATCAATCTTCAATAAAATAAAAATGTAATTTTCCGCTTTCAGATTAAACCAATTAAATCCGGCAATATCAATATTCCGACTGAATGAGACTAAAACAGTATTTTCATTATACACTAAATTTTTAAATCAAACTATGGTTAAAAAACTGCAAATCGTTGTGCTGATTGCCATTCTGCTTTATAGCGGGGGAATGCAATTAAAAGCACAAAACGGAACCATGTTCGTTAAGTACCATTTGAACAGCGAGGTTCAGCAAATTCTGGCTACGCTTCAGCAAAAAAGCGGCAATGCCAAAATCCACACGGTAGCCACCAGCCCGGGTGGCGAACCGGTTACCATTCTCGAAATCGGGGCCAACCTGAAAAATGTGCCTGCTATTTTTGTGGGAGCCAATTTCGAAGGAAATGTGCCGCTCTCAACCGAAGGCGCCCTCTATCTGGCAGCAATGCTTATCGATTCGGCCCAATACACAAAAAATTTGAAATGGTACATTCTTGCCAATCCTAATCCCGATGCAGCCAAAGGGTATTTTGCAAAGACAAAATACGAAAGGGCTGTTAACGATTTTGTAATGAACAACGATGTGGATGAAGCCACCAACGAAGATGGTTTCGACGACCTGAACGGCGACGGATTTATAACACAGTTGCGTGTAAAAGACCCTGAAGGAAAAATGATTGCATCGAAAGCCGATGCCCGCATTATGGTTGCTGCCGACGCATCGAAAGGTGAGCGCGGCGAATACAAAATGTACGTTGAAGGCATCGACAACGATAATGATGGTGATTATAACGAAGACGGCGAAGGTGGTATTAACGTAGGAATCGGTTTTCCGCACCTTTTTCCACGCGAGAAAAAGGAAGCCGGTTTATGGCCGGGACAAACTCCCGAAGTTTATAACCTGATGCGTTTTATTTTCGACAGACCCGAAATTGCGATGGTTTACACACTTGGCAGTTCCGATTTTTGTGTTGCAGCCCCCAAAGGTGGCCGCAAAGGCGGAGCCAACCTGCAAAATATAAAAGTTCCGGAACGACGCGCACGAATGCTGAATATCGACCCCAATCAGTCGTTTACCATGGACGAACTAATAGAAATTATGAAAAAGAACATGCCTGCCGGAATGGAAGTTACCCCGTCGATGGTGGCGGGAATGCTCGGACTTGGCGCGGCTGTGAATCCGCTCGACGAAGACCTGAAGTTTTACACAAAATTCGCAGAAGAGTACAAAAAATACCTCGAAGGCAAAAAATTCAGCACCGAACGATTAGAAGCCCCGGCCGATAAAGACGGTTCGTTTGAATTGTGGGCATATTATCATTTGGGAGTGCCTTCGTTCAGCATGAACCTGTTTACTGTAAATAAAGTAAAGGAAGAGAAAAAGGAAGGTGCTGAAACTGTAAAGCTCGAAGATGTTGAAAAAATGACAACCGACGAATTTGTGGCTTTGGGTGAAGATAAAATAACCGCTTTTTTAAAAGCCAACAACGCGGAAAAAATCTTTCAAGAGCAATTAGACGACGAATATTCAACACAAGGTAATCAGCGCGGCGGTTTTGGTGTTTCAGATATGATTTACCAGCAGTTAACTGAAAAATTCGGCGCGAAATTAGGAATTCCAGGTAAGGTTGATAAACCTAACGGGCCGATTCCTACAGATAAAAAAATTAAATTAGAAGAACT
>DYSZ01000213.1 GCA_020726265.1 Draconibacterium orientale
AGTGTGGTAAAATCTTTCCACGAAGGCGTGGAAGAAATGGCGAACACTAAAACTTTTAAAGGTTATGGGCCTGAGCAGGGTTACGGATTTCTACGCGAAGCCATTGCTGTTAATGCTTTCGACGCACGGGGCATTGATATTTCGGCTGATGAAATTTTTATTTCCGATGGTTCGAAATGCGATACCGGCAACATTCAGGAAATTTTTGGCCACGACAATAAAATTGCCATTGGCGACCCGGTTTATCCGGTTTATGCCGACACAACCGTGATGTCGGGGAAGACCGGTGTTTGCCAGCCAAATGGTTATTACGAAGGCATTATTTACATGCCTTGTACCGCCGAAAATCATTTCATTCCTAAATTGCCAACCGAAACACCCGACCTGATTTTCCTCTGTTTCCCGAACAACCCAACCGGAGCAGTAGCTTCGCGCGAAGAACTGAAAAAATGGGTGGATTACGCGCTGGAAAATAAAAGCATTATTTTATTCGATGCCGCTTACGAAGCATTTATAACCGACGATTCAATTCCACATTCGATTTACGAAATTGAAGGGGCCAAAAAAGTGGCACTTGAATTCCGTAGCTTCTCAAAAACAGCCGGTTTTACAGGAACCCGTCTGGCTTACACAGTTATACCGAACGAACTGGTTGCCTACGACAAACAGGGAAATCCATACCAGGTAAGCAAATTGTGGAACCGCCGCCACACTACCAAATTCAATGGTGTTTCGTACCCGGTGCAGAAAGCAGCAGCAGCCATTTTTACCGAAGAAGGCAAAAAAGAAGTGCAAGCTGTGATTGATTATTACATGGAGAATGCAAAAATCATGAAGAAAAGCCTGGCGGAAAGTGGATACGAAGTTTTTGGAGGTGAAAACGCTCCCTACATTTGGGTGAAAACGAAAAACGGCATGAAATCATGGGAATTCTTTGACAAACTTCTAAATGAAGCCAACGTAGTAGGAACTCCGGGTTCAGGCTTTGGCCCGGCAGGCGAAGGCTATTTCCGCTTTTCAGCTTTTGCCGACAGGGAAAATGTACTGGAAGCGATGGAAAGAATCAAAAGCCTGTAACAAGCCCCACCCGACCTCCCCGGGGGAGGAGAAATAAAAAATCCGGGTTGAGCTTTCAATCCGGATTTTTTATTTTACAATCTCTATAAATCTCAACCAATCACTTTCCCTTTTTACTCTGCACCCGCCTGAACTGTTCTTCTTACTTTGCTTCCCGGATAAACTTTTAATGCTTTTTCCAGAATTTTCAGACAAACAGCGAGATCCTCTTTTTTCAACACATAAGCTATTCGAACCTGATCGATTCCGTTTTTCGGGTCGGTGTAAAAACCCGTGGCCGGCGCCATAAAAAGTGTCTGGTTCTCGTATTCAAAATCGCTGAGCAGCCAGGCACAAAATTTATCGGCATCGTCAACCGGGAGTTTGGCCACCGTGTAAAAAGCACCCATCGGAATTGGGGAATAAACACCGTCGATTCGGTTTAAGCCGTCAATAAGAAATTTGCGGCGGTTTACATATTCGTTGTAATTGTTGAGCATGTATTTCGGGTCGGCATCAATCGAGGCTTCAGCTGCAATCTGTCCGATGAGTGGCGGACTTAAACGGGCCTGGCAAAATTTCATTACATTTCGGCGAACCTCCGCATTTTTTGTTATCAGTGCGCCAATGCGCAACCCACATTCGCTGTAACGTTTCGAAACCGAGTCGATTAAAACCACGTGCTGTTCAATTCCTTCGAGATGAAAAGCAGAAATATAGGGTGCTCCAGTGTAACAAAATTCGCGATAGACTTCATCCGAGAAAAGATACAGGTCGTACTTTTTCACCAGATCGCGGATGGCATCCATCTCTTCCTGGGTATATAAATAACCCGTCGGATTGTTCGGATTGCAAATCAGAATTCCCTTGGTTTTCGGGGTAATCAGTTTTTCAAACTCCTCAACCGGAGGAAGCGAAAATCCATCCTCTATTCTGGCAACAATCGGTCTGATTTTCGCGCCGGCAACAATGGCAAATGCTTCGTAGTTGGCGTAAGCCGGTTCAGGAACAATAATTTCATCGCCCGGATCTAGACAGCTCATAAACGCAAAAGTAACCGCTTCGCTGCCTCCGGTTGTTATAATAATATCTTCAACCGCTACATTGATATCGAACCGTTTGTAGTAACCAACCAACTTGATCCGAAGCGATCTTATTCCTTCGCTTGGCGAGTACTCCAGTATCTTTCTGTCGATGTTTTTTATCGCATCCAACGCCACCTGCGGTGTAGGCAAATCGGGCTGCCCGATATTTAAATGATAAACCTTACGGCCTTTTTCCTTGGCTTTGTCGGCCAATGGAGCTAATTTTCTGATAGGCGAATCGGGCATTATTTTGCCCCTGTCGGATACTGTTGGCATGTATTAAATTAAATTTTATATCGAATGGCAAATATACAAGTATCAGATTGAAATTGACAGTTGTAAAAAATATTCGATTTGAAATAATATTAAAAAATTAACTTTCAGTCTGTTAATATTCTATTCTCTCCACTGTCCTGCACTTTTAAAAGAAATCAATCATTAATTTTTATCATGTTTTTATATGGATTACCTGCCTACTTTTGGCGACAAAAAACAACTTAAAAGTTACTGCAATGATTATAGGAGTACCAAAAGAAATCAAAAATAACGAGAACAGAATCGCGTTAACCCCGGCCGGAGCGGCTGAGTTGGTAAAACGCGAACACGAAGTGTATGTGCAGGCTGGCGGCGGCCTTGGCAGTGGTTTTAAAGACGATGATTATATCTCGGCCGGAGCTATCATGTTGCCCACCATCGAAGATATTTACGGCATTGCCGAAATGATTATCAAAGTAAAAGAACCCGTTGAACCAGAATACAAACTGATTAAAAAAGGTCAGATTTTATATACCTATTTCCACTTCGCATCATCAAGAACCCTTACCGACGAAATGCTTGGCAACGGGTCAATTTGTCTTGCCTACGAAACTGTTGAACTTGACGACCGCTCGCTGCCTTTGCTTGTGCCAATGAGCGAAGTTGCCGGCCGCATGTCGGTGCAGGAAGGTGCAAAATACCTTGAAAAAACTTATGGCGGATATGGCGTTCTGCTGGGTGGTGTTCCCGGAGTTCCGCCGGCAAAAGTGCTGATTATTGGTGGTGGTATTGTGGGTACTGAAGCCGCAAAAATGGCTGCAGGATTGGGTGCCGATGTTACCATTATGGATGTTTCGCTGAAACGCCTGCGCTACCTTGACGATATTATGCCTGCCAACGTAAAAACCATGATGAGCAACGATTACAATATCCGCGACATGGTAAAATCACACGACGTTATTATTGGTGCAGTATTGATTCCGGGGGCAAAAGCACCACACCTTGTAACGCAGGACATGCTGAAGACCATGCGCGCCGGAACAGTGTTGGTTGACGTGGCCGTTGACCAGGGTGGTTGTTTTGAAACCACTTCGGCAACAACACATGCCGAACCTGTTTTTATTGTTGACAATATTATTCACTACTGTGTGGCAAATATGCCGGGAGCAGTACCACGCACTTCAACCATTGCACTAACAAACGCAACACTTCCCTATGCCATCGAAATCGCAGAAAAAGGATGGAAAAAAGCTTGCACAGACAGTGTGCCGCTACGCAAAGGACTGAATGTGGTTGATGGCAAAGTGGTTTACAAAGGTGTGGCCGAGGCATTTAATCTGCCATACCATGAAGTAGAAACAGTACTGTAAAAAATGGAGATTTAGTGCGGATTTACAAATCATGATAACATAACCTTCCGGCGAATTGCCGGAAGGTTTTTTGTTTTTTAAGCCCCTTATTATACCTTTAATGCCAGAAATCAATAGCTGAAATGACACTCAAAAAACGCCTTTACGAAATTATATTTGAAGCCGATACACCAGCAGGTAAACTTTTCGACCTGGTTTTGCTGATTGTGATTCTGATCAGTGTTGGGTTGGTAATACTCGAAAGTGTTCAAAACATTGATGCCCGGTATCATTCACAGTTAAAAATAGTGGAATGGATAATTACCGGAATTTTTACTGCTGAATATATTCTTCGTATCCTGATTGTTCAAAAACCAGTCAGGTATATTTTCAGTTTCTTTGGCATCATCGACTTTTTATCAGTTATTCCCACTTACCTGAGTTTATTGGCAGTTGGCTACCAAAGTCTGATTGTTATCCGTATACTTCGGCTTCTTCGTGTATTCCGCGTACTGAAACTAACCCGGTACACACAGGCCGGAACTGTTTTAATGCGCGCACTTTGGGCCAGCCGCGAAAAGATATCGGTTTTTATATTTTTTGTGATGATTATCGTCGTCATTATGGGTACAATCATGTACCTCATCGAAGGTGAAACCAACGGTTTTAAAAGTATTCCGCTGAGTATTTACTGGGCAATTGTAACATTAACAACGGTAGGTTATGGCGATATCAGCCCGGCAACACCGCTTGGACAATTAATGGCTAGCATCATAATGATTTTAGGGTACGCCATTATTGCCGTTCCCACAGGAATTATTACTGCAGAAATCATAAAACCAACCCCAGCAAAGAACACTCAGGTTTGTCACAAATGTTTGTACGATAAACACGATGACGATGCCATTTTCTGCAAAAAATGTGGCGAAAAAATATAGTTGAAGGAAATTTAATTCGGAATTTTAATACCGCTGCGGTTCAAAACATATTCAGGTTTGTGAATATTTAAATCTGCACCTTTCTGTGTCGTCGTTTTCAAAAAACTATTTTTGCAGCAAACTGAAAAAGAAATGAAACAGTATTTATATCTCCTTGAAACCATTTTAAATGAAGGCACCGAAAAACCCGACCGCACCGGGACAGGCACAA
The DNA here is from genome assembly GCA_020726265.1 of Draconibacterium orientale. GTDB lineage: Bacteria > Bacteroidota > Bacteroidia > Bacteroidales > Prolixibacteraceae > Draconibacterium > Draconibacterium orientale_A. The sequence continues at coordinate 4,895 of DYSZ01000213.1, forward strand.
TCAGCCGTTTTGGCCACCAGATGCGGTTCGATTTAAGCGAAGGTTTTCCGGTGGTTACCACCAAAAAGCTTCATTTGAAATCAATCATCCACGAACTGCTTTGGTTCCTGGCCGGCGATACCAACATTAAATACCTTACCGACAACGGGGTACGAATCTGGAACGAATGGGCCGACCCCGACGGAAACCTCGGCCATATTTATGGTTACCAGTGGCGCAGCTGGC
>DYSZ01000214.1 GCA_020726265.1 Draconibacterium orientale
CGCAAAACCACCCCTACCAAATGCCCACACCAATCCAACTCTTTGTCATTCTGAGCGTAATGAAATGAAGTGAAGAATCTTTTCCTTAAATTACTTTTTAACCGGACAACAGTGTAAACAAATTTGCGTTTCCGGTCGTTAAAAGTACAACAGTTTTTAAACTGACAAGTTGTGTTCAGAACGATTTTATCGACATTTTAAAATAGAAAATTATGGCATTTACGCTCGAAATTGGCAGCAAAGCCATCGCTTTTAACCTCCCGGCAACCGATGGGAAAACTTACTCGCTTGAAAACTTTGACGATGCTGAGTTTCTGGTTGTTTTTTTTACCTGCAACCATTGTCCGTATGTAATTGGCAGCGACGAGGTAATCCGAAAAACCGCTGAAAGATTTATGCCAAAAGGAGTTGCTTTCGCAGCTATCAATTCGAACAGCAAAAATACATATGCTGAAGACGATTTTCCTCAAATGGTGGCACGAATGGAAGAACACAAGTTTCCGTGGAAATATCTGTATGACGAAACACAGGAAACAGCGCTTGCATACGGCGCTTTGCGCACGCCACATTTATATGTTTTCGATGAAGAAAGAAAATTAGTTTACACCGGACGCGGCGTTGACAGTCCGCGCGACACATCAAAAATGACAATAAACGACCTTGAACGTACCCTCGAAGAGCTGACTTCTGGTAAACCGGTTTCGGTGCCGGTGACAAACCCAATCGGCTGCAATGTAAAGTGGGATGGCAAAGATGCACACTGGATGCCTGCCGACGCCTGCGATTTGGTGTGGTGAAAGCCCTTCCCGGCCTCCCCTGGGGGAGGTGAAAAAAGAGCAGGATATTTAATGTTGCTGGAAGTTAAATTTGTATGTTTAACGCAGAATCAATAAAAACAAAAAATTAGTCAGAAATGAAAAAACTTAATTCAATTCTTGTAGCACTTTTTGTGGTGCTTGTTTCAAGTTTAAACGCACAAAACACCCACAAAGATTTTTTTGGAATGTGGACAATTGACATCGATGGAGGCTCTGTGGGCTGGCTGAATGTAACCGATACAAACGGTTTTATTGATGCCGATTTGTTATGGCAGGGTGGCAGTGTGGTACCAGTTTCGCATGTTTATTTTACTGATGAAAAAACGTTGGTGGTAACCCGTACCCGCGAGGTTGAAAAGTCGGCTGACCGCAAACACATTGCTACGCAAACCTTCGTATTTGAAAGAAAAGGAGATAAAATTACGGGCGAAATGACAGAACCTTCGCGTAATGGGCTTACTGTTTCAAAATTAAAATTCACAGGCTGGCGCTTACCAATGCCTGCCGCAGCTCCCAACTTAAACGAGGTAAAATATGCCGAACCCATTCAGCTTTTTAATGGGAAAGATTTAAGCGGCTGGCGACTGATTAACCCAAAACAGGCCAATGGTTTTAAAGTAGTTGAAGGTATTTTGGTAAATGACCCGGTTAATCCCGAGGGGCAGCGTGTAAATTTTGGTAACCTGCGCACCGACAACGAATTTGAGGATTACAAACTCGAACTTCAGGTGAATGTACCGGAACATAGCAACAGCGGTGTTTACCTGCGTGGTATGTACGAAATCCAGGTGGTCGATTCATACGGAAAGGAGCTTGATTCGCATAATATGGGTGCTGTTTACAGCCGCATTACGCCAGCAGTTGCAGCCGAGAAAAAAGGTGGAGAATGGCAAACCATGGAAATTATACTTTGCGACAGGCACATTTCAGTTACTTTAAATGCAGTTAAAATTATCGATAACCAGCCTGTTTACGGTCCAACCGGAGGTGCAATGCAAGCCGATGTTTTTAAACCTGGCCCAATCTATCTGCAGGGCGACCATGGAAAGGTTTCGTACAGAAATATCGTGCTAACTCCTATTATAAAATAACGGAAATCACTGTTCTCTTCATTTGATAAAATGAAGCATTTTCTTGCTATATTTCTTGTCATTTCGCACCTCATTGTTCAATTCTCCGAGGGGATAATTTATTTTTCGTTTAAAATAAACCAGGATTATATTGCCAAAAACCTGTGTGTTGAAAAGGATATGGCCGGTTCGACCTGCAAAGGTTGTTGCCAGCTAAAGAAAAAGCTTGATGAACAGCAACAACAGAAAAAGCAATTACCATTACCCGAAACGGCGAAAAACAATTACAATTTGTATGCACAGGCAACTTGTAATTTCTATTACTTCGAAAATGGGGAAAAGATAAAAAGTAAAAATCAGATTAGCTCATATCGTTTTACAATGTATCAAAACGTGTTTCATCCGCCTGAATACAATGTCTGAAATATTCGCTTTTAAGTAATGTAAAAAATAAAATGTCATATTTCTATTTCTTCACTCACCCCAAGCCACCTCAAGGTGGCTTGGGGTGAGTGAAGAAAAATACGACAATAAATACATCTCATCACTTAAGTAATTTATTTTCAGAACATCTTTAAAACATTCAGGAATGAGTAAAAAAGTTTTCATTTCTGTGGTACGGATGTGTATTGTCGCAACCATGTCAGTGGTGTTTGGCAATGCTGTTTTGTATGCACAGGAAAAAGCAATTCAGATAATCGATAAAAATACGCTACAACCCATTGCTGATATGCATTTTTATTATGGCGAAAAAAGTGGTTATTCCAATCGGGAGGGAAAAATTGTAATCGGGTATTCTGGAGAATTACGGCTTCAGGTTTCGCATATATTGTACGGAAACCTTGTTTTTGATGAGCTTCAGACAAAGGAATTTATTGAGAATGGTGTAATTACGCTGACAAAAACAGGGAACTTTCTGCTTCCTGTTACAATTATTAGTGTTCATCCATCGGCCGGTGAGAAAAGTAACCTCGATTTACAAATTCAGGAGAAACTGGAACATGATGCAGGTCGTTTGCTCGAACAAATTCCCGGAATTGCCACCATTCGTAAAAGTGGTTCATATGGGTTCGATCCGGTTTTGCGCAGTTTTAAATACGATCAGCTTAACCTGGTAATTGATGGGGTGCAAACTGCTTCGGCAGCCTGTCCTAACCGGATGGATCCGGCTTCGAGCCAGATTCCGGTTAATATGGTTTCGCAGGTTGAAGTGATGAAAGGCCCTTACAGCCTGCGTTACGGGAATGTTCTTGGCGGAACCATCAATTTTAAAACTGCTGTTCCGCAATTTTCAGAACAATTAAAACCGGTTGGCAGGTTGGGAACCAGTTACGAGAGCAACGGTAATATTTTCAGAACTGAAAGCGTTGGCGGGTTTACCTCGAAAACTGCGGATGTGAAAGTTTTTGCATCATACTCAACCGGTTCGGATTATACCGATGGCGATGGAATGGCAGTACCGGCCAATTTTAACCGGCTGAACTGGGGGGGTAAACTGGGTTTTAAATTGGGTGAAAATCAAAACATAGGTTTGCTTGTGTCGAATAACAGTGCACAAGATGTCGATTTTCCATCATTAACCATGGATTTGCGCGATGACAATACCTGGCTTTTTAATACAAGTCATGCTCTGTTTTTTAGTAGTAAAAATTTGTCATCAATCAATACAGCCTTGTTTTTAACCAAAGTTGACCACCTGATGGATAACCAGGATAAAGTGATCAATCCGCGAACGGTTAATGCATCGTCAGATGCCAGTACAGTAAATTATGGCGGCCGGTCTGAATTGCGTTTCGACTTTAAAAACAACCGTTTGTTTACCGGAATCGATTACCGTTTTGAATCGGCTGACGGAACACGAACACGCAATATGCTGATGGGCCCCATGGCTGGTAAAACGCTCACCGACAATATCTGGCAGGATGCACAGATTCAGCGTGGAGGGATTTTTGGCGAGTTTCATCTCGGAACCTCGGGCTTGGAGGCTGTGGTTTCTGCGCGGCTTGATTATAACAGCGCTTCGGCAAATAATCCCGATCCGGCATTTTCTGCATTATACGAAAGTATGGAATCAAACTGGTTAAACCCTTCGGTAAGTATGGGAGGCACAAAAACTTTAGGCGATAAAATATTGTTGGGATTGTGGCTCGGCTCTTCACAACGAAGTCCCGGAATTGCCGAGCGATACATTAACTTTTTCCCGATCGGGATCGATCCGTATGAAATGGTTGGAAACCCGCAACTAAAACCTGAAACCAATAACCAGGCAGATGTTATTTTTCAGTTTGAAACCAAAACCACCCAACTCAGGGTTAATTTGTTTGCGTCGTTATTGCGAAACTATATTTCTTCTGAAATTGATCCTGATTTGAAACCACGATTGTCAACTTCTCCCGGGGTTCGCAAGTTTGTAAATATCGATAAGGCACAGATTTCAGGATTCGAATTTGGATGGAAACAGCAGATTTCCAGTTTTTTGAATCATGATTTCAATGTGGTTTACACAAAAGGGGTTAACCAGAGTCTGGATGAACCGCTGCCCGAAATACTACCGCTCGAACTCACGTACCGGCTAATCGGTAGTTTGCTGAAAAACAGGATTCAGCCCGAAATATTTTTTCGTCAGGCATTGAAACAAGACAAAGTTTCTGTTTCATATAGCGAAACCGAATCGCCTGCTTTTAGTATTGTCGATTTAAAATGTTCGTGGCTTCCGGCAAAAGTAATCACTGTTTCGGCTGGTGTTGAAAACCTTTTCGATACGGCATATTTCGAACATCTCGCGCGTAAAACACCCGATAAAAGGCCCATTTATTCGCCCGGACGAAGTTTTTATGCAACGCTTACATTTAACTTTTTGTAAAAGATTCTGGGTCGCAACCCTTATTTCAGAAGTCAGGCAATTGAACGCCCGGCTTTTTTTGCCTTAATATCTCAAAATATCGTCCAATCCCTTTTTAATCTGAGCTAATTGATCAGGTCTGATACTTCCTGTTTTAGACATTAAATGGTCTTTCGAAACCGAACGGATATGAAAAATTAATATTTCGGAAGGTACTTTTAGTCCATTATCTTTTTCTGGCAGAATAACAATGTTTCCTTTATAGTTTTTAATTTTCGGAGTTAACGGGCAAACAATTACAATGGGCAAATATTGGTTAAGCAGATTCCCGCTGATGATTACAACCGGGCGCTCACCGGCTTGTTCACTACCCTTTCCCGGGTTTA
>DYSZ01000215.1 GCA_020726265.1 Draconibacterium orientale
GCATTTGAGAGGGGTGGTTTTGCGGCGAAGCCGCAAAACCACCCCTCTCAAATGCGAAAGTATGCAAGACCCTGTCATTCCGATGCGTAGCGAGGAATCTCTTAAATTTTACCGGACATCAATGATAAAAAAACCAAATAGTTTCAAAAAAAAGTCGGTTGAAAAATAGATATCGACCGTTTTGACCTATTTTTATCCCTACAACAAAAACAAAATAAATGGCAAACAAAAACAAGGGTAAAGTAGTACAAATGCTCAGTCCTGAGAATTACATACGAAAAAAGGCACGCTCGCTGCCTGTTCACGAATGTTGGACAAATGCGGATTGGGAGGATTCGGGAATGGCCAGTATCATTGTTTCACGCCGACATACCAACGGAAATATTACACTCTGTCTTTACATGGTTGATTTGTTGTGTCTCGGTGTAAAAGATTCGTTTTTTAAATTTAATATAACCGAAACGGCATTCAGGGAATACCTTGATAGTATTGAAGAAAAGATGGAAATGGAGATGATAGAATACGTTTTGGCGCACAATATCATTTTGTCTGCGGTTGAATTTGCCGAAGAATACGGGTTTAAACCACACAAGGATTTTACTTCGGTAACCGAATTTATGCTCGAAGAGGATAACGACGACATTGAATTAATAGAAATTGAATGTGGCCGGGATGGAAAACCTCTATACGTTCAGGGATCTTATGATAGCGAAGCAACAATGAATAAAATTCTGAAGCAACTTGAAAAAACAGCAGGCAATGGTAATTACGATTTTATCAGGGAAGGCGATGAATTTGAGGATGATTTGGACGATGAAGATGACCAGTTTGAAAAATTATCCTTAGACGAAAAAGGTAATAAATTCATGCAATATGTTAGCCGGCTGGAAAAATTAGATAACCATGAATACGATGATTATCTTGAACTTTTGCAATCGATAGTTGACTATTTTTTGGATATCGAAATGTATAACCGCTTTTACGATGAATTAACCGATGAATTTAACTCAATCCCAATCGAATACGATAAAATACCGAATGAATTGTTGGGAATAAATGACCCCGGTGTGCAAATACCCGAAGAAGTCAAGCAATCCTTTGTATCAGTTATCAGAAAGGACTCTTTAAAACAGAGGGATAAGAAAATCAAGTCATTTGGCAAAAATTCGGAATATGAGGCGGCAATTGATTACTTTGATTTGGTGAATTATGCAAATACACGTTCGTCGAAATATGAGAAAAAATTAAAAAAGGCTGCCGAAAAGTATCCCGATTATGCGATTATACAGTTGAAAATGGCAAAATTAAATTTAGAACAAACCGACAACTTTGAATCATTGCCCTATTATCCCTTTAAAATGGAAAACTTTTTTAAGGAGCGAGAATACATCCATTCCTGGGAAATTTTCTGTTATCTCGACTTTTACACCCATTTAGTAATAGCCGAACAAAACTTCGCAAAACTGGATGCCTTAAAAACCGTAATTCAGGAACTCGATATTTCAAAAGATGAAATTGCAGTTTTTGACGCGCTGCTAACAATCATGCAAACTTCACTGGTTGCAGAATATTTTAAAGATGGAAATAATCAGGAAAGAAATTAAACGACTTTGCATGAAACTCTCAGGTAATTAAGAAAGTATATTCATAAACTTAACAAATTCAAGAAAAATGGAAACACAACCAAGTTTAAAAAACACGAAGAATGAAATCCTCTCAGCATACGAAGAACTGCTAAAAAAGATGGCAGATAAAAAAACAGATGAACCAAAAAAAGTGCAGGAAATGCAACGACAGGAAACCATAGTTAAAAAAGCGGAGGGATTAAGCAACGAAACCATCATAAAAGGATTGGCAGGATTGAAAGTTGAAATCACTTCATCGCTCGACAAGTTAGGCGAAAAGTTTGTTGAGGAATACAAAAAGTTTGAAGAACTGCAACAAGCGATTCAAACTGAAAAGAAAAATTTGGAAGAATTATACCAGCTTTCGGCCAGTACCGACTCACTTTCGGTGATGTTGCTTGCTCAGAAAGAAAAAAAGGAACAGTTTGAACAGGAAATGACAGCCCGGAAAACTGAACTTGACGAAAAAATTAAAGTCGAAAAAGAACGGTTTGAAACTGAAATGGCCGAAAGAAAAACCCAATGGAAAAAAGAGCAGGAAATCATCCAGGAAAAACTAAAGGAAGAAAACGAAAAGACTGTAAAAACCCGAAAACGCGAGGAAGATGAGTATCAATACGCTTTACAGTTAGCACGGAAAAAAGAAACTGATTTATACGAGGAAAAGAAACAAAAACTGGAAAAAGAACTGACAGAGAAAAAAGCAGCTTTCGAAAAAGCCGTTGCCGAGCGCGAAACTAACCTCAAATTAGCCGAAACCGAGCTGACCGAACTTAGGTTGAAAAGTGCGGCATTCCCAAAAGAATTGGAAAAAGCAGTTGATGCAGCAGTAAAAGCAGCAAGCGAAAAAACAGAAACCGTTTTCAGGTTCGAAAAAGAATTGCGCGAAAAAGAAGTGGCCGGCGAAATAAAACTGAAAGAACAAACGATACAAACATTGAATACAAAAATTAACGACCTTGAAACATCACTGAAAGAGCTTTCGCAAAAAGCAGTTACTGCCGAATCCAGTGTGAAAGACATTGCAATTAAGGCCATCGAACATTCGTCGAAGCCCTATTTTATTGAAAAACAAAAAGAAAATTCAGGTAAAGAATAAAAATCAATTATCATGAATGCACAGCAACTTTTAAACGAAATTCTCCCCATTCTTCATTCGGTAAAAGAGGACAATGAAAAGCTGCAAAAAATTCTTGATTTCCTGCTCAAGGAAATTTATGATGAATCGGAAGAATCAGAATTGGTTTGGGATGAATTGGAGTATCAACTGGAAAAATATGAAAATGAAAAACTGGGAAAATGAACAGATACATCGATCAATTAATTGAAGACCTGGAAACGGCGGCCAATAATCCGCCTGCCCCTGTCTATTTTGATACCCCGCCTCATTTGGCTGAAGCACCTGATATTGCAGAACTGGCATTGGTTCCGTTCAAAACCATCGAAGAATGGACGGGAATTAAACAGGAAGTTTTCCCGTGCTTCGACGAATTGCACGCTGTCCAGTGGGAAAGGGTAAACGAAGCGATTTTCAAGGTATTCGACTCACTTAATATAAAACTTATCGATGCCCCCGGTGATATGCCTCCCGAAATGTTATATGATGTGCTTACCACAAACTGGGATGCACAAGTGCAATATCTGCCTTCATCAGGAATGGATTTGGAACTTTGCACAGGCGATCCGGATACTTGTCCTTATGGTGAATTTTGTTCCTGTGGCGATGAGTTCGACGAAAAGGAAATTCCATCGCGTTTTCAAGAATTAGTTCCTGAGATTGCAAATAAAATTGATGACGGAATTTTTTGTTACCTGAACCCCGAAACGCTTGAAATAGAAGAAATTCCAAAACATCTTTTTGACGATCCTGAAATTTTCGATTTGGAAACAGGGGAACCAGTTTTGCCCGAAGAATGGGAGTTTTCGAAATGGGAAAGTTACTACGTGATAAACCCGCTTGATTCTGATGATTTAAACCAAATGATCTTTGAATTTGACCAATTCATTGAAGATGAAGAATTCAGCAAAGATATTTTTCAGATTTTGGATCAACATAAACCTTTTAAAAAATTCAGATTATTCATTTTAAATTCAGCGTATCGAGAAAATTGGTTGGCTTTCAAAAAACAGTGGTTGGAGAAATATGTCAAAGAGCAGATATTCAATGAAATCAACAATAATTTCAATTATAATTACGAAGATATAAACGGCTTTTTCAACGACGATGGCACCAGAATCGATCCTGATTCTGTGCCCATTCCTGGACTCTGCATCATTTGCAGAAAATATCATTCAGACGACTGGGAAGAAAACGTGTTTTGCACGTTGAATCGCAACGACCAACGCGATGAACCAGATTTTCTATGTGGGGCATTTGAGAAGATATAACGATAAGAATTACAGATAACTCATACACAGGAAGACAGGCGGTTAATCCCGAAGTTTCGGGATGCCCCACCCTTATACTTTCTTTAAAAACTCTGCACTTGGCCCAAACGTTTCGGGGTCCATTTCAACAAAGAAATTCTGAACGCCACCCACTTTTGCAGCTTCAAAAAAGTCTTTCCAATCAATATCGCCCTGACCGATTGGTACCTGGGAATCTTTTTCTTTCGACCAATCGGCGAGATGTGCCGATTGGAAACGCCTGGGGTAGTTTCTGAAATAATCGGCTGCCTTGTAGCCAATATTTGCAACTGCTACCTGAAACTGCATTTTCACCAGTTCAGGATTCAAAACCTTCAGCATTTCGTCGTAAATCAGCTCTTCTCCCCGTTTTTCAAATTCCATGTGGTGATTGTGGAAAACCATTTGAATTCCAACAGCTTTTGTTTTTTCACCAATGGCATTCAATTCTTCGCAGGCTTTCCGGTATTCGTCAACCGAAGCTCCGTCCGCGAGCCAGAAACTGGAACATACCATCTGTTTCATTTCAAGCTGGGTTGCCCATTCAATGCGGTTATCGAGGCTTTCACGCAGTTCACCCATTCCGTAATGCGAACTCACACAGGCCAGTCCCGAATCATCAAAAATCTTTTTCATTTCGGTGCCTGTCATTGAATTCAACGGGCCGAAACCAGCGTCTTTATAACCCAGCGGCGAACACATTTCAACCTGGGTGTAACCCATAGCGGCCATTTCTTTTAATGTTCCCTGAAAATCGGCTACCAGTTTTTCACGGATAGTCCAGGTTTGGAACCCAAAATCGCGCTTTACAGGAACGGCTTTTGCACAGCCCGTTAAACCGAGTGGCAGTTGGCTTGTCAGCGCTGCGGAACCGAGCGCAAATCCCGATGTTTTGAGAAAATTTCTTCTTGTGGTTTTCACAAGTTATTGGTTTAAAATTAATTATCACTTTACAACGCCGGTGTTTCAAACTGTGGGCCGGTCATTTTGTTTTTGCTAATCCCCGGGATAAATCCCGGGGTTATTCAGAT
>DYSZ01000046.1:0-3920 GCA_020726265.1 Draconibacterium orientale
CTTTCCAACTTCCTGATTTTGATGTTACTTTTTCAATTATTTTCTGAAAAAGAATAAGAAATAAGCCTGTCTGACTGTAGGCAGGAAACAAAAAATAAGAAATCAGGAAGTGAAACTTTCCACAAACGTCCTGATAGTGGTTTCCAGGTTCCGGTTATTTTCCATCGCTTTCACAAAGGCGCTGCCCACAATAGCGCCGCTGGCATTTTTACAGGCATTGGCAAATGTGGCACGGTCGGAAATCCCAAATCCGATGAGCTGCGGATTTTTCAGGTTCATCGCTTTTATCCTGTCGAAATACTCCTGTTGAAAATCTTCCACTTTTTTACCGGCACCGGTGGTGGCTGACGACGAAACCATGTAAATAAAACCGCTGCTGGCTGCGTCAATCTGCCTGATGCGGTTTTCAGCGGTTTGCGGTGTGATGAGCAGGATGTTGTGCAGGTTGTGTTTTTCAAAAAAAGGTTTGTAAAACGATTCGTATTCATTCAGCGGCATATCGGGCAGAATCACCCCGTCAATGCCGGTTTCAGCACACTTTTCACAGAATTTCTCCACACCAAACTGGTACACCGGGTTAATGTAACCCATCAGAATCAGCGGGATTTTTACTGTTTGCCGGATGTCTTTCAACTGCTCAAAAAGCAGTTTCAGGCTCATGCCATTTTTCAGCGCAGTTTCGCTGCTGCGCTGAATGGTTGGCCCATCGGCAGTAGGGTCCGAAAACGGCATCCCGATTTCGATGAGGTCAACCCCGTTTTTTTCGAACTGATGAATAATTTCCACTGTGTCGTTCAGATTCGGGTAACCTGCTGTAAAATACGCTGAGAATATGTTTTCTTTTTTTGTTTCGAAAAGCTGATTAATACGGTTTTTCATGATGTCCTTGTTTTATTGTCATTTCAACGACACAGGAGGAGAAATCTGTTTCATCTGGAATAAGATTTCTCGGTCATTCTTCCCTCGAAATGACAGCTTTAATGTTTCCTTTACTCAATACTTATATCTCACTACTCTGTACTCAATTCTAAATATCCAAAATATTCCAGATACGTTTCCATATCCTTGTTGCCACTGCCCGAAAGGTTGATGACATTTACATCATCCGGTTTCATTTTAATTTTTGCGAGGGCAGCCAACGCGTGTGCCGATTCAAGCGCCGGAATGATGCCTTCGAGTTGTGTGAGCAGCAACGCGGCTTTCAACACTTCTTCGTCGGTGGTAGCCAGGTATTTTGCCCGGCCTGTTTTGTGCAGGTGCGCATGTAGCGGCCCAATTCCGGGGTAGTCCAAACCTGCTGAAATCGAATAGGGTTCGGTAATCTGGCCGTCCTCGTTTTGCATGAGAATGGTTTTGGCAGCGTGCAAAATTCCAGGCGAACCCACAGTAAGTGTGGCAGCAGTCTCGGGTGTGTCAACTCCTTTTCCGGCGGCTTCAACGCCAATCAATTCCACCTGCTCGTCATCCAGAAAATGGGAAAAAGCACCGGCGGCATTGCTTCCACCACCCACACAGGCCAGCACTCTTGTCGGGAATTCGCTGCCGGTTTGTTCCAGCAACTGACTTTTGATTTCGGCGCTGATGATGGATTGAAAACGTGCCACCATATCGGGGTAAGGATGCGGACCCACCACCGAACCGATTATGTAATGTGTATCCACCGGGTTGCTTATCCAGTCGCGCATGGCCTCATTAGTAGCGTCTTTCAGTGTTTTGTTGCCGCTGTGCACAGGTACCACTTCGGCGCCAAGCATCTTCATCTTTTTTACATTGGGTGCCTGGCGTTTAACATCAAGCGCTCCCATGTAAACCACACATTTCAGGCCTTTCAGCGCGCAAACTGTTGCAGTGGCCACACCGTGCTGACCCGCGCCTGTTTCGGCAATGATGCGGGTTTTGCCCAATTTCTGGGCTAACAGAATTTGCCCCACTGTATTGTTGAGCTTGTGAGAACCTGTGTGGTTCAAATCTTCACGTTTCAGAAAGATTTTAGAGCCATAATGTTCCGACAGCCGTTTTGCAAAATAAAGCGGCGACGGGCGGCCCACATAATCTTTCATCAGCTGGTTGAACTCGGCTTTAAAATCATCTGCTTCAATGATCTCGAGGTAACGGCGTTTCAGTTCGTCGATGTTGGTGTACATCATTTCCGGAATCCATGCCCCGCCAAATTCACCATAATATCCTTTTTCGTTTACCTGAAATTTTGATTTTTTCATCTTTATCGTTTTATTCTCTGTGGCTCTCAGTGTTTTCTTTGTGCTCTCTGCGTTTAAAGAATTTTTTACCACAGAGATTCACAGAGGATTACACAGAGTTTCGCAGAGTTTGAATTTTATCAATAAAATTTTTTAGTTTTTCCACATTTTTAACTCCCGGTGCATCTTCAAAACCGCTGTTTAAATCCAAGCCGGTAAGTTTCGGGTGGTTGATTTTCTGTATTTCTTCCACATCATCGGGCTCAATTCCACCACTCAGCAAAAAAGGAGTGTGCCCCGTGTATTTATCCAGTAGTTTCCAGTCGAATTTTTGCCCCGAACCACCGTGCTGCTGTGTTTTTGTATCGAAAAGAAAATAATGGGAGACACCTTCGAATGGTTTTGTCAGCTCGAAATCGAAATTTTCATCCACACTGAAAGCTTTGATGATTTTCAGTCCCTGGTTTTTCAACATCCGGCAGGTTTGCGGGTTTTCCTTTCCGTGCAATTGCACCATTGAAAAACCAAAGTTTTTCGCCAATGCCATTATTTCGAAAGCATTTTCATCGACAAAAACTGCCACTTTGGGTTTTTCAGCATCGAATAAAAACCTTTCAGGGTCGTTGCCCACAAACCGTTTCGAGGGTGCGTAAAAAATGTAGCCCAACCAATCGACAGGCAGTTTTTCAATAGCTTCGCGGTTGGCTGTGTATTTCATTCCGCAGACTTTCATTTTGAGTTTTTGTGCCATTGTTGTTTTTTTACCACAGATTACACTGATTTTCACAGCGGTTTTTTACCCTTCGACTACGCTCAGGGTGACGGTCACCCTGAGCGTAGTCGAAGGGTGTTTAACGAGTTATTTTTTAAATTCTTCAATAAACTTCCTACAAGCTTCTCCCGGATTGTCGGTTTTCATAAATGTTTCGCCAATTAAAAATCCTTTAAACCCATTTTCGCGGAGATAATGAATTTCTTTGGCGCCGCTTAATCCGCTTTCCGAGATTTTTACAAATCTGTCGGGAATCAGTTTTCCCAACCGCACCGAGGTTTCAATATCAACTTCAAAAGTCCTCAAATCGCGGTTGTTAATTCCTACAATATCCACAAAATCGTTGAGTTTCGCCAGCTCTTCTTCGTTGTGAATCTCCATTATAACCTCCATTCCGAGACTTTTAGCTTCTTTTGCCAACATTTCGGCCTGCTCTTTTCCAAGACATTCTGCAATCAACAAAATTACATCGGCACCGTATGCCTTTGCCTCGACTAATTGATACGGGTCAATCATAAAATCCTTGCGAAGAACCGGGATGTCGGGATTGGTTTCGCGTGCTTTGATAAGATTGGCCTGCGAGCCGCCAAAAAACTTTGGTTCAGTTAAAACCGAAAGGCATGAGGCTCCTGCATCGGCATAAGCTTTGGTTACTTCCTCCACTTTTGCGCTTGCATTGATAATGCCTTTTGACGGCGATTGCTGTTTAAATTCGGCGATAATTCCTGAAGAACCTTTTTTCAGTAAACCAGCTTTCAGCGAAATACATGGTCTGTCAAAATCGGGAATTGCTTTCAGCATTTCCAAATCAACCACCGATTTCTGGTGTGCAATTTCGGCTCTTTTTGCTTCAATAATTTTGTCGAGAATGTTCATATTTTTTTCAATTCTTGTTGCCTTTTCAAAGAGGCAGATTTCTTCCCGAGTACTCGGGATACCTCCTTCGAAAT
>DYSZ01000046.1:4020-21769 GCA_020726265.1 Draconibacterium orientale
CAGATTTCTTCCCGAGTACTCGGGATACCTCCTTCGAAATTACAGCTACGAAGTTACCTTCCTCAATTTCTCAAGAGCCCGGCCGCTTTTCAGCGACTCGACTGCTAAATCAACACATTCCGCAAGCGTTTTTTGCGGGTGCACTAATTGCAAACCCACTGCTGCGTTGGCAACTACCACGTTATTTTGTTCCACACTCCCTTTCCCTTTCAAAATATTTAAAAAAATAGAGGCTGCTTCATCGATACTGTTTCCACCAAAAATAGTTTCGGGATTGACTTTTTCCATGCCGAAATCACCCGGAGAAAGCAAAATTTCTGATTTGTCGCGGGCAATCAGTGTGTCAGCGGTCAGCGAAATTTCGTCGTAACCGTCAGTGCTTTTTACAATAGCATATTTTACATCCAGCGTTTTGTACACATTTTTGTAGTGGTCGAAATTTTCGTGATTGTTCACGCCCAGTACCTGGAATTTTGGCGATGACGGATTTATCATCGGTCCCAGAATATTAAAGAACGTCTGCACTTTCAGCGCCCTGCGCACTGGCGCAATGTGTTTCATGGCCGGATGAAACAGCGGCGCATGCAGAAAACAGAAGTTTCCTTTTTCCAAATCGTTCTTCAGTTTTGCCGGGTCGTTGCTGAATTTGTAGCCCAGAAATTCGAGCAAATTCGACGAGCCGCTTATTGATGAAACCGCGTAATTACCATGTTTGGTTACATTCACTCCTGCACCAGCCAGTATAAAACAGGCCAAAGTAGAAATGTTAAACGTGTTTTTTCCGTCTCCCCCGGTTCCTACAACATCAATTGCGTTGTATTCCGACAGGTCGGGTTTCAGGCTGAGTTCGTCCATTGCATCGCGGAAGCCACCCAGTTCTTCCGAAGTGATGGGGCGCATTTTAAAAACCGTCAGAAACGAGGCAAATTCAACTTCAGAGTGCAGTCCTTTTCCAACTGCAAGCAAGCTTTCTTTGGCTTGTATTTGTGAAAGTGTGTTTCCTTCGAACAAGTATTCTAATGTTTTTTTCATATCATAAAATAAGTCGGAAGCCCGGAGACCGGAGTCCGAAGTTTGTTCAAAAATGTCAATTCAATTTTGAGCTTATGCTTTGCGGTGCGTGGGTTGCCCTTTCCTTTTTCAACTACGTCTGACGCACCTTTTTCCAATCTTACTCTTTTAATCCCCGGTATATCCCGATGCATCGGGACCGGGGCTATTCACATTCCTCCCATTCGGGGAGGTTAGGAGGGGCTTTGGATTTTCTTTAACCAATTCCTAAGAATCTCTTCGCCCAACGGGGTGAGCACCGATTCGGGGTGAAATTGTACGCCTTCAACATCAAACTCTTTGTGTTTCATACTCATAATAAATCCTTCAGCATCGTAACTGGTTACTTCGAAACAAGCGGGTAATCCTTCTTGCTGCACAATCCATGAGTGGTAACGTCCCACATCAAAGGTATCGGGAAGACCCTCAAAAAGCAAGGATTTGTTTGCGGTGAGTTTTACCGGCGTGGCGATACCATGCAGTACTTTTTTCATGTTGTGGAGTTTCCCACCAAAAGCTTCGCCAATTGCCTGATGCCCCAGGCAAACTCCCAACATGCTTTTCTTCGGGCCAAATTCCCTGATGATGTCAAGCAGCAAACCAGCCTCCTCGGGAATCCCCGGACCGGGCGAAAGCACAATTTTGTCGTATTTTTCAAGGTCGCTGAGTGCAATTTCGTCGTTGCGAAACACATCGACTGGCAAACCCGTGATTTTTTTGATGGCATGCACCAGGTTGTAAGTAAACGAATCGTAATTATCGATAACTAAGATAGCCTCCCCCCTGCCCCTCCCAAGGAGGGGAGCTTTGGAAGCGTTCGTTTTTGTTGTGTTGTCTTGTTGTATCATTTTTTATGTTTTTATTTCAATTCTTTCTCCTTTCTCCTTTCTCCTTTCTCCTTTGGGGAAGGGTTGGGGATGGGGCTTTTTTTTCTTTTCTCCCCCTCTTTTGGAGGGGTTAGGGGAGGCTTTTCAATTAATCTCCTTCGCCAGTTCGATGGCTTTTTTAAGTGCTGCCAGTTTGTTATTCACTTCCTGAAGTTCGTTTTCCTCCTGCGAGTCGGCCACAATGCCTGCGCCGGCCTGGTAAAACAGTTTGTTGTTTTTACTCAGAAACGAACGAATCATAATGGCATGGTTTACAGTGCGGTCGAAACCAAGATACCCGATACAGCCACCATAATAACCCCGGTTCTGATTTTCGTAACGGTCAATCAGTTCCATGGCTTTGTACTTTGGTGCCCCCGATAAAGTTCCTGCCGGAAAAGTTTCGCCTAAAACTTTAATCAGGTTGGTATCGGGAGTAATTTCGCCCGAAACCTGCGATACCAGATGAATCACATGCGAATAAAACTGCACTTCGCGGTAGGTTTCCACAATCACATTGTCGGCATTCCGGCTGAGGTCGTTGCGGGCGAGGTCAACCAGCATCACATGTTCAGCATTTTCTTTCGGGTCTTTGCTCAGTTTTTCGGCTAATTCGCGGTCCTGCTCGTCGTTGCCGGTACGTTTAAAAGTTCCGGCAATCGGATGTATGTAGGCTTTGTTTTTCTGAATACGTATTTGTGCCTCGGGACTCGATCCAAAAATACGGTAATCACCATAATCGAAAAAGAAAAGATAAGGAGAAGGATTTACCGAACGAAGTGAGCGATACACATTAAAATCGTCGCCCTCGAATTGTTGCGAAAACTGACGGCTCAGCACAATCTGAAAAACATCGCCGCGATAACAATGTTCCTTGCCGCGGGTTACCATTTTTTTGTACTCCTGATCGGTGATGTTTGAAGTTTCGTGGCCAACCGGGGTGAATTTGGATGTCGAAAAGTTAAGGTTTACCAGCAGATGATGAATGTAATCCATTTGCGAAGTTTCGCCGCCGAGGAGGTTTTCAACCATGTGAATCATGTTTTTATGGTGGTCGATGGCCACAACATATTTGTAAAAACAGTATTTCACTTCGGGAATCTGGTATTCCTCTTTTTTGGGGGCCGAGAGTCTGATGTTCTCGAAATACTGGATTGCATCGAAATTCACGTAGCCAAACAATCCGTTGGCCGGCAGTTCAATTTCGCCCGATTGTACATTGAATGTTTTAAAAAAATAATCGAGTTCAGCATCCAGGGTTCTTTCGGCCGACAGCATGAACCGCTCTTTTGCCTTTCCCGGGATTTCCTTTGTCACTTCGCCGCTGTTAACAGTAAAGTCGGCCACCGGGCTAAAACAAATAAATGAATATGCGTTTTCGTTGCCGTGGTAGTCGGAGCTTTCGAGCAAAACCGACTTCGGATAAAGCGTTCGTAAACGCAGGTAAATACTCACCGGGGTAACCGTATCGGCCAGTATTTTTTTGACGATTGGTTTGTAATTGAGTTTTTCCATAGTTTGGTAAGCCCCCCTGCCCCCCGAAGGGGGGGTAAGAGAACTCTGCTTTTAATTATTATTTTCCATTCATTTTTTCCTTTTTTTCTTACTCCTCTCCATTGGAGAGGTTGGAAGAGGCCTTTTTCTCCCTCCTCCTCGGGGAGGGCTGGGGTGGAGCTGTGGCTACAAAAAAACGGCTCACCGTGATTCGATGAGCCGTTTTTCTGCTTTTGTTGCAATGGCATTCTCTCTCTTCACGGTTGTAAAAAGTTTCTGTGCCACCACCAATTTGTATTTTGTACTTGTTTCATTTTAATAATTCACTTACTTCTTCTTTTAAAATCGGGAGATGTTTTTTTATGGTTCCCCAAACCAGTCCGTTGTCAATTTTATCGTAACCATGAATGACTCTGTTCCTCATCCCAATAATTCTTTCAGCACTTGTAATTTTTATTGAATTATCAGCTTTTACATTGTGTTCATAGCCTCTCCGATAATTTCGAACTCTCTTTCAACAGCCCTGTGAACCATTTTGTTCTTTTGATACTGGATAAAATCAACATTTGAAATATAATTTTCAATCGAATTGATTGCCTCCAAAATATCAAACAGGTATTTTCTGGTTTTGTTGGTCATAAATCAATGATTTACTTTCTTCAACAGCTTTAATAAAATACGGATTCGACAAAGAGTTTACAGTTACTAAATCAACGTCTCTTTTTAAAAGTTTTTCCAGTTTTTCAATCAATAAAAAATAGTTTTCAGCATATTCAACCACGTCCATATTCTCAAATGAAACTAAAAAATCGAAATCGCTTTTTTCATTAAAAGCAAGAGTATTTGCCGATCCAAAAATCCAAAGTTTATCTACTTTGCAGCTTTCGCAAAGGGTTGAAATTTCAAAGATTCTATTTTTTACCAGCTCGTTCATTTTAAACTAAAAAGCCTGCCCTTTTAAGGAGCAGGCCTTGTTTGTATATTTTTAAAAAATACCAATATGGCTCTTTAACTCCTTGCTTACGTAAGAAGACCCCACCACGGAAGCCATATTGTATTTGTATTTTTAATCATTTTATCAATATCGTTGTGCAAATATGAACTTTTTTCTGAAAAAACAACAAATGAGCTGCAAAGTTTTTCAAATGTAAATGAATTCTGAACTTTTATTGTGCCAGTGTAAACCTGAAACTTACCCCGATGTTTGTATTTGATGTGGCAAACGATAATGATGTGTAAGGTGTATTGATGATTTTATCAAAGAACACACGCATCTGGAAGCGGTCGCTCAGCATATAATCGGCATAGGTTTTAATGGTAAACGCGCTTTGGCCGGCAGTGAGCTGGTCTTTGTCCTCATCGAGTTGACGCAACAATGTTTTATTTTTTCTGAACGAGAAGTCGGCTCTGATATTCAGGTCGTTTGAATAGGCTTGTTGTGATCTTTTGGTTTTGATGATGAGGTCCATTTGGGTGAAACGATATCCAACCCCAAGGGTATATTCGCTGCTCAATGTTTCGGTGAGCTGGTTGTTGGCGAAGGCAAGGTTCAGGTTGCGGGTTCGTTTTATTTCGCCGCGGGTGGTCAGGTCACTCATCCACATTACATCCACATTTATAAGCGGGCTGAAGGTTTCCATGATGTTAACCGTGTTAAAATCGTAGGCCGGGATAAAGTTTTCGGCTATGTCGCGAATGTAACTGAACCCGTCGCCTTCCTCATCGTATTTCAGGTTGGTAAGAAATGAGCCCACATTGTAGGTTGAACGGTATTGGTGCTGAAAATTCAGTGATCGGATTACTTTGTTCAGACCCGGAATTTTTGAAACCATCCCTTCGTAGCGAATGTTCCAGTTAGGGCGCATGTATTTCACCGACGGGAACAAACCCAGCGGAATTTTATTGGGGTCTTTTTTCTGGTACGCTGCCAGAAATGCCGGAACGAGCACCTCTACCGAAGTTGGTCCGTAACCATCGGGATAATCGGGATGTTGTGCATTTGGCACAGTCGGGTCGTAGCCGAATCCATTATCGGTGGGTCGCTGATTGGCCAAACGATGCGCAATTATGGTGCGGTATTGCTTCATGTTTTCAAAAGAAGCTGATTCCTGTTCGGTGCCTTTTCCAATTGAGAAGAGCGCAGTTCCCCAGGTAATTGTTGTCATACTGAAATTTCCGGCTTCGGTAAAACTGTTGGCATTGAAATTTCCGGTGTTGTGATCGTAATTATAAAACTCGGTAATATTCCGGGCAAACACACGGTCAGAAGTTAAATCGATGCGCAAATCGGGTAATGGTTCGTAGGTAAGTCTGAAGTTAAGCCGTTCGCTTTTTGTAAACATGTATGGCATATTTAAAGTCGAGTCGTTTGTAATCCAGCCTTTGCTGGCTGCTTTTCTGGCAAAGTCTTTATCCTGCCAACCCAAAAGGAATGGTACCCCCGGAGCATAACTCGATCCTGCATTATATCCGAACGCCGGATTCGGGTCGTAATTTCCACCGCCAAAAAAGACAGGTTCAGGCAGGTAACCCGGTAACTGGGTTCCACCGGTAAGTGTGTATGTAGCCGAAAAATTTTGTACCCCTATCAGTATTCGGGTGGTAACATCCATAATGTCTTTAAACAAGGTCTGGTCGCCGGGTTTACCGCTCACCGTGAGCATAGCCTGGGCGGCGCTTTCAAGCGGGGTGATGTTTATTGAATTGTTGTCGATATAATCGACTTTAACAGGAATTACTTTCCCCTCCACGCCGGTAACCACCACCTTCAGTTTTTTTGTATTCAGTTTGTGGTTTATTTTCTGTACAGTATTGGCGGCAAGTTTTACATTGCTGCTGTAGGTCTGCTCCTGCACTTTTGGAGTTACCTGAGCCTGTTGGTTTTGCCGGGTTCCGCCCTGTTGTTGGTTCAAACTTCCGCGAGTACGGCTGGTGCGCCGGAACTTGTTGTTCACTTCCTTAAAATATGGCACTTTATTGTAGAGGCTTGTAAACGTCATATTGCCATTAAACTGCCAGTTTTGTGAGTTCTGTACACGGTTTCCCAGCCTGATTGTGTCGGCAGTGATTGGTCCCGCAATCCAGTTGTAAGTTCCCTGATAACGAATGTTGGCTGAGATAAAATTCAGCGCTTTTATCTGGTTAAGCGGAACCATGTACGTTGCATTGATGTTGTGGTCGTAAAGTGTCGGCCTTCCCATTTCCCAAAGACTATTCAATATTGAATCTTTTTTCCACTGATAATCATCATCGCTTTTATCAATCCGTCCTTCAGGTTCATCAATTCTCGAAGTTGCCCTTGACGAGAAATCGACTTTCAATGCACGTGTAACATCGTATCTTAAATCGAAGAAACGGTTCCACAGAAAATCCTTTTCGTAGGTAGCCGGAATAAGAAAATTCGGGTTCGTAATATTCCTGCTTTGGGATTCGTGGTAACGGCGGTACAAATCAGTTCGGAACGAAATCTGGTTGGGAAGCGGATAGAAATTAATACCACCAATGGGTTTCAGCAAACCTTTCTGAAAAGCTTTTACCTTACCAAAAGGTTGAATAAGCTTTGGCCTGCTACTGTAATTGTAAGAAAACATTACCCTGTGTGTTTTGTCGCCATTGAGTTCAGTATTAATGTCACGTTGCTGAATTTCGTTGTAAGAGTAAGTCGCCGCAAAATTTTCAGGATCCCACAAGTTTGTCTTTTCTTTTTGTTTCTGAGGTTCAACTTTTACATTGGTGAAATTGATGCTTTTCCGGGTGATTAAATCCTGTGAGATAAAAATTATTGAGTCTTTTTCACGCTGATTATCAGCATGTTCAAGCGATTTATCGAGTTCAATATCGGGGTCGAGCGGGTTGTACTTCGGATTGTGTGCGCTTCGTGAATAACCGTAATAGAAAGGTAACCGCACACCTGCTTTTTCAGGGAAAAATTTACCCAGATCGAGCGAAGCAGCCACATCAAATTCGTTAATGTCATCGAGCTGCCGGCTGTTGATATTTTCGCTGATGCTTCCGTAACCTTCAGTGCTGGTCCGCCCGGCAAATGTAACGCTTCCTAAATCAGCAATCCGGGTCGAAAGGCGTGCGTTTGCAGCCCACCCTCCTTTTTCGTCAAAGTCGGACAGGCGAAGTTCGTTCGCCCAAACTTCAATTGATTTCGGCCCGGTATTGAGTTGTTCCTTTCTGTTACGAATACCCATCATCATCACCTGTACGTTACCCAAATTCGGATTCCCTTTGATTTTTACCTTGTTACGGTTTTTATTCCAACCCTGGTGCACTATTTCGTAAACAACCTGAATACTAACCGTTGAACCAGCCTGACGCATGGCGTCGTTTCGGGCCAGCTTTACGTCGGTAAAAAGTTCGAGTGGTAAATCAATCCTGTTTTCGTCGGGCCACACAATATAACGGTCACTTTCGATTTCGCCGTTATAAAAACCATAGGGTGTGAGTTTTAAGGGTAATTCGTATTCATAATAGTTGTAGTTGTAGTCTGACCCGATTCGTACAAAAAACATCAGTTCGTTGTCTTTCAGTGGCGAGTCTTCAAGCTGTTCAGCATGAACTTCAAGTTTTATTTTCTGGTACCTTCTGAAATCCATATTGATTGATTTGTAAGCAGCCCTTGCGTCGCCCTGCTCCAGTTCGGTAACTTTTAACACCATCGACTGTTCGTTTAACTGCCTTAGCTGTGGGTTGGCGGGGTCTATTACCCTCGAAATTCCGGGAGGCAAAACATAGTTCACTGGCTCGCGGCTTCCGTTTTCCTCGATACTAACTGCAGAAACGTTAAAATTGGCATTTGGCGAAATGGCATCGGGTTCGCCAATATGGCGGGTATAACTTCGCCAGTCGGCCCTTACCAGGTCGAGTTCAGCAAAACGAAGGAAAGTAGAATCACTGAACCCACGCATAAATATACGCATGAAACGAATCGATTTAAAGTCGCTGATATTACCGACTACTCTGTCGGGTTCACGAACCGGTACTTTAAACTGGTACCATTTTATTTCTTCAATTTTCCCGTTTTTTAACTGGACACGGCTTGTTTTAATATCAGAAATGTAATTCATTCCCAGCTGCATATCCTGCTTACGGATGCTTATTTTATACTGGTAATATCGTTCATACTCATTGAGCGTATTGTCGCTGTTGATATCTTCAATATCGGGAATGGATGATGCTGAAGTGGGATAACTTTCGGGCGACATCTCCGTTGTGGGCGAGTTGCCATCGGGCCCGTTGTATTTTTTATATCGCTCAAGAATGTCGAGTTGCTGTTGGTCGTAATCGCCCCCGCGATAATAATGGTAATTGTCGCTTGCCGGGTCAACCTTAATACGATCGAGCACTTCGGGCGAAACACGCGGGGTGATTGCCTGAATAAAATCGTCGAAATGACTTTGTTCATCATTATCGTTTAATCCATCGAAGCCAAGGTCCTGGTATTGACGCGACTCCGGATTGTTGTCGAATGCATTTACCAGCGACTGAAGTGTTGAAACCCTTCCCCAAACAGTGGTATCGATGTCGGTAAGCAGCCCGTTTGCGGGCAGTCCGTTTTCAAATGCTTTTCGCGAATCTTTCAACACATCTTCCGAAATATCGCCAAGGTTAAAATACAAATCACCGCCGCTGTGAACTCCGGCTGTATCGTACACAAACGGATCCATCACCCAGAACTCGATACTTTCGATATTTGAGTTTTCAAAATCGCTGGTTTCGAGTTTACGCATTATACCCCCCCAGCGTGATTCGGGCAACCGAAGTGTTCCATCAGGGTTAACGCCTGCAGCGTACGGACTCATTCCTGCATCGAAGTTATATTGTCCGCGTTCGCGCGGGTAAAATGCAAGGTCGAAAACCGGGATATTGGTAGGTTGCCCTTGTGGTGATTCTTTTGCAGGGAAAATTTCCTTCTCGAAAACTTCGCGCATGTAGTGATTCGACTGCATATCGAGGTCACTTTTTATGTAATCAGGTGTTAGGCTTGTATTTCGCAAAAACAAAGGATCGATAATGTAATAGGAAAGATTGGCCCGGTTTACACCATAATCGAGATTGTTGGTCAAACTGCCTTCGGGAAACAAATCGGGCTGAAACTGCGGTGTGGTTGCCATAACCCACGACTGCCTTGCCTTCAGCGAAATGGTGGTTTTTGTTCCTTCAAAATCATCGATATAGGCAGTTCCGCTACCTTCAATAGCTTTTGAGTGTCCCGGAATCAGTTTTGCTATTTCGGCCTCGAAGTTGATGGTTGAAGGTGTATTTGTTGAATAAAACGGTAGTGCATCAACTGCTTTTGTAAGTAATTTGCTTTCGGTGGTGTATCGTGTATCAAGTCCGAGTGCCCAGTTCGAAATCGGATCGTTGCCGTAATTCACTTTTTCGGTCAGCGGCCTTTCGTGCATCATCAGCGCGGTTGCCCCCACATTAAAATTGTCGGAAAAAGCATAATTGGCATAAGTACCCAGCAGTGTTTTCCGTTGCATACTGAACAGGTCTTCGCTTTCGGTTGAAACCGAAATCGGGGTTCCGGCTTCAATCAAAGCCTGGTTGATAACCTTTACCCGCCCCAAAGTATAATCAACAGTATAATCAACGTTTTCAACAAGCTCTCTTCCGCCAGCGGTTACCCGCACCGATCCCTGAGTAAGGTTCAGTGTATTCAGCATAATTTCTGAACTCGATGACCCTTTGTAACTGCCGATGAGTCTGTACTTATTGTGTTCGGCATCCTGTTCGGCATAGGTTTGGGTTGAATCGTACAACGACTGGAAGGTATATTTTGAGATGAGTTGCCGATCTTGCAGTGAATCGGCCAGGTGCTTTCCAAATGGTTCGAGTACCGGAAAAATAATCCGTCCGTTGCCAGCCTGAACTGTTATTCCCTCAATAAAATCGAATTTCCCGTCTTTATATGGGTCGAGCTGTTTATTCAGTTTATCGAGATTCATCACCTCTAGTAAAATATGCCCGTTGATTCTGCCTTCAGGAAGATAGTTGATGTTGGTACCGGTCGAATCGTTCTGGTAAACAATGTTCAGATTGAAATCTTCATTAGTAAGCTGATTAGCATTCAGGTTATAAATGTTCTTCATCATCAGCTTCCAGGTAGGAAGTCTGGGTGTCAGATTGGTACCTTTAAGCAACTTGAGCAAAAGGGTTTGTGGTGCGGGCACCCCATCGGTTGAAAATTCGCCCACCTGATAAGTAACGCCGTTTGATGTGTAGTTAAAAGCGACAGCCAGAACCTCATCGTTATTCAGTGCCGAGTTCAGCGAAATATATCCGAGTCGCGCATTCACCGTGTATTCTGAAGTTGTTAGCTTTCGTGCCTGTTCAATTTTCTCAAAATCGCGCCCGCCAATAAATTCGTTACCAAATTGTGCCATAACACTGGTGATATTCTGCACATAACGAACATCGCTGTAAGTATTCGCCATTTCGTAATACAAACCGTTGGCATCGTTTAAGGGGTAAATATTTTGCGGGTAAGGTAAGCCTGTGGTTTCCTGAAACTGTGGAATTCGGTTATAAATATCGGGGTTGTGTTCGCCAAGATCCTGCAATGCAAGAATATTTCGTGCTTCGGTAAAGTTGCTGGTTTTGTTGGTTACCCAGATTTCGATTTTATTTATACTGATGGGAGTTAGCGGTGTTGCCGTATTTTGCAGCCATTTATCGTAATTGGCTCTGAAATAATGCGACAGGAAAAAGTGCCGGTTAGCGTCATAATTTTCGGCTGAAATTTCGAAGGTGGTAATTTGCGCCCCGCCTTCAGTTTCAACCGTTTGCGATTCACCTTTTTGCTGCGAAAAAATGGTGGTTACCGAAAGTTTACCAAACTGCATTTCGCCTTTGATACCAAAAAGGTTGGAAGCGCCTGTAATCAGCGAACCATTCAGCGGAAGCGAAACGTTGCCAGCTTCAATTTTCCGTATAATTTCATCCTCTTCGCCGGTATATTCGAGGTTCATTTTATTTTCGTAATCAAACGAAGCCTCGGTGTTGTAATTCACACGCATGTTCATTTTGGTACCAATCTGGCCCACCACGTTCAACTGAATTTTTTCATCGAAATCGAATGTGGGAACTTTGCGCAAACGCTCCGGGATTGCAGGGTTTTCGGTGGCATTCATCTGGTATCCGAAACTAACCTCGACATAACCCTGTGGTTGAATGTTGATCGTATTTCCGCCAAAAATGCGGTTAAAAGCCTCACCACCAATGGTAAGTTCGGGGATGAGCGAGCGTTGTTTATCGAGGTCGGCAATCCGCGAACGCTCTCGCCAGTAACTTTTTATCGATTGTTCAAAATCGTAATCCACATAATCGTCGAGCGACATGGTTTGTGGCAAGCGGTAGTTGAGGTCGCCTATTTTTTCGTAAAAAACATACTGTCCCGTTACAGGGTCGTACTCAATTTCATATTTGATATTGCCGGGTTTGTTGAGGTATAATTTTAACGAATCGGTATTGGGTTTGCCAAATGCCGGCTGGTCTTTAAACGGAAATGGCAACGTGCCGGTGGTATCGATTTCAACCGTATCGCGGTTCTGAATTACCGGGAAATATGAAAACCCCCCATTAACAGCAGTTTTGCCGGCAACAGTGGTGGCCAGCAAAAGTGTAAACAGAAACAGGAAGTATATTTTATATATGCTTCGACCTGAAATCATTCGAGTTTATAACCTTTTTAACGCTTGCTTAATCACACTCTCGACGGTTGTTTGCGGCTGCTCCTGAAGTATTTTTGTTACTACCTTTTCTGCATCTCTTTTAACAAAGCCAAGCATGACTAATGCTGATAACGATTCATTGAGAATTGTATTGTCCGGCAGCGCGAAAATCGTGTCGTTTTCCCTGAATTTTGCGAGCTTATCCTTCAGATCGATAATAATTCTTTGGGCTGTTTTTATGCCAATCCCTTTTACTGCTTTTAAAACGGCCACATTTTCGGTGGTAACTGCCGTGGCAATTTCATCGGGACTCAGCGACGACAACATCATAATTGCCGTATTTGCCCCCACACCATTTACTGAAATCAGATTTCTGAAAAGTTCGCGCTCGGTTTTATCGGCAAAACCAAATAAAAGATGGGCGTCTTCGCGCACCACCTGGTGTACATAAATCAACGCATCGGGTTGCTTATTCAGTTTGGTATAAGTATTCAGCGAAATATGCACGCTGTAGCCAACTCCTCCTGCCTCAATAACCACGCTGGCCGGATTGCGCTCGATAATGGTACCCCGAATAAAATCGTACATGGTTTTTGTTGAAATTAAATTTGGTCGTCTTCCTCTTCAATATTCACGTTCTCGTCAACCTGATTCGGGTTAAAATGGTACGATTTAAGCGGGTTTTTGCTGATTTCCTGATAAAGCTTCCGGCTTTTGTACGCATCGATTGCCAGAAACATTGCCTGTCTGAACGACTCAGGCGAAGCTTTGTCCTCGCCGGCAATTGCGTAGGCTGTGCCATGTGCAGGCGATGTACGGATTACCGGCAACCCGGCGGTATAATTTACACCATGTTCAAACGAAGTCAGTTTAAACGGAATCATTCCCTGGTCGTGGTACATGGCCAGAATTGCATCGTATTTTCTGTAATCTTCCGACCCGAAAAATCCATCGGCGGGAAATGGCCCCAACGCAATGATTCCTTCCTTTTTGGCCTGATGAATGGCTGGAAGGATTACATCGATTTCTTCTTTACCAAGCAAGCCATTGTCGCCGGCATGTGGATTTAAACCAAAAACCGCAATCCGGGGTCGCGGAACTGCAAAATCCTGTTGTAATGTGAGCGATAAAATCCGCAGTTTCGAAAGTACAGCCTCTTTTGTAATGTGTTTAGCTACCTCTGAAAGCGGCATGTGCGTGGTAACCACACCCATTTTCATGGTCTCGCTTACCATCAGCATCAGGTAATTATTTGTTTTAAACCGTTGTGCTAAAAATTCGGTGTGACCCGGAAAATCAAAATTTTCGCTTTGGATATTGTCTTTGTTGATTGGGGCTGTAACCAACACATCAATAAGTCCTTGTTCAAGGTCGATACAGGCGGCATCGAGCGCATTGAATGACGATTCGCCGGCTTCGCGTGTCGATTTTCCCAATTCAACGCGTGTATTATCGTCGATACAATTGATAATGTTGATTCTTTTTGAATGTGCTTCGCCAATATTGCGGATGTGATTAAAACTCAACCCCTCAAGATTCAGCGCTTTCCGGTGATAGGCAGCCACTTTGGCCGAGCCATAAATTACGGGTGTGCAAACTTCGAGCATGTGTGGCTCGTTGAGGGTTTTAATAATCACCTCGTAGCCAATACCGTTGATATCACCATGCGTAATGCCTACTTTTATTGTATCCTGATGTGCCATTTTATGCTGTTTCGGTTATTTGTATTTCTTTTTAAACGAGCGGCAAAGTTAGTTTTTTTAGTTGAATTTCTTTAAAAAGTTGTAAAGCAGCCTGATGCCAAACCCAGTTCCTCCCGCAGGCTGATAATGGTCTTTTTCGTCGAGGAAGGGGGTTCCGGCTGTATCGAGATGAATCCACGGGTAACTGGTAAAATGTTCGAGAAATTTTCCCGCAATGGTTGACTGTGCTTCACGCACTCCAAGGTTGTTCAGGTCGGCTACTCCCGATTTCAGTGGTTCGGCATACTCTTCCCACAACGGAACCTCAATTAGTCTTTCAAATGTTTCGTTTCCGGTTTCTTTTAGTTTCAGCAGGTATTCTTCAGCGCTTCCCATCACCACCGAAGCACATTTACCGGCGACAATATCAGCTGCACCGGTTAAAGTGGCCACATCAATCACAAGTGCAGGGTCATATCTTTTTGCATAACTCAGTGCATCGGCTAAAATCAGTCGGCCTTCGGCGTCGGTGTTTCTGATTTCAACTGTGGTACCATCGAACATGGTAATGATATCGCCCGGTACATACGCATTTCCATCGGGACGATTGTCGGTGGCTGGAATCAGCCCAACCACATAAACCGGAATTTTGTTTTTGGCAAGGGCAAAAACTGTAGCAGCAACCACTGCGGCACCGGCCATATCGCTTTTCATGAAATCCATCGATTTTGGCGTTGGCTTTAAACTCAGTCCGCCTGTATCGAAAACCACGCCTTTGCCAACCAATACAACAGGTTTTGCGTTTATTGCACCTGCCGGTTTATAATCCATTATTGTAAAAGTTGGTGGGTCGATACTTCCCCGGTTTACAGCAAGCAACCCGCCCATTTTCAGCTCTTCAATTTTTTGTTTGTGATACACTTCAACAGAAAATCCAGCCTCATTGCCCATTTTTTCAAATTCGGTTGAAAGCTGCAAAGCAGTTAAAAACGAGAGAGGTTCGTTTACCAAATCACGGGCTTTAAAAACAGCCTTAACAAGGTTAACAGTTTCAGCAATTTGTTGGCTGGTTAATGACGCGCAAACAATTTCAAGCTGTTCGAAACCAAAATTTTCTTTTTCTTTTTTGTATTTATCAAATGAATAAGCTGTTAAAAGCAACCCTTCGACAAAAGCGAGGGTGATTTCAGCATTTCCCGCCCCTGAAATCTGCACTCTGTCAGTTTTTTCAGTTTTCAGCAAATCGTAAAATTTTGACCCGGCTTTTCTAGCCGCTTCATTTTGCTGATGAACCGGAACTTCGGTCGAGTGTTTATACACAAAACTGAATTTTGGGTACTGGTAAACAATACACTTTGAATCTTTCTCCAGTTTTGAGTTGATATAACTTTTTTCAACTTCAGAAAATTCCTGAAAATGAAAAGTATCGAAGTTTTCAATCAGATAAGCTGTTGAAACATTTTCGCCTAAATGTGCTATTTTTGAAATTTTTGGAATCATAGGTACAATTTTGCATCAAAAATAGCACTTAATAATTGTTACTTCTCAACACAATAACAACAAGAAAAATGAAGAGCGACAAAATACTTGCAAAAGCTGCCAATCTGGAATCTGTTACCACGGAAGAAGGACTTTACATTTACAATCATGTTTCCACAACCGAGCTCATGCTGGTGGCTAACGAATGCAGGCAAAAACAGGTTCCCGGCAATCGGGTGGGATGGATTATCGACAGGAATGTAAACATCACAAACGTTTGTATTTCGGGATGCAAATTCTGTAATTTTCATTGTAAAATCAACGAGGAAGCGCAATACATCACCACCATTGATGAGTATTGCCAAAAAACAGAAGAGTTGCTTGCGGCAGGCGGAAGGCAATTGCTTTTGCAGGGAGGGATGCACCCAAAACTTGGTCTTACTTTTTATACCGACCTTTTCCGTGAACTGAAAAACCGTTACCCCATGGTTAAACTTCATGCGTTGGGACCACCCGAAATTGCTTTTTTAGCCAAAAAAGAAAGAAAAAGTTTTCGCGAGACACTTGAAATATTGGTAGCTTCAGGATTGGAAAGCCTTCCGGGAGCAGGCGCCGAAATTTTGTCGGACCGCGTTCGTAAAACCATTTCGCCCGGAAAATGCAGTACGCAGGACTGGTTCGATGTAATGCGTGAAGCTCACAAAATGAATCTTGTAACCTCGGCAACGATGATGTTTGGCCATATCGAAACATTGGCTGAACGGATTGAACATCTGGCGCTGTTGCGGCAGATGCAAAGCGAAAAACCATTTGGAAATCATGGCTTTGTGACTTTTGTTCCGTGGCCGTTTATGGACGAGGGAACTGCTTTACTAAAGGAGGGGATCAGGAATAATTCCACTGCCAACGATTACCTCCGGCTCGTAGCCATCAGCCGTATTATGCTGAACAATGTGAAAAACCTGCAGGCTTCGTGGCTCACAGTGGGTGTCGACACCGGACAGCTTTGTTTACATGGGGGTGCAAACGATTTTGGCTCGATTATGATGGAAGAAAATGTGGTTTCGGCAGCAGGCGCACGATACAAAATGAATGCATCCGGCATTCAGCAAGCCATTCGCGATGCCGGGTTCGAACCGCAATACCGCAACCAGGCTTATGAACCTGATGTTTTACCATTTTAAAACACTGAAATTACAGCGGATATTTTTTGTTCATGTAGCTGATAAGTATATCCATTTTCAAAACTTCGAACCCGTGTAAAAGATAATCTTTTACAAATTCCCGCACTTCGTTGTTCTGTTTTACATTGGTCATAATGGAATCAACTGCTTTTATATACTCGGTTTCGCGCTGTTTTTGGGTAAGAAACGGACTGTTGTACCGAATCAGATAATTAAAAATATTGTCGGTGTACACCTGCGAATTGATAAGGCCGGGACTTGAAAAGTCGAGCACTTTAAAGTAATCCGACTTAAAAACAATTAATCGCTCTTCGGGCGATAAATATCCATCTAACATGGGTAAACGCTGGTTTTTAATTACTTGCGAAACAAACAAACCGCGGCTTTTCTGCGATGACTTTACTACAAACATGTCGCGCTCCATTTGTAATTGGTTGTACTGATTGGCAAGGTCGTTGATTTTTACCGAATCAGAATTTTTCCGGCTTTTATCGACTTCACTTTCTATAATGCTGACTTTTTCCATCAGCTCCTTATCTTTTACCCTGAAATCGTACCAGGCTGTATTTTCTTTTGATTGCTTTATTTTCAGTTTTTCTTCAGTAGCATCAAAATCGGTTTCAAACGCCATATTTTCGTTATCGAAAATAAAATCCAACTGATGCGGAGGTTTATTCATTATCTTTTCGTAACTGGTTTTACCAAGGATAATTCTGTAAATTCCGGCATGTGAATTTTCAGGGAAAACAAATTTCACCCGGGCTGTCGATTCACCAACCTGAATGCTGTCAACAGGGATAAAATCGTCGCCCCTCACCGAACCAAAAACAACGATTCCCGAAGGTTGATTTTGTATTTGAACCTCAACAGAAAAGTTTTGTGCGGGAATTATTTGAGGAAACAGTGCCACTATAGCTACCGTGATAAAGGTGAGTTGTTTCAAGTTTGTCAATTTTAAATGATTTTAAACGAAGGTAAAAGTAATTATTTTACCTTTTTAACGCTGTATGAGTTATCCTCATTTCAGCATGAAAAAACCTGATAAGGGCATCACATCGGCAGAAAGGGAAAGTTTTTTTTGAAAATATTTTTTCTTTTACGAAAAGCTGTTATTTTTGCAACGCTTTTGAAAAAAGGCAAACGTTCAAAAAAACATGTATTCTCTAGTAGCTCAGTCGGTTAGAGCGGTCCCGAACCCTCGGGATTAATCCGCAGGTCGGAGGTTCTGATTGATAAAGTGAAAAAGTTGAAAAAAATTCTCTAGTAGCTCAGTCGGTTAGAGCGGTCCCGAACCCTCGGGATTAATCCGC
>DYSZ01000046.1:21869-22022 GCA_020726265.1 Draconibacterium orientale
TGATAAAGTGAAAAAGTTGAAAAAAATTCTCTAGTAGCTCAGTCGGTTAGAGCGGCGGACTGTTAATCCGTAGGTCGTAGGTTCAAGTCCTACCTGGAGAGCTGGATAGACAACCAGAATTAACGAAAAAGCCTGAAATCAATGATTTCAGGC
>DYSZ01000047.1 GCA_020726265.1 Draconibacterium orientale
AACTATCAAAAATTCAATGAATGTTTTTAAGGCTTTAACAAATCTGGCTGATCAAAAACTGATTCCTGCTGAGTAGTAACAAAAAATGTACTTCAAAATGAAAAATATATGATGCCACAAAGGCTCACAGACACAAAGTTTCACATAGAATCAAAATTTTAGTGTTTCTTAGTGCCTTGGTGTCTTAGTGGCTAAAAAAAATTCAAAGTATTATGAATAAAGTGCTAACAAAAATGAGGGGAAAGAAAATTTTTATTTTTATCGTTTTTACAGTAATAAATTTGGGTTTTGTAACAGCACAGCCCGATTATTCAAACCTGAATTTTTGGGCTGCCTCGCCATACAAATGGGATACAAGCGACAGCATTCCTTCGTTTTTGAAAAATAAAAAAGTGGAAAAAAAGGCAGATGTCTTCTTTATTCATCCAACTTCCTATTTTGGCGAGACCGACACTTCCTCTTGGAATGCCTGGTTAAGCAGCACGGAAGTGAATATGGAGACAGACTACCGATCAATCCTTTTTCAGGCTTCCGTTTTTAATGGCAGTTGCCGGGTTTTTGCTCCAAGGTACAGACAGGCAAACATGGAAGCTTTCTATAAAATGGGAACTCCCGAAGCAACAGCCGCTTTCGACCTGGCATACAATGATGTAAAAACTGCTTTTCAATATTATCTTAAAAACGAAAATAAGGGAAGACCGATTATAATTGCTTCACACAGTCAGGGGACACTGCATGCAATCAGATTGTTACAGGAGTTATTCGACGGAAAACCGTTGCAAAAACAATTGGTTTGCGCTTATATTCCAGGGTATCAGATTAAAAAGGAAGATTTTAAAGACATATCAGCCAGCGAAAAGCCGGAACAAACAGGTTGTTTTGCCGGATGGCGCAGTTATGTAAAAGGTGAAATGCCGAAAAAGGTTGAACCCGAAAAGGGAAACTCAATCTGCGTAAATCCGCTGACATGGAGCACTTCCACCGAATGGGCGTCACCCGCGATACACAAAGGAATTATGCTGGATTTTGAAAGTATTATTCCAAATACGCTAACTGCAGGAATTGAGTCGGTAACAAAGGTTCTCTGGGTTGATATTCCTCTGCAGGTACTTGAAAATCTGGACTATAAAAAAGATTTGCACATTTACGATATTAGTCTTTTCTGGATGAACATCCGCGAAAACATAAAACTGAGAGTTGACAATTGGTACAGGCAAAATCCTGTAAAAAAGTAAAACCGATAAATTTCTATAAAAAATGAAAACGAAATACCTGGGTCTTGTTTTGTCAGGGCTTTTTCTTATTTCAGTTCAGTGGCTGCTGGCACAGAAAAAGGTGGAGATTCTGACGGTACCAGCAGGAAATGAATTTACTAAAATAAACATCGGGGGTACAACCATTTTACCAAGCGGACGGTTTTTGACTCCGGCAGGCGAATTAATTCGTATTACAAACGATCCGTACGGGATGGCTATTTCACCTGACGGAAAAAAATCGGTTACGCTCCATAACGGTGTTTTTACCATTGTTGATATTCAAACCCTTGATGCAGTAAGGGTTCCTGATTATGACGGTAAAATTAAATCTCCTTTATCAAAAGGGTCATTTTTAGGTGTGGCTTTCCCCGGAGATTCAAAAACTGTTTACCTCAGTGGTGGCGACAATGGCGCTGTTATTAAATACGACATTGAGAATCTGGTTCGTCTCGATTCAATTTCGCTAAACGGAGTTGTTGACGGGATTGAATATGGAGATAGTTTTACTTCAGATTTGGTTTTTAATGACGAAAAAGGCGAACTACTTGTTCTCGATCGGGGTAATTTCAGAATGGTTCGAATCGATTTAAGTACAGGGAAAATTACCGCGTCAGTTGAAGTTGGCCGACAACCTTTTGGTTTGACATTAAGCCCCGATAAAAAAACTGCACTGGTGGCAAATGTGGGTATGTATTCTTATCCGTTAATAACCGGTGCAACTCCCGAAAACTACGATTCACTGATGATTTCGCATCATCCATACGGGAATAACACTCCTGAATCAATTCACGGTACTGTGGTTGAAGGACGTGAAGTTCCCGGATTGGGCAGTCCGCTCCATCCCGATGCCATGAGTGTTTTTACCATCGATTTGCAAAACAACCGGGTGATCGAAAAATTTAAAACCGGCCACCAGATTGGGCAAATGATTGAAGATGCCGAAGTGGTGGGAGGTGCCAGTCCAAATTCGATTGCTGTTGGAAAACAGTTTGCTTATGTTACAAATGCTACCAACGACAATATTTCAGTAATCGATTATAAAAATCACAAACTGATTGGTGACATTCCAATTTTGGTTGATTCACAAATTGACAAATACCGGGGGTTGCTCCCCTTTGGTATTGCACTTACAAAAGATGAAAAAACTCTTTTTGTAGCTCTTTTGGGATTCAATGCAATTGCGGTTATCGATGTGGAATCGGGAAAAACAAAAGGACTGATTCCCTCGGGATGGGGACCAACACGTGTGAAATTATCAGCCGATGATAAGGAGATTTATATTACAACTTGTCGTGGACTTGGCGCCGGACCTAATGGTGGAAAGGATTTTATACCACCGGTTCAGGGATATTATGTAGGAGATATTCAACTCGGGAGCTTTCAGAAAGTGGATATGCCGGATGCTGCTCAACTGGCTGCCTTCACAAAACAATCAATAGATAATACCTTTAAAACCGTAACCATTAAAAACGATAAGAAAAATCCGTTGCCGGCTTTGCCCGGATTGAATAAAACGCCAATCAAACACATCGTTTATATTACTAAGGAAAACAGGACTTTTGATGAGATTTTTGGTCAGCTTAAAGGTTCGGATGGTGATAGCACACTTGCAAGATATGGCATAAACAACGAATATACATTGCCGCGTAATATGTTTGGTAAATTTCCAAAACCACGCATCAGTCCGAACCACATTAAAGCAGCAAAGCAATTCTCCTATTCCGATAATTATTACTGCGACAGCGATGCTTCTGTTCACGGCCATCACTGGATGGTTGGTGTTATTCCAAATGAATGGGTTGAGGCAAATGCTGCCACTTCGAAAACAGCAATGATTTTTTCAAAAGCGCCCGGACGGCGTTTCCCGAGTACAATTGGCAGTGTTGATCCTGAAGATTATGCTGAAATTGGAGGCCTTTGGGAAGCGCTTGAAAGGGAAAATGTGTCGTTTTATAATTTTGGTGAAGCCAATGAAGCAGGTCATGAACGCGAAGAGTGGTACGATACCAACACAGGCGCTGCACACGGTGTGATGGTTCCCATGCAGGACGCGTTGTTTACACGTACCAGCCATGATTATGCAGGTTTTAACATGAATATTCCCGACCAATACCGGATGGACCAGTTTGAACGCGAATTCACTGAAAAATGGATTAAAGGGAAAGAGAAACTGCCTTCATTGATAACCATGCAGGTTCCCAACGACCATGGAGCAAAAGAAAGGCCCGAAGATGGATATTTTTACCCGCATTCGTTTATGGTGGATAATGACCTGGCGGTTGGTCGCATCTTACATTTCCTGTCACGTACAAAATACTGGAAAGAAATGCTTGTTATTATTACCGAAGATGATCCGCAGGGCGGCGTTGACCACATCGACGGACATCGTTCAGTTCTAATGATGGCCGGCCCATATGTGAAAAAAGGTTATGTTTCGCATACTCACGCCAATTTTGGCTCCATCCTGAAAACCATGTACAATATTCTCGGTGTACCGTATGTAAACCAGTTTGATGTGACTGGTGCTTTGCTTCAGGATTTTTTCACACCTACTCCAGATTATACGCCTTATACTTTGGAGTTACACGATTCGCGCATATTCGATGCCGAACTGGCAATGAAAAAGTATAACAAAACCATCGACTGGCGAAAAATTGAACAAGGCCCTGAAATAGATAATCCGAAGATAGAACGTAATGTGCTTTACAAAAACAAATAAATTTATATGCAGAATTAATTTGTAAACAAGTAAAAACAGTTCGACTACGCTCACTGCGACCATCGTCAGACTGTGCGAAGTCGAAGTCTGGAAATCAATATTGGTTGAAGTAATTCAGCTAAAATTTTAGATTGAACTTTTCAAAAGAGTAGGTACAAAAATATTAAATTTCAAAATTCAAAAAATGAGCCTACTCCGAAAAGTAGGAAATTCAATGATTTTCATCTGTTTGACCCCTAACCCCAAAGGGGAACATCTGAAAATCATTGAATTAGGAAGTCCCCCCTTTGGGGGATAGGGGGTCAAGGACTTTTCGGAGCGGACTCAAAAATATTATAATATGAAGAAGTTTTTTAAAACACTGGGAATACTGTTTGTTTTGCTGTTTGCCGGAATCATTTCCTGGATGTTTATGAACATGAAAGACCGGCATCCGGGGTATAAAGCAGATTTGAAGATAATCAATAATACAGCAACGGTATTAAGCGCCGGATTTGCTGCTGTTACAATTACTCCGAAAGTTCCCGATCGTTGGACGGATGCCAACAACGATAAAGAATATAATCCAAAGGATAGTGACACTTACACCGATGGCAACGGAAACGGGAAGTTCGATCCGGTGTGGATTGCCGGTTTTAGCAACAGAATACCTGCCAACGGAATTCACGACGATACCTGGGCAAGGACGATGATTATAGACGATGGAAAAACGCGTCTCGCTATTGTAGTGATTGATGCCATCGGTTTTATGAATGACGATGTTGTGGATGTCCGTAATTCGATTTCTGCGGCGGCTGGCATAACCTATACTATTGTTTCATCGACCCACACCCACGAAGGGCCTGATATGATTGGATTGTGGAGTGGAACACCGTTAAAAGACGGACTCAGTAAGGAATACATGAAATATGTGAAAAGCAGGATCGTGGAATCTGTTGAAGCTGCCGTTAAAAATTTGAAACCGGTACGTTTGGAGATTTCACAAGATATGACAGGAGCAATTCCGTTGGTGAAAGACACCCGCCAACCGGAAGTTTTTGATTCGGGAATGCGCCTGATAAAAGCTGTTGATGCCGAAACTGGCAAAACACTGGGTTCGCTGGTTGCCTGGGCCGATCATCCTGAAACATTGTGGAGCGATAATTTGTTGGTTTCTTCCGACTTTCCGCATTACGTGCGCGAAGGAGTTGAAAAAGGGGTTTTTAACGGAGACAGTTTAATGAAAGCCGGAATTGGTGGCGTGTGTGTTTTTGCCAACGGTGCGGTAGGTGGATTAATGACTACGCATCCCAGTTTGCCAATAAAAGACCCGTTCACGGGGGAAGAATTTAACGAACCAACTTTCGAAAAGACAGAAGCACAGGGAAAACAACTTTCGTTGATGGCTTTAAATGCGATGGAAAACCCAGTAGAAGTTATAGAATCAGCCGGGATCTCGGTTATTGTACGCACGCTTCCAATGAAAATTGATAATACGATGTTCAAACTGGGAGCGGCACTTGGTATTTTAAAACGTGGTACAATGGGATGGATGAAAATGCGGTCGGAGTTGGCTGTGATAAAATTTGGCCCAATTTCGCTGGTAACCATTCCCGGTGAGATGTATCCCGAATTGTTAAACGGTGGGGTAGAAGCTCCTGAAGGAAATGATTTTGGAATTGCACCGCTGGAAATTCCGCCGATTCGCGAAATGATGCCGGGCAAATACAAATTTATGTTGGGGCTGGCTAACGATGAAATTGGATACATTATTCCAAAAAGCCAGTGGGATGTGGAGGCGCCATATACATATGGACGCGATAATTCTCCTTACGGAGAAGAAAATTCGCTGGGACCTGAAACTGCCGGGGTGATTCATAGTAACTTGAAGGAAATGATAGGGGAATTATAAGCCTCCCCTAACCCCTCCAAAGGAGGGGAAAAGGAAAAACCCAATACTGTATTGGAATCTGAAGGTTTGAAGTTAATCAGGGAATTCAAAACAGAGAGGTTTGAAACCGGAAATTGAAATACTGAAAAACCCCGGAGGGGCAATATCTGAATAACCCCGGGTTTCAACCCGGGAATTAAAAAAACTAATCAACCCCTGCCCGCTGTTCAGGGCACAGACGTTGAATTTATTTGGGCATATTAAAACTATAACAATGAAAATCAAAACAATTCTGAAACGCATATTAAAGGGATTTCTGATAATCCTTGCCACTTTTATAGTACTGATGCTCATTCCCCGAACCATCGGGTTTTTGTTTCCCGAAAAGGCGCCAATCGCATACCATTTCGAACTTCTCGATTACCTGGCAATTGGAGTGGGGCTTGAAAAAATGGCCGATTTAAAACCTGAGATTCCGGCCACTATCGAGGAAATAAAAGATATTGAGTACAAAAATGTGGGAGGGAAATCACTTCATCTCGATATTTATAAACCCAAAGAGTTGAAAGAACCATCGCCGCTGCTTGTGTTTATTCACGGTGGAGCCTGGCGCCACGGGCAACGGTCGGATTACCTGGGTTACCTTGTCAATTACGCTGAAAAAGGGTACATGACTGCCACAGTTTCTTACCGCCTTGATACGCTTTACCCGGCGTGTGTTGAGGATATTGCCGATGCGGTTGACTGGCTATTCAAAAATGGCGAATCTTATGGAGTTGATACCTCACGGATTGCACTGATTGG
The DNA here is from genome assembly GCA_020726265.1 of Draconibacterium orientale. Classification (GTDB taxonomy): domain Bacteria; phylum Bacteroidota; class Bacteroidia; order Bacteroidales; family Prolixibacteraceae; genus Draconibacterium; species Draconibacterium orientale_A. Next base: position 6,650 of record DYSZ01000047.1, read on the forward strand.
AGGTTCGGCAGGCGGACATCTTTCGTTGCTTAGCGGTTACAACTGGATCAACCACCAGCCTGTTGCTGAAAATGATACAACAGTTATTCCAATGCACAAAGTAAAAGCCGTTGTCGATATTTATGGCCCGGTTGACCTGACTACGCCGTATGCAAGCACCCAGCCGCTTGTAACACGGTTTATTGGTCATCCTTACACGGAAAAGCCTGAATTGTATTGGGATGCTTCTCCGGCAAAATATCTGCATAAAGATTTGCCAGCCACCTTAATTTTCCAGGGAACTTCGGATATGCTTGTTCCAACCAGTCAGTCGGATACATTGAAAGCAAGGCTCGACCGTTTGGTTGTTCCCTGCGAATATTACAAACTTCCGTTATGGCCTCATGCCATGGATATTGCCCTTCGGCCCAACCAGTATATGCAAAAGAAAATGGATGCATTTTTTGAGAAGTATCTGAAGTAAATATCCAGCGTATTTACCGCAAATATATGTTGATTAAATATTTCCCCCTGCAAAATCCTTTTTCTGAACATGTTACATTCGGGAAAAAACAACCCGCAAAAGCTGCTTTAAACAGTTTCTGCGGGTTGAGTCTTTTTGAAGAAAGCCCTTGTTATTTGGCTGCTGCCGGACTTTCAGCAATAAATTTCAGTGCTTCGGTTTCGTAAATTTCGCCAGTCATTTCACCAAGCGAAGTACGCGAAACATAAGCGTAGCGTTTAAAACTGTTGAAATCTTCTTTGGTGAGCATGTAGCCAAAAGCATCGTTGGTAAGACCAAACATAAATGGCTGGTTGGTTTTCATGTGTCGTTTTACATAGAAACCAATGTTGGGCAGCGCTTCGCCCGGAACGGTGATAATCTGTGCCTGGCCAATGTTCAACAGGTTTAACCTTGTTGAAATTTTACTGAAATCGCCTTTTTGAGCGTCTTTGTCAACCAACGGGGAGTTTTGCAGTACAAAACGAAGCGCATCTGATTCAATAGGAAAAGTAATCACTTTAGAAGCGCAGTATAACCCGGGGTTTTCCTGAACCGGCGCCGTTCCAATAATTCTCAGCGCCTCATCGGCCATCAGGTTGCCAATGCGAATACACTCGTTCCAGTCGTTTGCTTCTTTTCCATTTTCAAGCCGGGTGTCGGCAGTAACCATTCCACCTTGAGCGCTGTTCATAAACAAGGCCATTCCACCGCCTTTTTCTTCAATGCGGTCGTAAAGCGGCCCACACAAATCGGGGCTGATAGTTTTGCGGTCGGTTCCCAAAATCTCTGGGTGCGTGGCATAATTTACCAGCGTGGCAATGGGTTTTCCTGCATTTTTGCCCGATGTGGCAATGGCCTGGATAACTCCCATCCGCGGGTCGTAAAGTTCAGGAGCATAATAATTGTAGGCAATTTTTCCTTTGGCTTCTCCCACTGCGGTTTTCAGCGAAGCAGATTCCAGTTTCGAAACAGCTTCATTCACCGCATCGGCCACCTGTTTTACACACCAGTCGAGGTAAGCGAGGTCGGCACCGTGGTTCCCTTTATCATCAGGGAATGCATAAGCATCAGGTGCACTATGGGTGTGGGTTACCCCGATGAGTACATTTTCAGGTTTCACCCCTTTGATCAGTTTTCTGGAACGGTCGCCAAGATATGCCGGCCAGCCCAGGTTGTCGATGTTTACAATGGCAACGCGGGTGTCGCCTTTTTCGAGAACAAGCACCCGTACAAACAGATCGCCTTTCATGCTGGTTGGCATTTCAGGGGTTCCCATTCCACCCGAAATAGGAATCAGTTTTTCAGGCGTAATTTTTCTGAGTGCAGCGCCGATCTTAAAAGTCTGTGCTTGAGTTTGTGCTGTGAATACAAGAAAGAGAAATAAAACAAGAACTTTTGTTTTCATGAAAAAATATTTAATGTTAAAAATGATTGCGTTTATTCACAGCTGATAGTTTTGAAAAGTTAGTTTTTACGAACATAAAACGAAACCCACAAAATGTAAAGGAAGCAAAAACCCAATACCGCCACACTTGCTATTGGCGAAACAGCGGTGCTCACTCCACCCATTACAAGCGGAATAACAGCGCCACCCGAAACGGCCATAATAAGTAATCCGGAAATTTCGTTGGCGCGGTCGGGCATTTTTTCGAGTGCCAGCGAGAAAATGATAGGGAACATATTTCCGGCTCCAAAACCGATGATAAAAACGGCTGCCAACGCAATTGAAAATGAAGGAGCAACAAACACCCCTGCAACGCCAACCAAGGCAGTGAGCACGGTAAGCAAAAGAAAAACACGGGGTTTAATCCAGTTCAGAATGATTGCTCCGATGAGCCTTGAAATGGTTTCGCCGGCAAAAAATGCACTGATGGCCAGCGCAGCTTTTTCCATGGTAATATCGAATTTTGAAATCAGAACATCTGAAATGTTTGTGTTTGTTGATACTTCAGCGCCAACAATCAGAAAAATGGAAAGTGCCATCAAAGCCACAAAACGGTTTTTCAGCAGCCCAAAACAAGAACTGAATGAGGCCGGTTTGCGGTTAGGTTTCGATTCGTTGATAGGCGTAACCAATAACCAAAGTGCGCCAAGTAACGAGGTAATTCCGTAAACTGCCAGCACCAGTTTCCAATTGCCAAAAGTAGCAGCCATTGCGGTGGCAATCAGTGGCCCGGAGAATGAAATTATCGCTTTTACAAATTGCGATGTGCTTAAAAAACTTGCCAGTTTTTCGGCAGGCGACACATCCTGCAACAATGGATTGGCCGAAACCTGGATAATGGTGTTTCCAATTCCCAGCAATATAAACGAAGCAAACATCATTGGGAACGAGTAGTTTACAAACGGCAATCCCAACCCGATGGCCTGAATGACCATTCCAACCATCAGCATGTTTCGTTTGCCGTATTTATCCTGAAGAATCCCTGCTGGTACCGACAGGATAAAAAACCAAAGCAATACCATCATGGGCAGAAATTGTGCGATAAAGTTGGTCAACTCGAAATCCAGTTTGATATAACCGGTTGCCACGCCTATGATATCGACAAATCCCATTACAATAAACGAGAAGAATGCCGGGAGCAGCTTGCTCCAACTGGTTTGTTTTGTAGTCATAATCTTATCTTATTAAAAGTTTTAGTGTCAGAATTTTTTTCAGGAAAATTACCACAAATCTTCACCATACGACCAGCCTTCGCGGACGGGCTCTTTGATGTATGTGTTCAGTTCGGGTTGGTTGGTAATCTGCATTTTTTCTGCATCGTATTCAATGCGGGTGGCAAAGCGTTGCGCCAACACACCCACCATCACCATTTCATTCAATTCAGCGGCGTAGTCAAAATTCGAACCGGGCAACGTGCCGTTTTTGATGCAGTCAACCCACTCTTGTTGCGGCATTTCCTCGCCCACGCGAGGAATTGTTTGAGCCGGAGCATTTTTCAGGAATTCTTTCCACTCCTCTTCCGGTACCATCAATCGCGGATTGTTGGGTCTTCCACCGGTTATCAATGTTTTTTTTTCACCAATCATCACCATCCCTGAATCGGGCAGTTTATCCACTTTCCACTCCTGTCTGATTTCGGGTTTCGAGCCGCCTTCGTGCCAAAACAACTCAACCGGAGCTTTGTCGCCACGGGCTTTAAACTGAAATTTCACCACCGATTCATCGGGAATAAAACTATGATCGGGCATCGGATTCGGAACTGTAGCTTCCACCGTATGCGGAGCTCCGAGTTCAAGCGACCAGAAAGGTGCGTCGATGGTATGGTTCGACCAGTCGCCCAGCATACCATTGCCAAAATCGTAAAAACCCCGCCACGATTTGGGTGCATAAGCGCTGTTAAATGGTCGTTCGGCAACCGGGCCCAGCCACAGATTCCAGTCGAAACCTGCGGGAACCGGGTGTTCAGGTGGCGGAAAACTTTCGGGTTTTGTCCAGTAACCACCGGGTTTAAACTCAAACGGACCAAACCAGGCATGCACTTCTTTCACCTGTCCTAAAACACCCGCATCGTACCATTCCTTTATCAGTCTGATTCCGTTGGTGGTGTGCCCCTGGTTGCCCATTTGGGAAACGACTCCGTAATGTTTTGCCGCTTTTTTCAGCGTTCGCAGTTGCCAGATGTTGTGCGCCAGCGGTTTTTCAACATACACATGTTTTTTCAGTTGCATGGCAGCGATTGCCGCTGCAAAATGGGTATGATCGGGTGTTGAAACCACCACGGCATCAATCTCGTTGTGCATTTCGTCGAGCATCTTTCTGAAATCCTTGTACCGTTTGGCTTTCGGGAACGTACTGAAAGCAGTGGCAGCGCGGTTGTCATCCACATCGGCAATGGCTACAATATTTTCGTTCATCAGTTTTCCCCAGTTGTCTTCGCCTCGACCACCAGCGCCAATCAGTGCAATATTCAGTTTTTTATTAGGCGAACAACTAAAAAGATTGGGGATAATTATTACTCCTGCAGTAGCGGCTGTTGCCGATTTCAGGAACATTCTGCGTGAAAAATCTTTCATGATTGTATTGATTTTTAAGTTTTTAGTTCTTTTTTTCCGGCACCTTGCTGAACGACCCGGGATAATTACATTCAAGCACTTTACTTCCATTTGCTTCCCTGATCCAGGTATTAAATTTTCTTTCGACTTCTTTTAAAACGATGACACGTCCACCGGCTTTGGGATCATCAGCGTCGGCCATGGTTTTTGTAATGCGCCCGTATGCAAGTGCGATATTAAAATGCACGCCAATGTAATCATTAATATGGTCGTGCCCCACAAAAGCTCCCATTACATCGCCACTTTCGAGCATGGCTGCAAACATTCCTGTATTGATCTCAGGACTGCATTCGTGTTCGTTTTTTACCCCGATGGGCGGATTAAGATTGTTGGTCCAGGCTTTAGTGTATTCAGGTAACGGAATATGGAAAAAAGCCAGCGCTGGAAAAGGGTTGCCGTTGTTTGAAGCAGTCAATTTGCGGCTTTTTTCGCGATACCATCCCACCTGTTCGTGTGTAAACCAGCCCCAGCCATCAACCACTGGTTTTAATGTGCTGTATTCATTTGAGTCAATAAAATAAAGCTGTGCGGCAGGTTTTCCGTTTTTCCCAGAAACCGGAACTATGAAGTTTGAATACCCGTGCGATTTCCTGTCATTGGCGTTAATACAAAACGGCAATTTCTCCAGGAAAGCTGCCAGGTTCTTCCGTGAAAGGTTGTGTTCCGATTCATGATTGCCAAAAACCATTGCCCACGGAGTTTTATATTTTTCAAAAATTGCTGCCAGTCTTTTGTACGCTTCCTGCGGATCATCTTCAGTAACAATGTCTCCAGTAAGCACAACAAAATCAGGTTTTTCAGCTTCCATCACTTTTTCGATGGTTGTGTAAACTTCCAGGTTTTTCTTTTCTTTTAATTCGATGTGGGTATCGGTAAACTGAACAATTTTCAGCATTCCGCTTTTAAACTGAAGTTTTGGGGCAGTTTGAGCATTCAGGCTGAAAAAAGTAAAAAAGACAATTGCCAACAGGGATATTCTTTTCATCGAATTTACTTTTTGATAGTGAACGAGTCGGCTACTTTGTTTTCGCTGTCAAAAGTGGTAAAAGTGAGTTTGTTTCCTTCCACTGTCAGGTACTGATAAAACTGTCCTTCGCCATAACGAACCTCCGCATAAGGTTCATCGGTTATATTTTCGTGGTGCGATGGAATTGCAATTGAAATAACGTAAACAGTCCCGTTTTTAAACGAATCGGTCACCACACCTCCGTTCATGGGTTTCGAGCGCATATAATAGTGAATGTGCCCGCTAAAAACCATATCTACGTGGTATTTGTCGAACAACGGAACCCAGGTTTTTTGTATGTTGAAATAAGGTTCTTCGTAGTTATAAGGTGGGAAATGGAAAACCGCAATTTTCCAGGTGGCAGTGCTGTTTTTCAGTTGTTCTTCAATCCAGCCGGTTTGTGCGTCGATGGGAGAAGTGGGGTCAATCATCAGGAACAGCGTATTTTTGTATGTGAACGAATAAGTTTGTTCCATTGGCACGCCAGCCGGGGCATTTTCGGGGTAACTGAACATTTCACGGTACATCATTGCCCCCAAACCTGCACGGTTGTCGTGGTTCCCGGGCACACACATCAGCGGTCTCCGAGAAATCACGTTTTCAGGATAATGAAAAAGGTCGTCCCACTGGTTGCGGTAAAGTCCGTCGCTCACCAAATCGCCGGCAATGGTGTAAAATGCCACATCGGGGTGAATAGAATCGACACGGTTAAACAGCTCGCCAAATTTGGGAGAATAGTGTGTGTCGCCGAACCACACAAACGAAAATGCATCATCAGCCGCAGCCGTTGAAAAAGTATATTCCTGATTCCATGCGGAATCGGGCGAAATCTGGTATTCATACACAGTTCCCGGTTCAAGCCTCTTGATTTTTGCCGTAAACCGGTTGATAAACCTGTCGTTCATCAACAGCCTGTCTTCCATTCTGAATTTATTAGCTTCGGCAAAGCGCACCACACTATCACCTTTTTTGCGGTAACTAACTTTTCCTGTGTTGATTGTTGTGTCGGTTCGCCATTGAATATCGGCAGTGGTTGCCGGGTCGCTGCTCCATGTGAGCATCACCTGGTCGGGGTGTTTTGATGAGGGGTGTTCGGTGATTCGGAAAGCGTTCGCCAGGTGCGATTCGGTTCCGCGGCCACGAACAGTTGTCAGCAACTGCGCACCTTTCAGCTCTTCGGTAACATTGGTTAAAACCAGTTCGTCCCAGTCGTGATAAATAAAAGCACCATCCTGCAAAACACCCACGAACTGGTTTTCAGGAAAAAAATTGGTTAATGTAAGCTGGTCATCCTTTTTCTGAGGTTGAATTGCCACAAAATAGTGTAACCCATAATTTTCAAAACCATTGATTCCGAGTCCGACATGGCCGGCAGGAAATGCTTTTTGCCATACTTCGTATTCTGTCATTTCATTTTTAACCGATAGAGGGGTTTTGGTAAAGCCGTTTACCACCAGCCACCATGGAACAATCTCTTGTTTTTTACTTCTGAAAATCGAAACTGTTACCGGAACATTTACATCGAACATCCAGTGGCGGGTTGCCAAAATAGATAATTCTTCAGGCGGAAAAAGCGCTTTTGCCTTTTCGTAGGTGAGGGCCGCCAGTTCTTCCTCGCTTTTTGTAGCGTAGAGTTCTGTTACTTTACTGTCCATTACCTGTTTTACCGAGCGGTTGTCGGGGGTGGTAATACAGGAAAACTGTATTACCATGAAACCTGTAAGAATAATGAATATCAGTGTTTTAAAAAGTCGTTTATTTTGAATCATATTTATTTGTTTTTTATCTTCTTCTCTATTCCGTCCGTAATCGGGTCTGATTTACTATAATGGCCAGCACACGAACGGGTATATTTTTCACCATTTTTTACGCGGGCGTTACCCCGGGCAACCAATATTTCGCTCCGATTGAGCATGGTCTGTTTTCAACTTTTACTTTGTTCCATCCGCAACAACCATTGTATTTCAACCTGCTTTCTTCGCGGACGGGTGCTTTGTCCTTCACATTTTCCCCAGGTTAAAACCTGGGGTTATTATAATCAAACCCTTTCAGGGTTTTACTTTAACCGCTACTTTATTCTTCCTTGTTCGATATTCGACATTCCTTATTTTTTTTTATCCTTCCCCCCAACGGGGGAACAGGAAGGGGGCTTTAGTACAATTCCGGTCTTTCAGGGCCTGTGTAAGGCGCTGCTCCCAACTGCATTCCGGGACGTTTTGGAACTGAAGTCAGCTCAGCGTCTTTTGTCTCGGGAGCTGTAATAAAACCACAATAACGCGCCATCCAATAATCGCGCAAATAACCTGTTGGCTCTTTTATCCGTCGGCCATTGCTGTGACCATCCAACTCATTTATCCGGCGACTTGTTCCATCGGTAAAACCATCGCGTGGCGAAAGAATCTTCACCCAGCCATCGTAGGCAGTATATCCTTTTTCGATAAACAGGTCATCGCGGTGAGAGTTGAAATAATTATTATCATGGCAGTCGAGTGTCCATTCCCTGAAAAATTTCATCGATTGCTCCAAATCGCACTCGTTTCCTGTTAAGGCGCCGTAGGCAATGTTGTACCAGGGCATGCGTTCAATGCGTTTTACTTCCCAGGAGCGTTCAAGGCTGCGCAGGTATACCGAACGCAAAACAGGATCGGTTGCGTAACGCAGCAGCGTGTAGTAACTCATAAAAGCCAAGTCGTCGTCCCACGGTGCGATGTTTTCTGGTGGAAAAGTATTTTTTTGTCTTAGAGTATTAGCCGGATAGCCCCATTTAATTAGCTGTTGGTAACCATCTTTAAATTTCTGTTCACCGGTGGCGGCAATAGCAGTTTCCATGTAGGCCAGCGCTTCCAGACCGTTCAAACCGTGGTCCATGTAACCATATGGGCGGAGCAGATATTCCGGATTCCAGCGGGCCCAGCGGGTGGGTAAGCCATCCATGTCGTGCATAGTCCAGCCGCAATCGATGATGTAAGAAGCCATTCTGCGGAGGTGCTCGCGGGCTACATCTTTTTCTTTTCCTTCGGCAACGAGATCGAGAAACAGTGAAACAGCATAAAAATGAGAAGTCACCTCATCGCTCGAAGTGTCGCCTTTCCAGTACCATTTTCCATCGGGAGACGGGTACCATTTGGCAGGCAATCCGCCTGAACCGTGGCGACCGCGTTCATCTTTGTCACCGGTGGTTGACCAGATGGAACGGGCAATAAATCCATCTTTCCCGGTTATTTTGTTCAGCCAGATCATGGCTTTGAATGCTTCCACTGCTTCGGCACGGGCAGCCGGGTCGCCGGTTACGGCATATTTGTAACACATGGCAGCCAGGTAGGGAGCCGTGTGACCTCCGTCGTTGTCGCTTACTTCGCGCACCCATTCCCCGTTTTTCTGGTATAAAAGATGAATGAAACCGAGACGTTTGTGTCCCCATTCATCCAACTCCCTTTCAAAAAAGGCAGCTTTCTTCAGTAGGGTAAAAGGTTCGTAACGGATAATACCGATGCCGGTATCGGTGGCCACATACACCACGTTTTTCCCAATGGCGATGTCGTTTACCTTCATCGACGGCAGCCACATTCCTTCGCCAAAATAGTGGAATTCGCCATTCACCATGCGAACAGCACCCCGGGTAGTTCCAATCCACAAATCGTTGTCAAAACCTTTTTCGAGGCAGGTTGTGTTTTCCACGGGTAAACCATCACTTCCTTTTATCGTTTTCAGGGCAGCCCCGCGCAATTCAGCCAGTCCGCGGTCGGTGCCTACATAAACCCGGTTGCCAAAACTGAGCATGTCGGTTGTATTGTTTGACGGCAGTTTTCCCCAGTCGATAAAATCTTCGTTCACGGTTTTCCCATCAAATTGAACTAGTTTTCCGGGACGCAAAACATACAGGGTTCCGCTGTACGATTCAATTCCTGTTATGGGTCCCAGTTCGATGGGGTCGGCCAGCAACTGCGAACCGTCTTCCATCACCATGGTTACATCGCTTCCATAATAGCCATCGGCAGGTTTGGTTGTTTCAAATTTTCCATCCACCAGCCTGAAAATTTCTTCTGAAGTGGCCGCATGTAATTTTCCGAGATGCATACACAAATCCACAAATTCGCGGTTGTCAACCTGTTTCCACTGGTTGTTTTGCAAGGTGTACAAACCTTTTGCCGACAAAGCCCAGATGACGCCGTTTTCGGTAACCAGTTTTATTACTTCAGCCGGGGCATTGTTTTCCTGTATTAGTTTTTCACTATCCACACGGTAAATTTTGCCCTCCAAAAGTGCAACACATGTCTCGTTTGAAACTGCCACCGAAACAACCGGACTTTCAGTTTTTATTTTTTCAGAAATTTCCTGCAGATATACCTCATCGGGTTGAGGGTTCCACATTTTTTCGGTTACCTGTTTTGGTTGTGAGAAACCTGCAAGGGGGATCATAAATAGGAAAAGCGAAATCATAGAGAACCGTTTCATCATGTTGTATTTTAATCGATAGTTTTGCCAGATAAAGAACGTTTTAGCACCCATTTTTTAATTCCGGAATATTACAAAGAAACAGGCTTTGAATCCTTTTCACTTCGGTTTTTTTACTCAAAAACGATTGAATTTTAACAGGGAAGCTTTCATTTAAACATTTTCAGTTCTATTTCAGGAAAAAATCTGTTTTGTTCGTAATAGAATTGATAACTCAAAAATGGTTGAAAGGTTGAATTTCCTATCTTGCTCCCCAAAACAAAACTATAGACCATAGAACATTATGACCATCAACATCAGAAAAGCCACCGAAGCAGATTTTCCTGCAATTCTGGGATTAATAAAAGAACTTGCGCTGTTTGAAAAAGCGCCCGAAAAAGTGACCAACACCGTTGAACAAATGAAGGAGGAACAGGGACTTTTCCGCAGTATTGTTGCCGAAACCAAAACCGGCGAAATTGTGGGAATGGCTCTTTACTTTTTTGCTTACTATACATGGGTTGGAAAATCGCTATATCTCGACGACCTGTATGTAAAGGAAACCCACCGGAAACTAAAAATAGGCACCGCTTTGTTGAACGAGGTAATGGAAATTGCCCGCATTGAGAACTGCAAAAGGGTACGCTGGCAGGTGCTACATTGGAATGAAAATGCAATCAACCTATACAAAAAAGTGGGCGCTTTTATTGACGAAGAGTGGCTCAATTGTGATTTTGATGCTGAAGGAATTCGAAAATTTAAAGCAAATCAGGTTGAAAACATTGATAAATCAGATGAAACATCTCATATCTGAAAAACTACTTTTGAACTTTCTCAATCTTAACTGGGCCAAGCAAACCCGAAGGTACCAGCTCGGTAAAATTAAACGACCTGAGCGCCTGTTCGAGCGTAAAAGTGTACCTTCCGGTGGTAAATTCCTTTCCACCCAACAAGCCATTTTCAAATTTTACTTTTCTCACATTGGCATCGGGTTTCAGTCTGTCGCCCAGCAAACGGTTTATCCAGCGGTTGGCAACCTCAATTTCCAGTTCGTTGGTTCCTTCCCGTAAAGCGCCTGAAATATCAATTCGCCAAGGTGCGCACCAAACAACGCCAACATCCTTCCCGTTGATTTTTACTCTTGCAATATCATTCACCACACCAAGGTCGATGTAATACTTTGTGTTTTTACTGTCGATGTTGTTGATGTTGAATGACTTTTTGTAGGTGGCAATTCCGGAATAATATTTTATTCCCCGCATTTCATGGTCTCTCCAGTCCTGCAATTTTTCAAATTTGATTTCTTCGGGTCCACCCCATTTTGGATCGAATGACACATTCCACGAACCTTCAACCGTCATTAATTCTGTGAATGCAGGGAAGTTTCCTTTTGATTGCTTTGAAGATGATTTTCCTTTTTTCCCTGTATTGAAAACAACAAAAAAACTTTCAAAAGGGAAGAATTCCAGCGGAATTGTGGTTATGCCGTTATTAACTGAGTAATCCGTAATTTTTCGTATTTCCCCGGTTGTACCAATCCAAAGTTCCGGCTCACCTTTCGCACGAAACATACATTCTGTAGCCTGAAAAGAATCTGTTCTGTTGGCCACAAAGTAAATTTCCTTGTCCGTGGTTTTGCGATGTCCGTATCTGATTGTGTTATTTGCAGAACTGAAATCCTGCTTAACTTTCAATCGGGACAGAATTTCAACCGTACTTTCATAATCAGAATAAAGAGAATTAACATGCATATTACTGAGGTTTCCTCCCCAAAAAATTGAGCCTTTTCCATATTTTATTTCACTCACATTTTCAGGTGTTTGATACGAACCCCACAGTTTTTCAGCCAGGGATTTTACCTTTTCGTCGCAATTTGGGTAATCAACCAAACCCGGCGATTTTATTGGAGGATTACCAACTATTTTCGCACCTTTTTCAACAAGTGATGCAATTTTCGCCAGAAGTTCGGGAGTCATTGTTTTAAAATTTGGCAGTACCATTATTTCGTAGGAAGTTGCACCCGGAAAAACAATTTTACCGTTTTCAACATCCGCTCTTTCCATGAGCATTTTTGGTGAACAAGCGTCAAAACCGTACCCCTTTTTATCGGGGATGCTGCCGTTTTTTTCAAGTGCATCAGCAGGAGGCGTAAAAACCATGGGTGCGCCTTCGGGTGTGAGGTAAAGAATGTCGGAAACTGCCTGTCCCTGTTGTATCAGATGTGAACTCCTGCTGATGTATTTGTGGTAAGTTTCCACCATCGGCCACCAGGTTTGCCCGCGGTCCCAATGAACGCCGTACGGCCCCATTGTCATTCCCGGCCGATGTTCGTCTCCCAAAGGTTTGTGCGCAAACGTGTGGTAAACAAAGCGGTTTACTCCCATTGCAAGCGCCCAGTCGCTTTGGTTTTTCATCGCCCACGGATATTGCTGCCAAGCCTCATTGTTGTTGGATGTAAAAACTTCGGCGCCCACAACCGGCCTCCCGGTAATGTGCGAAATCGAGGTGGCTTCAATTACTGCGTAATGTGTATCATAACCAAACCGTTCACTCCAGAATTCGGCCATAATTACGTCGGCAACAGCGCCCAAATCGAGGTCGCCTGCCGGGTTCATATCATATGGTTCAATGGTAAGTTCCAATCCATTTTTATGTGCATAATCTTTGGCAAACTCAGCATGGTTTTCCAGAAGTAACTCCTGACAGGTAAGCCGGATATCCCATAAAAACCGCTCACTGATTTCCAGACTTTCAACTGCCCGACCCGTGTAAGTAAGAAAAAAAGGTTCAGGGTCGTAACCACGTCTTTTTTTGAATTCTTCAACAATTCCATCTGTCCAGTTTTGCGACCCGCTCTCCCAGCTGTCGATATGAAAACCCGTCCAGCCAACACCCTCTTTCCGGGGGGCAGTTTTTTCCAGTAAAATATCGGTAAAATTTTTCAGGTGGTTTTCGAAAGCTTTTGCGTTCAGTTTATCAGATTCAAGACCAATCACCGGCTCCGGAGATGGACGCGTGCTGGCGCCTGTAACCCGGATTCCCATTCTCACGATTGTCCAGTTTCCTTCCGGCGCATCCCAAACGAATTTTCCGTTGGATTGCAGGAATTCAAAAACGTTAATCATATCTTTTTGTTGAAGACTTCTGATGTCCTCCGTTTCATCAAATGTTGCCGGGGCAGGTAAATGGGTTTTTATACTTGGATAAGAAGAATACGGATACCTTTCATACAGCGCTTTTTCGTTAATATCTTTAATTACCGGTTTTGCAGAATTTGGAATCGCATAAACCACAACATCCTCATAATAATCATTTTTCATGGTATGCCAAGGCGTACTTCGCTGTTCGGGAACCGGAAGCGTAATATTTACTTTTTTATTGCCCGAAATTTCAGTTTCACTAAAAACCAGATGTTTCATCGATTCTTCGGGTTTTACCCACGGACCGCCGCTGCCACACCACCCCGGACCAGCGCCAAGAAGTATTTTTATACCAAGCCGCTCTGCTTCCCTGACCGCATGAACATATAAATCCTGCCACTCTTCACTCATAAAGTCGACCGGGCCGCGAGGAACACCAATTCCAACTTCAAGAAAAATCACGTTGCCGATACCCACTTCTTTCATTGATTCCAGGTCTTTTGTCATTTCTTCGCGCGACAAATTTCCATCCATGAAATACCAATAAACACCGGGTTTTGCAGAATCGGGAGGGTTGAGAAAATTTTCCTTTAATTCATCTTTCTGCTGGGAACAACCCGTTACAATCAGTACAGAAATTAAAACAGCAAACAATCGGTTCATAGCGAATTTCAGGTTAATGATATAAATTTGAAAACTTGACTATTTTTTCTCTGTGCAACTAAGTGTAATCTCTGTGACCTCTGTGTTAAAAATAAACACAGTGAACACAGAGAAGACACAGAGAACCACAGAGTTCAGATTTTTTTCACTTAATCTGTAACTTGTTAAATTGGGGTAATTCGGGAAACTTGTTGTGTGGCTCGTTTTGGTACCAGTAGGCAACCGACGAAATATCGTCTTCGAGGTGTTTGTATAAACCGCCATCTTTCCAGCCAAGGCTTTGAATGGTTACACGCAATTCGGTTTTAAACCGGATGGGATCCATGATGTGCCAACGGTACTGGCCGATCATACTGCGGTATTGCGACCGTTTTTCGAGGTTGCGGAAATAATGAAATCCCGTATAAGGTCCGCTGAATGGGGTAAACACTTCGAACCCATCATCGCCTTTGCGGTCGTTGTAACCATACGAGCCGTTAAAATAATCTTCCTCGCCGGTGGTGCAGATTGTTGGAAATTCCTTGTCGCCATCGATATAAAATTTCACTTCGCCTTCGCCCCACCAACCCAAAGCAGCGGTGCCACGGGCAAGGTAAGTTCCCACATAATGGCCGTTGCCTTTAATGCCGTCTACGATTGTAAAAACAGTTTTGTCGGGCAAAGCTTTTATCGTTCTGAATTGCGCATGAAAATAGGCTGCATCATCAGGTACATCGGTTATTGCATAATTTACCTGGTAGTATAGCGTTATTCCTTTTCCATCGGTATTTTCCATAGTGATTTTACATTTTTTGTGAAAAGGCATCTGGAAATATACATTGAAACCGCTGCGCGGGTTGATACAGATGGCGTTGGATGCAATCTGCGGTTCGTAACCGCTGCCCCAGGCCGTGGCAAAAAAATCGCCAACCGGCGCTTCCACCGACGGATTTTCCTCTCCATCCCAGTAAAAGCGGATGATGTTTCCTCGGTAATCACCTGCCGGTGTCATCCAGATGTGCTGAATTACACCCTCACCTACGATTTCAGCCAAAACAAAAGTTTCGTTGGGCCTGATGTTTATGTATGGATTTACTTTCCAGCCTTGTCCGAGTTCAGCAGCAGCTTTTGCGGCGCTTCCGTTTTCGAGGGTTGCCATGCCACCTTTGCCTTTTTCGCCTGTAAAATTCTCAGGGCTAATGGATCGTGTTTCGGCATTTGACAGACGGTACAGGTTTCCCATGTTCATTTCCATTCCGTTAAAATTTCCGGGTTTCTGGGCCATTACAACTATTGCTAACAGGGTAAAGATTGAAGAAAATAATAGTTTCATTGTTTTATGTTTTTAGTTTTTAGTTTTTAAGAAAAAGGCGCACCCTATGTTAACCACAAGACACGCCTTCTAAAATAATCAAAATTCTATAATTGTATATCAATGTCGTTTAGTTAAAGATAAAACCAAAAGAAAACAATTTCGAACACCCTTCGACTACGCTCAGGGTGACTGTCAGACT
>DYSZ01000216.1 GCA_020726265.1 Draconibacterium orientale
GTTATTCAGATTTAACTCCTTCGGAGTTCTTACTACTGCTTTTGTCATCAATCAACTAAAATCTCTCATTTCCAAACTCCTTCCCCCTGCGGGGGAAGGCCGGGATGGGGGCTTACAACTCCCACCCTTTCCGGTACGAACGATCCAAATATTCGTTTGCCTTTTTGTCGTTGGTGATTTTCATGGCATCGGCGTCATACTTCAGCATTTTTCCTGAACGAAGCGCTACGGCATACAGGTTTACTGCTTCGGTGATCGGCCATGCCTGGCGAAATCCGCCGTCAATTTGTTTACCGGCTTTCACGCCATCGATAAAACGTTTGATGCCAGGAATTTTCACCGCTCCGGCAGCGGCAGAAACTTCTTCGGTTTCCTTCACTCCTTTCGACAATAAATAAGGATTTTTGGCATGAAATCCGCGGGTTAGAATAATATCCTTATCACCCACGAACATCATTCCTTCCGAAGGAAATTCAATGCCCTGTTCGTAAAATTCTTTCAGCACCGGCGGGCGCATTCCGCCATCGTACCAAACCAAATCAACTTCCGGGCGGCCTTCAATTCCCGGGTATTTAAAACGCATTGAACTGGCAAACGGAAAACTGAAATCGTTTTGTATTTTATAGGCTGCTCCTTTTTCGTTGATATCGCACACGCTGCTGAAATTCGGCTCGATAATCGTGGGTTTTCCCAATTTCAAAGCTTCAAAGACTGTCCACAAACTGTAATGCCCCATGTCGGCCATCGAGCCACCGCCAAAGTCGTACCAGCCACGAAAAACCATGTTTGTATAATGCGGATGATAAGCGCGTTCAGCTTCGGGGCCCAGCCACAAATCCCACTCAAAACCATCGGGCAATTTGGGTTTGTCGGTTGGTATTTTAGGGTATTGCGGCCACACCGGACGGAACGACCAGTTGTGTATTTCTTTCAGCGTACCAATGGCACCGCTGTTAATCCATTCCATAATTTTTGGCATGTCTTCGCCGTTTGAATCCCACGGCAGCAGATGCGTTGTAGCTTCTGATTTCAGCGCCATTTCATACACTCTGCGGCCTTCGTGCAAGCGGTTCGACAAAGGTTTGTGCACCGAAACTCCGATATTCCGCTTTAATGCTGTTGCGCAAATTAAGCCGTGTAAATGGTCGGGTGTCATCACCTGAACTGCCTGCAGGTCTTTCTCTTTTTCAAATAATTCACGAAAATCAGTGTAAGCATGGCAATTGTATTTTTTGCCGGTTGTCTTTTCATAATACGCATCAACAATCTCTTTTCCATTGTCCAAACCGCCGGGAATGGTGTTATTTCCACCCGTGTTCCAGTTGGGTTTGCCAATCAATTCGCGCATTTCGTTTAAAAGTCCGTTCGGACTCCAATCGTAATAATTGATGGCTTTTCGTTGTGGGTCGCAAACGGCAGTAACCTGCACTTCAGGAATTTTAATAATGTCGGGCAACTGGCGCAAACCTTGGGTTCCGAGCCCAATGTATGCCACGTTGATTTTGTCGCTGGGCGCCACAAAACCACTGCCACCCAACACGTGACGCGGAACCAATGTCAACCCGGCTGCCACAGTAGCAACGCCGCCGATAAATTCTCTTCTATTTATGTTTTTTGATGATTTCATACGATTTAGTTTAGTTTGTTTTTAATGGTTTAAATTTAGTCTTCATTTTTGAAAATCAATGAGTTTAAAATAAAAAATCACTGCATTGAGCAAGGATTTCTCAGTCGCTTTTTCGAGATTACAAAAGTATCACCACCGAATCTTTATCCAAATCAGAAGGTGGATTTCCGATATTCTCAAATCCTTTTCCCTGTATTGATTCAATTGTTCCGTTCTGCATTTCGCCACCCAAGCGTGGACTAACCCATTTTATTGAAAACATATTGTTGCCTGGCCAACTGATTTTTACGTCTCAGACTCACATGGGCATTTTTCGGGGCAATTTCGATTTCGGCTCCAAATTCTCCGATTTCAAACCACAATTTGTCGTAAACAAGTTTAAAATGTTTCTTTCCTTTGTATTGTTTGTCAATCAAATCATCCTGATTTTCAACCGACCCTGCATCTGTTCCTTTTGTTTTGTAAACAATCAGGTTGGTAAAACCGTGAGTCAGTCCATATTTTCCCTAAAGAAAACTCATAGCCTCGCCATGTTTTGCTATGTTTTCCTTTTTAACAATTTCAACCCATTCATCCAGTGTTTTGCCGCTGTTCTTATGGATGTTTTCAATCATCGGTTGTGTTGCCTGATCCATAATCTATTCGGTTTTGTAATTTGCCTGCAGAAAATCAATGGTTTCCTTCATTATTTTTTTGAGGACTTCCATATCAATGTCAGCCAGTTTTTTTACGTAGATACAGCCCTTTCCAATTTTAAATTTTCCGAACTCTTTAAGCAGTAGCTCCTGTTCTTTTGTGCCCATGTACACATACAGGGAAATGGCGGCTTTGCGCGGCGAAAAGCCCACCAGCGGCCAGTCGCCTTCCTGCCTGCTGCGCTCCGATTTGTAATGATAACTGCCAAACCCGATGATGGACTGCCCCCACATTTTGGGTTCGAAACCTGTAAAATCGTGCATCAGTTTCAGTAGTTCAAAACTGTCGGCCCGTTTTTGCTCTGTTTCGGCAAACGAATTGACAAATTGGGTAACGTCAACATCGGTTTGTTTTGTTTTAATTTCAGCCATTGTTTTGTTTGCTAAATTTTTACTTCCTTAAAATCTTCGCCTTTGCCTTCCCTTTGGCCGGTTCATCAACCAGTTTATCCAGATAACGAATCTTTTGCATCAGTTCGTCTTCAATCTCTTCAACCCGGTAACCACAAATCACGCCTGTAATTTTCGAAGCATTCGGATTCATCAGCGGCGTCTGTGCAAAAAAAGTTTCAAAATCAAAATTGTTGTTGAGCTGATGCTGAAATGTTTGTTCATCGTAACCTGTGAATCAGAAAATCAGGGCATCCACTTCTGCTTTTGTACGTCCCTTTTTCTCTGCTTTTTGGATATAAAACGGATAAACGCTTGCAAAAGCTGTTTTAAATATTCTTGCGTTATTCATTTTACCTGTTTTTATCACCAGTGCTATACTTTTTAGTCAGCCTAAAATACAATCCTGAAATCTGTTTTTGTTAAAACTCCCTTAAATTTCACCCTTTTGCAACAGGTTCAGGCATGGAATCCCGGATGGCTGACGAAAAAGCGCCAAAAAAAAGACCTTGTCGGAAATGGCGTCTGATAGCAAAACATCTGTTCTTTGTTACTTTTTACCGTAAAAAAATCGTCCTGTCACCAACAAACCGGTAAAAACAAATAGGGCAAAAACAAAGCTGCTTAATGCCAATTGCATCCCACCCGAAACGATATGTCCACTTGTGCAGCCGCCTGCCATCCGCGCTCCCACAATAATCAGAAATCCACCGGCAAATGCCCAAATGATTCGCTTTGTATTTGAATTACCCTTGTATTTTTTCCAGTTATCATGAATCAATACAAATTTGAAATCTTTGCGAATGAGCGAAAAAAGAAGTCCTGAAACAAAAGCACCGGCTAAGAAAATCAATTCCCAATGTCCGGGAGCCTGAATTTTTAAAAAGTAGTCATTATTTGTCAGGCCAAGTACTGAATCGATGACATAAGGATATGTTGTTGACGCGCCAATTGGCCTGTCGGAAACCGATTGTAAAATGATAACTGCGTTTAAAACTGCCAGTGCGATGCCTGAAACAACCCACTTAATATCATTTGCTTTTTCTTTTTTGTGAATCCAGAATGAAAGGGCTATAAATAATCCGCCTAAAATAAAAACGGAAACATAAAACCAAGCCGTTGTTTCGGGGAACGCTGTTTTTAAGGTGAGATTTCCTAAGTCGGGCCCTAAAATTCCTTTAAAAAAAGGTAATAAAATGGTGTAAACCAATCCGCCAAACAATCCCCCTGCAATTCCAACCGCAGCATCAACCGAACCCTCGCCTGCCGAAACAGGAATAGTTCCGGGACAATAACCCAATATTGCCATTCCCGAGCCGAAAATGAGTCCGCCCAGAACAATACCACCTAAAATCAGTGGCTTTGAGTGAAAGGATGCAAATCCAAACCCTATTTCCAGATTAACCAGAATAGCTCCTGCACCAATTGCAATTAAAATTGCTTTTGCAACCGCGAAATCTTTTCCCAATGCTAGTCCGCTAATTGTGTTGAACTTATTCAGTCTGGCATATTGCAGAATTCCGCCAAATAAAAGCCCGAAGGCAAAAGTTAAAATAATCATAGCCTACTTATTTTTATTTTGAATATCAACCGTTTAATGTTCTACTAAATCACTACGCATCGCATCGCGACCGGATCGTTTTGCACTGTATAAAGGAATAACATTTCCCGGAATTCACTTTGTCTTCTGTAAGAATTTACATTCTGTTAAGAAAATATATATACTGCCAATGGGATAATATAATTTGATTTTTAAAGGTGTGCGTGAATGCTTCGCATTTCTTCTCTCAGGCTGGGCAGAAGTGTTGAGCGCAAGCGAACCGTTATCGAGGTGTCGGAAATAACTTTTACTGTGGTAAAATCGAGGGGGCAGCAGCCCCGGGAGACAAAGTGTAACGGGCGACCTGTTTACGGTTACACACCGCACGGCATAAACCTGCCTGCCGAAGTGCCTCGGCACGCAGGGGTGAGTGGTTTAGGGGTGAAACTCCCCTTTACCTACCCGATTTATTTTCTGTCATTAATTCAGCTATTATTTTTATAATCATTCCCCAAAATATTTTTTTATCAATGTCAACAGTTTAGCTTTTGAAATCGGTTT
>DYSZ01000217.1 GCA_020726265.1 Draconibacterium orientale
ATCGACGCCGCAATCGCGGGTAAACGCTTTAAACCCGAGGCCAAGCGCTGCGGCAGCATTGGCAATCCGTGCACCATCCATGTGCAGAAGCATATTGTTTTCGTGCGCTAATTCTGCCAACGCTTTAATTTCAGATGGCTGGTAAACCGTGCCCATTTCGGTAACCTGCGAAATGGAAATCACGCGCGGTTGCGAGTGGTGTTCAAAATCAAAACCTTTCAGGTGATGTTTCACCGATTCGGGCGTGAGTTTGCCATTTACCGGTTCAACCGGCAACAGTTTGCAGCTTGTGAATTTTTCGGGGGCACCGCATTCGTCTTCCTGAATGTGCGCGGTTTCGGCGCAAATGATGGAATTAAAACTGCGTGTAACCGACGAAAGTCCGAGCACGTTGGCGCCGGTACCGTTAAACACAAAAAAAACTTCTGTATTACTGCCAAACTTTTCTTTAAAAACCGCTTTCGCTTTTTCAGTAAACGGGTCGTTGCCATAACCGGTGAAATGCCCGGCATTAGCGGTCTCCATTGCTTTCAAAATTGTGGGGTGCACCCCCGAGTTATTATCGCTTGCAAATCCTTTCTTCATGTTATTTCGTGGTGGTATATGTGTTATTATTTGTATTTTTCAATGTTGTAAAGAAAACAAAATTCAATACCAATCGGAAATGGAAACATCGTTGAGCATCGCTGAAAAAATATACCTGTTCTCGGTTCATCCTGAAAAGGGCGGAATTGTTGCGGCGGCTTACAACACATTAGTTCCGGTAATCACCGGGGCAGTTTTATTTGATTTGATTGTGGCCAAAAAACTGATTCTTGAAGAAAAACAGATAATTCTGAACGACAAAAAAGGGAATGCCCCGTTGCAAGAATTTGTCCTTGAGAAAATTGCCATTGCCTCAAAACCGCGAACCGCGCTGGGCTGGATTCACCGGTTTTCGTGGTCGTCGAAAAAAATAAAAGCCTTTGTAAAGGAGTCGCTGAAACAAAAGCGGCTGATACGAATTGAACAGCGGCAGTTTCTGTTTTTCAGGTGGGACAAGGTGTTCCTGACCGACCGGGTAAAAGTTACCGGTTACATTTCGGATATTGAAAACCAGATTACCGGAAGCAATAAAATTGGCGTTGACGATGGATTGCTGAGTTTGTTAATTCCGTCGGAACTGCTGAAAAGGATGTTCCCTGACCGTGAAAAACGGAAAAATATCAAATCGAAACTCAAACAAATGCAGTTAGAGAATGTTGTTTCAAAAGCTGTTGCCGATGTGATTAGGATGAACCGGGCAGCTGCAGTTTCATAAAAAATATACATGCAAAAATTTGTAGTTTTCTGGTTTCTCCGCGATTTGCGGTTGCACGGCAACCAAGGGCTTTTTCAGGTGCTGAAATCCGGCTTGCCGGTTTTGCCGATTTTTATTTTCGATGCCGAAATTCTGGGGAAACTAGGTTCAAAAAACCGATGCTCGGGTGTCGTTCATTGATACTGGAATTGAGAGATTGAAGACCGTGTTTGAAAACAGGGCAGTTCGCTCCGAGTTTTTCATTCAAAGCTATTGGAAGCTTTTGAGAAGTTAATACGGGAGTACAAAATTGACGCTGTTTATACCAACCTCGATTACGAACCCTACGCAATCCGGCGCGACAAAGCTGTCGGGATTTTTTTGAATTCAAAAGGAATCAGCTTTAAACCATTTAAGGACTAGACGATTTTTGGGAAAAGCGAGGTTGTTAAAGATAATGGTTTGCCCTACACAGTTTTTACTACGTTCAGCCGAAAATGGAAACAGATACTTTGGGGTTCAGAAATTCCAGATTATTTTTCTGAAAAATGCCTTTTCAACCTGTTGAAAACTGTCACGTTTACTTTGCCAGCGTTGAAAGAAATTGGTTTTAAATAAAGCAACATTTGTGTCCCGGAAGCCAACATTTCAGAAGTGTTAATCAGAAATTACGAGGCGCAATGCAATTTTCCTGCAATCGCCGGAACAACAAAACTGGGAACACATCTTCGGTTTGGAACAGTCAGCATCAGGCAAATGGATCGATTGGCACAAAATGCCTCGGAGGTGTTTCTGAACGAGTTAATCTGGCGCGAAATTTTTATGCAGATTCTCTGGCATTTTCCGCAGGTGAAGACAAAAGCTTTCAACCCCAAATACGATTTTATTGACTGGAGCAACAATGAAAGCGAGTTTGAGCGCTGGTGCAACGGGCAAACCGGTTATCCGATGGTGGATGCCGGTATGCGCGAACTAAACACCACAGGTTTTATGCACAACCGGGTACGGATGATAGTGGCCAGCTTTTGAAGCAACCACCTGCTCATCGACTGGCGTTGGGGCGAAGCTTACTTTGCCGAAAAACTGCTCGATTTTGAGCTCTCGTCCATAACGGCAGTGGGCAGCGGGTTGCGGATGCGATGCAGCGCCATATTTCAGGGTTTTTAATCCCGGAGCCCAGCAAAAAAAGTTTGACCCCAGAAGGAAAATACATCATGAAATGGGTTCCTGAATATGACACTGTAAAATACGTTCGCCCAATTGTTGAACATACTTTTGCCCGCGAACGGGTTTTGAAGGCGTATAAAAAGGTGTTATTATAAGTTTTTTGAATAATGGCCGATGAGAGAGAACACTTCGATAGTTTGGGTAGTATAGTCGATTTTGTACATCAGGCGATGCTCTTTTGTAATTCTGCGCGACCAATATCCATTGAGCGAAGCTTTTAATCTTTCCGGTTTTCCGATGCCGCTTTCTGGTGTGGTTGAAATTGAATCCAGCAATGCAGAAATCCGGTTTTGAATGATTTTGTTTCCCGACTTATTCCACATCTGAATATCATCAATTGCCCCGGTTTTAAAAACTATTTCCACAGTTTATCAAGGTCAACTTTAACAGAAGGTTGATTTTCCCGTTCCTTAATTTTTTTCACAAAAGATGGACTGTAATCCATTTTTTCTTTCTGATTATCAACAACCTTAACGTACTTAATAGTCTTCAGGTATTCAACCAGTTGTTTGGCTTCCTTTGTTCTTGTATCAATTACAACCGTTGTCATTTTACATTCATTTAAGGCAAATATACTTCAAAAAAGTATTCAGCAAGTTTCGGGGTTATAGAACTAAACAGACTATTCCATCAGCCATTCCACAATCCGGTTGCATTTCGGACTGATAATCGGGGCAACAGCATCAACCACTTCGCCGTTTTCGTTAATCATAAATTTCTGGTAATTCCAGGTGACTTTGGCATCGAGTACCCCGTTTTCATCGCTGCTTGTCAGCCATTGGTAAATCGGGTGAATGCTGTCGCCTTTGATTTTGATTTTTTCCATCAACTGAAAAGTGATTTCATATTTGCTGCTGCATTTTTTCTTCACTTCGCAGTTGGTTCCCGGTTCCTGTTTGCCAAAATCGGCACACGGAAATGCGATAATTTCAAAATCGTCGCCACCAAATTCTTCATACAATTCCTGCAATTTGTGTAGTTGAGTGGCCAGGCTGCATTCGGTGGCAATGTTAACAATCAGCACTTTCTTCCCTTTCAACGCTGAAAAATTGAATTCGTCTCCATCAATGGTGTTGGCCGTAAAATCGTAAAGTGTTTTCTTTTGAGCCTGAACCAACAGTGATAAAATCACCAGAATCAGTATGGTTAAAATTTTCATTTCAATAAATGTCTTTGTGATTGAAATACTTTCAACCAAAGCTTTTCGGGCTTAAAAATATCGATTAGTTGTTAATAAAAAAACCGGTGGCAAAAACAGATTTAATTATCTTTGGACGCAATTATTCCGAAAGCGATACATGGAGAATTTTGTTGTTTCAGCACGAAAATACAGGCCCGATACTTTTCAGACAGTAGTTGCCCAGGCTTCGATTACTAACACGTTGAAAAACGCGATTAAAGGGAATCAGCTTGCACACGCCTACCTGTTTTGTGGTCCGCGGGGTGTGGGAAAAACCACCTGCGCACGTATTTTTGCTAAAACCATCAACTGCACCAATCTGTCGCCCGACATGGAAGCGTGTAACGAATGCGATTCGTGTAAAGCGTTTAACACCAGCCGCTCGTTTAATATTCATGAGTTGGATGCTGCTTCGAATAATTCGGTAGATGACATCCGCAATCTCATTGAGAAAGTGCGTGTTCCCCCGCAAATGGGAAAATACAGTGTTCACATCATCGATGAGGTGCACATGTTGTCGCAAGCCGCTTTTAATGCGTTTCTGAAAACATTGGAAGAGCCGCCAAAACACGCGCTTTTCATTTTGGCCACCACCGAAAAGCATAAAATTATTCCCACCATTTTGTCGCGTTGCCAGATTTTCGATTTTAACCGGATTAGTGTGGAGGACATTTCGAAACACCTTGAATTTGTTGCTTCAAGTGAAGGTGTTGAGACCGATGCTGCAGGACTCAACATTATTGCACAGAAAGCTGACGGCGCAATGCGCGATGCACTTTCCATTTTCGACCAAATTGTAAGTTTTTCGGGAAAGAAGATTACCTACCACGATGTGATAGAAAACCTGAATGTGCTCGACTATGATTATTATTTCAGGCTGGTTGACCAGTTTTTGCGCAACGATGTTTCGGGAGTGATGCTTACATTCAATGAGATTCTGAACAACGGTTTCGACGGTCATCACTTTATTACAGGACTGAGTAGTCATCTGCGCGACCTTTTGGTCAGTCGCAATGCCGAAACCGTTCAGTTACTCGAAGTGGGCGGCGAGATAAAACAGCATTATAAAGAGCAGGCCAGAGTTGCAGAAGCGGCTTTTTTGCTTGATGCGCTGCAAATCAGCAA
>DYSZ01000218.1 GCA_020726265.1 Draconibacterium orientale
CGAATACGACAATGTTTCGGATATCGAAAATATTGTTGTAGCCGATGACCCCATCTATTTGAAAGATGTTGCCGAAGTTTACTTCGGCGTTAAAGACGAAGAAACCATCAGCCGTGTAAATGGCCTCGATGCAGTTTCTATTTTGCTTGTGAGCGACTCGCAGGCCAACCTCATCGACTTGTCGCATCGTGTACAGGAAGAACTTGTTGAGCTGAACAAAAAACTGGCGCCCAGCGAAATCGAAATTGTGGTTCAGACCAACCTGGCCGAAACCATGGAAAACAATATCGACCAGATTATCGATCTGGCTTTGGTTGGTGGTATGCTGGCCATTTTTGTGTTGTGGATGTTTTTGAAAAACTTCCGCATTGTTTCGTTTATGGCGCTCGGAATGCCGGTTTCGGTTTTTACTGCCTTCAACCTGTTTTATGCATTTAACGTTTCACTCAACAGCATCACGCTGGTTGGGTTGGTTTTGGCCATTGGTATGCTGCTCGACAACAGTGTGGTGGTACTCGAAAATATTTACCGGCTCTCGGGGAAAAGATACGATGCCGAACTTGCAGTTACACAGGGAACCAAAGAAGTATGGCGATCGATTTTTGCATCAACACTCACAACAGTGGCTATTTTTCTGCCATTTCTTTTCTCCTCTGAATATATGGTGAAATTATTGGGTACACACATTGGGGTATCAATTGTTTCTACCATGGTTATTTCGCTGTTTGTGGCGCTGTTGCTTGTACCCATTGGCGCTCATATTTTGCTGAAAGGGAAAAAGGCCAAGAATATTTTCTACGAAAAAGTAACCACCAACAACCGAATCATTCAGATTTATGTGCTGCTGTTGAAATCGAGCATGCGAAACCCCGCAGGAACCATTATCGGGGCGATAGTGCTGTTCTTTGTAAGTGTTTTCATTGTACTGGCCATCAGCGTGAATACGCTCGAAGAGGTAGAAGAAGACCAGTTCTCAATTTATGTAACCATGCCTACCGGTTCGACACTCGAAAATACCGACCTCGTGGTTGCCGATGTTGAACAACGCCTTGCCGAAATAGCAGAGAAGAAAGACCTCATCTCAAAAATCCAGGAAGAAGAAGCAATTCTGACCTTCATTTTAAAAGAAGATTACAAAGAAATTGACAACCGCTCCATGGGCGAAATTAAAGCCGACGTGGAGAAACGCGTGAATAATATTGCCAAAGCCGAGATCAGCCTGACGGCCCCAACCTCGAGCGCAAGTTTCAGAGGTGGTGGTGGCAGTGGCCGATCGGGGACACAGGGGTTTACCGCGTTTATGGGAATTGGCACCAACCAGGAACGCGTGGTGATTAAAGGCGAGAATTTTGAGGTAATGAAAGGCGTTGCCGAAGACCTTGAATATTATATCGAAGACCTTTCTTCCATCCGCAGTGTAAACGTGAATGTTTCGGATAACAGACCCGAAATTCACCTCTATTTTAACCAGTTGCTGTTAAACGAATACGGAATCAATCTCGGTAATATTTCTTCTGAACTGGCTTCGTTTTCGCGCGAATTTACTTCGGGCGTAAACTTTAAACAGGGCACCGAGGAATACGAAATAATTATAAAACAGAAACTGCCCGAGGGTGTTGACGAAGACGAAACAGAAAAAGGAATCGACGACCTGAAAAGGCTGAAAATTAGCAGTACTGCCAATGCTACCTACGATTTGCAGGATATTTCGGAGATTGTTTACGCCCGCGGCACATCGGGTATCACCCGTGTGAACCAGGAAAAACAGGTTGAACTTACTTACCGGTTTGTTGATGAGGCAGAACAATCGAAAGATTTATTGGAAGCATATCGCCTTGAGATTGATGAAATCATCGCCTCATACAAACTGCCATCAGGGATTGCAGTTGAAGTAATACACGAAGAGGACCAGTTTGAAGAGTTTTATTTTCTGATTGGGGCGGCTTTCATTCTTATTTTCATGATTCTGGCTTCAGTTTTCGAATCGGTGGTTACACCGTTTGTACTTATGTTTTCAATCCCGCTGGCTGCAATTGGCTCTTTTATCGCGTTAATTCTTACCGGGAACAGCCTGTTTAACGCCAACACATTGATGGGCTTTTTGATTTTGCTTGGTGTGGTGGTAAACAACGGAATTATTCTTATCGATTACACCAACCTGCTGCGAAAGCGGGGACACCGAAAATCACGTGCACTAATAACCGCAGGTTTATCCCGGGTTCGGCCTATACTAATCACAGCTGGAACCACAATCGTTGCCCTGTTCCCGCTGGCCATGGGAACCGCCGAATATGTGGGCGCCATCGGGGCTCCGTTTGCCATCACCGTAATTGGTGGATTAAGTGTAAGTACCTTGCTCACGCTCATTTTTATCCCTACACTTTATTCAGGGATGGAAAATGTGCTGAAATGGACTAAATCGCTGAACTGGATGCTGCAGGCTGGAATGGCCATTGTATTTGTTCTTGGTGGCCTGTATGTGTGGTTTAAGGTTGAAACATTTATCTGGCAGATGCTCGATTTTATGTTACTCATCATCCTTATTCCGGGTATTGTGGCTTTTGTAATGACAAGCTTACGCAATGCCAGCGCCAAAGTAATCGACGAAAACGAACCGATAAGAATTGAAGTCCGCAAGCTTGTAAAAGTGTACGACCGCGACAGTCGTTTTGTGCGCGAGTGGAAATCGGGCTTAAAAATCAGGGAACGTGCCGGATTGGTAAAAGACTATAAAAAAATACGCGACTTTAACGACCTCATTTGGCAACTGCCACTGTTCGGATTCCTCGTGTATTTCACCTTTTTCTTTGTCGAAAGTAATTTCTGGATGTGGGTGTTTTCACACTTCATTTATTTCTTCCTCGTCCTGCTTATGGTTCCTTTGAGCCAGGTTTTGCAGAATAAATACGAAGCCACACAAAAACCGCGCTTCCTGAAAATTAACAATTGGCTTAAAAACATTATTTACTGGATAACACCATTGGTTTTCCTTGCTGTATTTTTCTTCCGCTGGGACAACCTTGGGATGTTTATTTTTGTGGGTATTATCTGGTTTTTACTGCTGGTAATTTACAGTTCGGGCGAATACATTCACAAAAAAGAGTTGAACATTGCACGTATTCAGGGCCGGTTCAGCGGATTGCGCCGTGGCTATTTCAACATGGTATTGCAGATACCGGTGATTGGCAAACGCAAAAAACCTTTCAGGGCGTTGAACGGAGTTTCGCTCGAAATTAATACGGGTATGTTTGGGTTGCTTGGGCCAAATGGCGCAGGAAAATCGACAATGATGCGTATTATCTGCGGTATTCTTGAACAGAGTTATGGCAAAATATGGATTAACGGACTTGATACCCAGAAATACCGCGAGGAATTACAGGGTTTGATTGGCTACCTGCCACAGGCTTTTGGTACTTACGAAAACATGAGTGCGTGGGAGTTTCTCGATTACCAGGCCATTCTGAAAGGAATAAAAGACCAGAAAACACGCGACGAACGCATTGATTATGTGCTTAAAAACGTACACATGCACGACAGGCGCAACGACAAAATCGGTTCGTTCTCGGGCGGTATGAAACAACGCATCGGGATTGCCCAGATTCTGCTCAACCTGCCACGCATTCTTGTGGTCGATGAGCCAACTGCCGGTCTCGACCCGCGCGAACGCATCCGGTTCCGTAACCTGCTGGTGGAACTCAGCCGCGAGCGGATTGTGATTTTCTCGACCCACATTATCGAAGACATTTCGAGCTCGTGTAACCAGGTGGCTGTAATTAACCGCGGCGACCTGAAATATTTCGGCACGCCCACCGACATGGTAAACATGGGCAACGGCTTTGTTTGGCAGTTTACCATTCCGGCGAACGAATTCGATAATATTGCCGATAAAAAGCTCATTGTACACCACATGCGCGATGGCGAAAACATCAGGGTACGCGTGCTTTCGCAGGAAAAACCATACCCCGATGCAGTGAGCGTTTCGCCGCACCTCGAAGATGCTTACCTCTGTTTATTAAAGGATTTTGTAAAACCAACCCGAAATGAGTAAATCATCAGATATCCGAAATTCACTGATTGTTCTGGTACGAATGATCAGGTACAACCTTAAAATCATTTTCGCGAACCGTTTTATCTGGTTCCTGCTGTCGGCATTTGCATTTTTTGTGTTTTTTGCCATTCAATCGGTTTTGGAAGGCAACACCATCGACGACGGAAGCATTTACAACCTGCTCATTTTCCCGGGAATGCTGCTCATCTTTTATCCTTCGGCATTTGGCATTCAAAACGACGACGACTCGCGGATGCTCGAAATCCTTTTTGGTATTCCCAATTACAGGTACAAAGTGTGGCTGGTACGGTTAATCATGATTTATGTGCTGATTTTCCTCATTCTGATATTGTTTGCCGGAATTGCATCGATACTGCTATATAGCGTAAACATTACCGAAATGGCTTACCAGCTCATGTATCCCATTGTTTTTATGGGGTCGATGGCGTTTATGTTTTCAACCGTGATAAAAAACGGAAACGGAACTGCCGTGGTAATGGTGCTGATTGGCGTGGCACTGATAATTTTATCAGATGCCGTTGAACGTACACAGTGGAATGTTTTTCTGAACCCGTTTGAGATTCCGAACAACATGAACCAGGTCATCTGGCAGGGAATTATTTTCAAAAACCGGATTTTTCTGGGCGTGGCCATGCTTGTGTTTATTTTATACGGATTGTATAACCTGCAGAAAAGGGAGAAGTTTGTGTAACAGAGCCGGACTTTCGCGGGAGTC
>DYSZ01000219.1 GCA_020726265.1 Draconibacterium orientale
AAATGACCGAGGTGCACCATATTCACAAACTCGATGCACCCAGCGGTACAGCCATCGGTCTGGCCGAGGATATTCTCGAACTATTTCCCGGAAAAACCACCTGGGTGAACGACAAAGTTCCTGCCGGTAACGAGCTGAACATCAAATCAGAACGCAAGGGTGAAGTTCCCGGCATTCATACAATTAAATATGAATCGGACGTCGATTTTATCGAAATTAAACACAGTACAAAAAGCCGCCAGGGACTTGCCTTTGGTGCTGTTTTGGCAGCCGAATATTCGGTGGGCAAAAAAGGGATTTTAAACATGAAAGATTTACTGAATTTATAAAATACTGCAATGAAAGAACTGCTTGCGAACAAATGGGTTAAGTTTATTATCGTTGGTGCGATTTACCTGTTGTGGGTAATCTGGATGGGTAACTTTTGGTGGCTCATAGGGCTGGGCGTGATTTTCGATATGTATGTTACCGAAAAAGTGTACTGGGCTTTCTGGAAAAAGAAAAACCCACCCAACGGTAAACAAACCAAACTGGTTGAATGGGTCGATGCCATTATTTTTGCCGTGATTGCAGCCACTTTTATCCGTATGTTTTTTATCGAAGCCTACACGATTCCAACCTCATCAATGGAAAAATCGCTATTGGTGGGCGATTACCTGTTTGTAAGCAAAACTGCATATGGGCCAAAAACACCCAACACTCCGCTTTCGTTCCCGTTTGTGCACAACACAATGCCGCTAACCAAAGGCACAAAATCATATATTGAATGGATTAAGAAACCCTACCATCGCATGGCTGGTTTCACAAAAATTAAAAACAACGATGTGGTTGTTTTCCACTTTCCTGAAGGCGATACAGTGGCGATGAACATGTCGGCACAAAGCTACTACCAGCTTACCCGAATGTATGGCCGCGACAGGGTTTGGAGTGACAAACGCAATTTTGGCAATATCATTTCACGCCCGGTTGACAAACGCGAAAACTATATTAAACGTTGCGTGGGTATTCCCGGCGATGAGCTGAAAATGGAAAGCGGACAACTTTTTGTAAACGGAAAACCACAACAGCATTTTCCTGGTATGCAAAACGACTACTCCATTAAAACCAACGGAACCTCGCTGAACCCGAAAGCGCTTGAAAAACTGAAAATTGCTGAAGATGACCGCGGTGTTTATTCAAGCGAACAATATATTTTCCCGTTAACCGACGAAAATGCGGTAAAAATCAAGGAATTCGCCAATGTAACTGCCGTGGAGAAAATTGTGGATGAACCCGGAAAATGGGACACCCAGATTTTTCCGTCGCACCAGAATTTTCAGTGGAATGTCGATAATTTTGGTCCACTTACCATTCCTGCTAAAGGAAAAACAGTGCAACTCACCATTGACAACCTGCCGTTGTACCAGCGCATTATCAGTGTTTACGAAGGCAATCAATTAGAAGTAAACGGTACAGAAATAAAAATCAACGGTGCTGTGGCAACAAACTACACCTTTAAAATGGATTACTACTGGATGATGGGCGACAACCGTCACAACTCGGCCGACTCGCGTTACTGGGGTTTTGTTCCCGAAGACCACGTGGTTGGGAAAGCAAAATTCATCTGGCTTTCGATGGACAAAGACAAAAGTATCCCTGCAAAAATCAGGATCGGACGAATGTTCAGAGGGATAAAGTAGCCGGAAGTCCGGAGTCCGAAGTCGGAAAAAAAGTGATTAACGAATGTTGATTGATGATTAACGATTTTAGATTGTATTCTGATGATTCGGGGGATAGATTGTAAATAAACTATCGATTTACCAACATCCTGAATCGTATCGAGAATCGATTATCCAGAATCCAGAATCCAGTTTCTGCTAATATGACAATTCTGCTTAGCACAGCAACTTTTGCCCCGGTTCAGTTTTACACAAAAATACTGAAGGCCGATAGCGTGTACATCGAGCAGTTTGAGAATTTCATTAAACAAACCTATCGAAACCGGTACACCATTTTGGGTGGAAATGGCCCAATCGACCTGATTGTGCCGGTGGTAAAAGGCCGCGGCCCGAAAACACTGATTAAAGACCTGCTAATTTCGTATGACACCGACTGGCAACGGAATCATTGGCGTACAATCTTTTCGGCTTACGGTTCTTCTCCTTATTTCGAATTTTATGCAGACGATTTGATACCCTATTTTGAAAAGAAATTCAAATTTCTGTCCGAATACAACCTCGCCATTCACGAAACGCTCTGCGAACTTTTCGAAATTGAAAACAATATTGTTCTTACTGAAGATTTTGAGAAAGTACCCGACGGAACGTTAAACTACCGCGACCGAATTTCGCCAAAGGAAAAAACACCGCCTGACCCATATTTTCACCCGTTAGAGTACACCCAGGTTTTTTCTGATAAACTGGGTTTTTCACCCAACCTGAGCATCCTCGACCTGCTTTTTAACGAAGGCCCAAACAGCTACTCTATCCTCGAAGGAAGTATCATCTGAAATTAAAAGAAACAAACTTTTCTGGTTACAATTGCTGAAATCAGCTTAAAGTATTATTCCACCGAATATTCAACATTCACCACCACACGCACCTTTTTGTAAATGTCGTTTGTATTTGTGCCATAGCCACCTTCGCCGGTCTGCCCCGAAACAAAATCATCGCGATCGACAATCGTAAAAAGTCCCTGACTGGCTTTTTTCATTTCGCCCAGCGAAACCTTGCTTTCGCGTGTAAATTCAAGGGCAGCTTTTCGTGCGTTTTGTGTGGCTTCCGACACCATTTCGGGTTTAATATCGTTGAGTTTTGTAAACAAATACTGAACCGACGGCGTGTATTCGTTTACATTCGAAATCACCACGCCAATTTTCAGCAGTTCATCGGTCATGCGTTTTACCTGTTGAATGTTATCCACATTCTCAGAGCGCACTTGTATCGAGTTTTCGATAATATACCTGAAACTGCTAATGTTATCGTCGCCATATTCGCGCGCCATTTTATCAACCACCTTTAAATCCTGTTGAAAAATTTCGTTTGCCCCAATGCCTTTCTGAATCAGAAACTCGGTAATTTTATGTTTGTCGTTTTCAATCTGGCGGCTTCCCTCGCTGATATCGTTGGTGGTGATGCTGGTTTTGATGGTCCAGACCGCCAGGTTGGCTTTTACTTCGCGTTCCGAAAAACCTTTTACCGAAATGTACCTGTCCTCTTTCTTAAACCGCTGAATGGCGCGGCCAATAAAAAAACCGTTTAATCCCAACCCGATTACAATGGCGATTGCGATAAGAATTTTGTAATTGTTCATCGTATTTTCTTTTTATTTGATTTTTTTCTGACTTTACATTGTTTTCCAAAGGTAAAGTTTTAAGTTATTGAAAAGCCACAATTCTTATTCAAGTCCTTCGCACTTGTTTCCTTAATCACTAAAATTTCTCATACTCCGAACCACGGTCTTCCGACCTCCACTCACTCACTCACTCACTCACTCGCTCACTCACTTCTTCTGCTGATAAACCTTCACATAATCGATGTAATATTTCTGTGGAAGAATGGCTTCGTCAACACCTTTTTGTCCGCCCCAGGCACCACCAATAGCAAAATTAACGAGCAGGTAATGGGGTTTGTCAAACGGCCAAACACTATTTCCGGTACCCTCGTTTTGAAACGAAAAATAGAGCGAGTCGTTGAGAAAGAAATCCATATGGTCTTCGAACCACTCAACCGCATAAATATTATAGTTTTCAAATGGTTTTGCCACCCCAATGCGGTTTCCCTTGTTGGTGCCGATTGAATGATTGTAGGCTTCTGTATGAATATTGGCATGAATTGTATCGGGGTCGTACCCCACGTTTTCCATAATATCGATTTCGCCACAGGCAGGCCAGCCGGTTCCTTCGTTAATTACGTTGCCCAGCATCCAGATAGCAGGCCAGGTTCCCACGCCGGTGGGCAGTTTTGCTTTCACCTCAATACGGCCATACAACATGCTTTTCTTACTGTATGTGTTCAGGCTTGCCGATGTGATTTTATTGCCGTTCCAGTTATCGAGCCGTGCTTCAATCACCAGGTTACCTTCTTCAACCCGTGCATTTTCGGGCCGGTTTTTTGTGTAATACTGTGCTTCGCCATTGCGGATGTAACCTTCCTCGTAACCCCAGATGGTTGAGTCGGGTAACCCGGCAACATCAAAATTGTCCTCCCAAACCAACTCCCACGTAGTGGTCGGTTTTGTTTCTGTAGTTTGATTTTGTTTATTGGCTGCACCTGTGCAGGCGGCCAGAAATGCCAGAAAAATTACTGAATACTTCATAACTTGTCAGATTTAAGTTGATTTTCAAAGATAAAGTTCTTTTAACTGATATTTAATTATCGGTTTAAAAAATGATGTATGACCCTGTTTTTGACCTGCGATGATTACTTTCGCCGCAAATTACGGGAGATGACTTTAAAAGTAAATGAAAAAGCAAAAGCGCTGATATTCGATTTAGACGGAACATTGTCTGATTCGTTGCCGGTTCACCTTGCCACGTGGAATTTTGTGGGAGAAAAATATGGGTTCGAATTCGACCCGCAAATCATTCACGAAATGACAGGCCGACCCACCATCGAATTTGCACAGCGCGTTGTGGAACAATATAATCTGAGTGCCGACCCGCACGAATTGGTACGTATCAAACAACAGGCTTTCTGGAAAATGGCTCATTTACTCGAACCTATTGACGAGGTTTTTGAGATTGTATGCAACTCATTTGGCAAACTGCCCATGAGCGTGGGTACCGGTGCAGGC
>DYSZ01000220.1 GCA_020726265.1 Draconibacterium orientale
ATTTTATTATCAACAGTTTTAAAGTCCCGGCTGTCCACCGGGACTTTTTTTATAAATATTTCGGAGAAACCTGATTCGTTTTCTGTTTCTCAATTCGGCTGGTACATGTACCACTTTCGTTTAAACCAAAACGCAACATTTACCAAAGCAATCATTACCGGAACTTCAACCAGTGGACCAATTACAGCAGTAAAAGCCTCACCCGAATTGATGCCAAAAACTGCAATGGCAACAGCAATTGCCAACTCAAAATTGTTACTGGCTGCTGTAAACGACAGTGTGGTTGACTGCTCGTAAGTTGCCCCGGCCTTTTTGCTCATGAAAAACGAAAAAACAAACATCAGCACAAAATAAATAAGCAGCGGAATTGCAATACGCACCACATCGAGTGGAATTTTTACAATGTACTCCCCTTTCAGCGAGAACATTACAACAATGGTAAACAGCAATGCAATCAGTGTCAGCGGGCTGATTTTGGGTACAAATTTCTTTTCGTACCACTGTTTGTTTTTCAGCCTGATTAAAATGTAACGGGTAAAAAATCCTGCAATAAACGGAATTCCAAGATAAATAAACACACTTTCGGCAATTTGCCCGATGGTGATTTTTTCAACTGCGCTGTTTATCGGTAATCCGAACCAACCGGGCAAAACTGCAATAAAAAACCAGGCGTAAACCGAAAAGAACAACACCTGAAAAACCGAGTTAAAAGCCACCAATCCGGCTGCATATTGCCTGTCGCCGCGGGCAAGGTCGTTCCACACAATCACCATCGCAATACAACGGGCCAGACCAATCAGTATCAGCCCGTACATATAATCGATGTTAAACTGCAAAAAGATTACAGCCAATAAAAACATAAGCACCGGCCCGATTATCCAGTTTTGCACCAGCGAAAGTCCCAGAATTTTGTAGTTTCTGAAAACGTCGCCCAACTCTTCATATTTTACTTTTGCCAATGGCGGATACATCATCACAATCAAACCGATGGCAATTGGAACATTGGTAGTTCCGCTCGACATGCTGTTCCATAACTCAGCCACTGCTGGACTTACCCAGCCAGCTAACACACCGATAAACATGGCCAGGAATATCCATAAAGTAAGGTAACGATCAAGAAATTTTAATCTTGTTTTCATTCTACTGAACTGAGAATTAATTCATGTTCAAATCTTCCGCGTAAAGCTTCCAAAAGCCTACTTTTATCTCATCACGCACCCTATAATATTCACTTTCAATAAATTCAGGGGTTCCCACAGCGTGCGAAGGGTCGTCGAAACCAATGTGCAAACGATGTTTTACCTTGCCCAGAAAAGCCGGGCAGTTTTCGTTGGCGCCGCCGCAAACCGTAATTACATAGTCCCACTCCTCTCCCAAATACATATCAACTGAGTCGGAAGTGTGGTGACTGATGTCGACACCAGTTTCTTTCATTACCTCAACAGCTTTTGGGTTGAGTTTACCCGATGCCTCAGTTCCGGCAGAACACACCGTGAGATTCGGGTCGAACGATTGCAAAAAGCCGTGTGCCATTTGGCTGCGGCAACTGTTACCTGTACATAAGATTAAAACTTTCATTACCCGCTATTTATATTTTACAATTTTTAGTTCCTGTATCGCATGTTTTAAGGGTTGCCAGGAAACCTGACAGTTGACTTTCCACTTTTCTGATTGTAGCTTCGTTTAAACAATAATTCACTTTTACACCTTCTGTTTCGCCTTTTATTAGTCCCAAATCTTTTAACTCATTTAAATGTTGGTTCACAGTTGTTCTTCCCAATGAAAGTTCATCCGAAATGTCACCGGTTATGCAGGTTTTTGTTTCAGAAAGAAATTGCAAAATCCGCAGGCGAGCCGGATGAGATAAGGCTTTAAAAAAATCGGCCATTTCTGTAAGTTCTTTTTCAAACAATTCAGTTTTCGACTGTACCATAATTTTCGATTTTTAATTATGACGTAAATATACGTCAAGTAATTTAATAACGTATTAATACGTTATTAAAAAATGATTAAATAATGATTTCGCTTAAAAATCAGCCCACTGAATATTAACAAGGTGATGAGAAGTATTTATTGTCATATTTTTATCACTCACCCCAAGCCACCTCAAGGTGTCTTCGCCCCTCTGTTTATAAAGAGAGGGGCAGAGTTCACCCGATTTACATCGGGTGAACTCGGGGTGAGTGAAGAAATGAAAATATGACATTTTATTTTTCACATTAACAAAACTCGTGAAGAGAAAAAAATATTCTGTGATTCATAAATCAGTTTGTATAAAAAACCTGTATTTTTTCTGAATCAATTCTCGCTTTGAGCCAGGCTTCAATTTTTTCTTTTTCAATTGCTTTAAGCATGTTATTACTTAAGCTGAAAACCACAATATCTTCCAGTTCCTCTCTTTTGGCGGTGCTTTTAAACACAGTCGCTTTTGAAAATGAACATGCCTGAATTTGAGGATAAATATTTTTAATTTCATCCAAAATATTTTTCCCGATTAAACCTTGTGTTGAGATACTGTCAATTAATTTATCCTTTTGCTGCAAAGCAGTATTAAGATTTAACAATTGTGCCTTTAAATTATCTGTTTCTGAATTTCCACTTCCGGGTTGATCAATGGTCAGCCCTTGTTGAATAACCACTTCAGGATTTTGCAACAAAAAGTCTGTAGCTCTCGACCGAATGGCTTCTTTTTGTTCGTCGTTCATGGATAAACCAGCATAAGTTAACTGTATGAATCTTCTTTCAGGTTTAATATTGCTTTTCAACAAATAATTTCCATCATAAATACTTACACTTTCAATATAACGATTAGCCTGTTCAACAAATCTTTCTTTCTGAACCAGGTTGTAACCAAAATAAATGCTTGGAAAAGCAACCAGAATAATCACTACAGTAATCCAGCTGTTAATTCGTTTTCGGTTTGCCAAAGCAACTTCCTTGCTGATTGGAAATTTCAATATTTGTGAAATGGCTACCGAAGAAATGGCAATAAAAACCGTGTTGATAGTAAACAGGAAAATGGCCCCGAAGAAAAATTCGAACTGCGCGGTTGCCAAACCATATCCTGCGGTACAAAGCGGCGGCATCAAAGCTGTGGCAATAGCAACACCCGGAATCACATTTCCTTTTTGCCGGCTGCTGATGGCCACAATTCCAGCCAACCCGCCAAACAGAGCAATCAATACATCGTAAATCGTAGGGCTGGTGCGGGCTAAAAGTTCTGAATGAGCGGTTGAAATCGGGCTGAGAAAAAAATAGGTTGTTGATGCAACCAGACTGGCGAAAACAGCAAAACTGAAATTTTTTAATGCCTGCCTGAACAATGGCATATCATAAATTGCAATACTGTAACCCATCCCGTTGATTGGCCCCATGAGTGGCGAGATTAACATCGCCCCGATAATAACTGCTGTTGAATTCATGTTTAACCCCACCGATGCCACGATGATGGCAAACATCAGAATCCAGAGATTGGTTCCTTTAAAAACTACATCTTTTTTGATGTTTTCATGAATCCTGTCGAAATCATCAAGCTCATCCTCAAGGTTGAAATACGATAAAATTTTCAGAATAAGATTATCTTTCTTCATGACGCTATATTTCTTATAAAATGAGCAATTTAACATGTTTTTAAGCACCAAAACACAAGTTGCCGCTGAATTTACTTTTTTTATTCCCGTCACTTCATAAATTTGTGGTCATAAATTTATCTCCGAGCTTTTGTACCTGTGGCTCAAAAACCTGGTACATCAGCCGATGGGATAACCCGGAAACAGGTTGTCCTCCCTTGTTCCAAAATAGTTTTGGAGCGAATTGGAAAGGAGTAAGAACTTATCCGAAAACTCTTCGGTAAGTTTCATTCAACTTTCCCTATTTTTTTAGACGGCTGAAAATGGAAGAACTGTTTTTTCTTGCACTTGTATTTTTGATGGCTGTGCTTTACTCGTCGGTTGGGCATGGTGGTGCCAGCGGTTATCTTGCACTCATGGCGCTTTTTAGTTTTCCACCTGGTTTATGCGGCCATCGGCGCTGGTGCTCAACATTTTTGTTTCGTCAATCGCTTTGTTCAGTTATGCCGGCAACGGTCATTTCAGGCTGAAACTGTTACTGCCGTTTATCTTCACTTCTGTTCCGCTGGCTTTTGTGGGTGGAATGATTTCTGTCAACCCAAAGATTTTCAAAATCATCCTTGGCATTTTTCTAATCGTTGCCATTGCACGAATGGTTTACAACCCAAAAAATAAAGATTCCGAAATCCAAGAAATCAACAAACCGCAGGCTTTTGCAATCGGGATTGTACTTGGTTTTTTAAGCGGATTGATTGGAATTGGCGGTGGAATTATTCTCAGTCCGGTGATTATTTTGCTGAAGTGGGCAAACATGAAGGAAACCGCAGCAGTTTCGGCAGCTTTTATTCTCGTAAATTCTGTCGCTGGTTTGTCAGGCCAGGTTTCACAAGGGTTTCAGCTTGCACCCGAACTTGGCTACATGTTGGCCGCTGCTGTTTTGGGCGGGTTGCTGGGTTCGTACATGGGCAGTTTCAAAATCACCGACAAAGCCATGAAATACGCACTCAGTGTGGTACTCACTTTAGCCAGTTACAAACTTTTATTCGTTTAAAATGAAAATTGAGTCCACTCCGAAAAGTATTATTGTTTTTAATTAATTAACAATCAGGTATT
>DYSZ01000221.1 GCA_020726265.1 Draconibacterium orientale
GGTGGTCTGGCGGGTCTGGCGGTCATGGACGAAAATATCATCCAAACTATTTGTATCCCCTCCAACTAGGTTGGATGCGGTGGACCGGAAGGTGACGTACCTCCCATCTGCACTGATAGAGGGAGAGGAACCGTAACCACTGTCAGCAATATTTATCTGGTGGCGAAAACCCCACGGATCGCCCTGTTCTACCTCCGGGCCTTCATAATCCATCCCACGTGAACGCAGATTGTTTTTTATGAACTGTGCAACCGGGCTGCCTTTTACAAAGGTTGTCAGCACTTTTACGGGCATTCCGAGATAAGATGGAATACTGGCCACATTGGTTTCGGCGCTGGTTGCGTACATGGCGAAACGGTCGCTAGAATGGACAGGCTGACCATTTTCAGGAGTAATACGGATGCCCATACTTGTGGGCACCAGCAATGAATATTTACAGTTTTGTTTTAATTTCATAATAAAAGCCCCCTTTAATTCCCCCGGAGGGGGAAAATTTATAATGTTGATAATCAGTAACTAAATTAATTTCATAATGATTTTCTACTTTTAGCTCTCCTTTTGGGGAGGGTTGGGAGGGGCTGCTATACTCCTCCAAATGCGCTGTAACCGCCGTCAACTGGAATTACAATTCCGGTAATGAAGTTCGAAATATCAGAGACCAGGAAAAGGGTGGCTCCCTGGAGGTCTTCAGGTTCGCCGAATTTGCCCATCGGGGTGTTGTTTACAATTTTCTGACCGCGTGGCGAGAAATTACCTGTTTTTTCATCGGTTACCAAAAAACGGTTTTGGCTGGTGATAAAGAACCCCGGAGCGATGGCGTTAACGCGGATTCCCACTTTGGCAAGGTGAACAGCCAGCCATTCGGTGAAATTGTTGATGGATGCTTTAGCCGCAGAGTAAGCCGGGATTTTGGTGAGGGGTTTGTACGAATTCATCGATGAGATGTTGAGTACCACACCTTTGCGGTTTTTCAGCATATCTTTGGTAAAAACCATCGTTGGCAGTAGTGTCCCCTTAAAATTCAGTGCAAAAACCTTGTCGAAACCTTCCATTTCGAGACCGTAAAAAGTA
This sequence comes from Draconibacterium orientale, assembly GCA_020726265.1. Taxonomy (GTDB): domain Bacteria; phylum Bacteroidota; class Bacteroidia; order Bacteroidales; family Prolixibacteraceae; genus Draconibacterium; species Draconibacterium orientale_A. The sequence goes on from DYSZ01000221.1 coordinate 1,072, forward strand.
TCTTCCAGTTTGTCGATATTTTCTTCGGTAATCTGTTCTACTTTGGTAGTTGCCTGCGGACTGTTTCCTCCTGCGCCATTAATCAGTATATTAATTTCGCCTAACTTTTCGTTGATTTCAGCTTTGGCTTTTTCGAGTGATGCCTTGTCTAAAACATTTGATTCAACCCCAATGACTGTTGCGTTAAACTCCTTTGCAATTTCGGCAGCCACACTGTCGGCCACTTCTTTATTAATGTCGGCGATGGCGATTTTCATACCCACCGAAGCCAGCGCTTTTACCATCGCACTGCCCAAAACACCGGCGCCGCCGGTAATTACACATACTTTCCCGTTAAGATCGTTAAATGATATTGCGTTCATTTATGAATGATTAATGATTATTGATTAAGATTATTTACGATTTTGAAAATTCGTTGTAGTAGTCCACATTTTCTTTGGTAAGGATATCGATTGACGTATATTTTTCCTTTTCAATTTCACGTTTCTGCACAACATGTCTGAATAGTTTATTCACTGCATTGTAGCCCTGCTCTTCGGGGCGCTGGCAAATCAGAAACTGTACGATATCCTTTTTAAGGAACCCGATATTTTCGGTAAGCAGGTCGTGGCCAATTACTTTCAATCCTTCAAGACTGAATTTTTCGATGAGCCGACCGATATAGAATACCTTCGAATTGGTTACAAAAATCCCTTTAATCCGGTATTCAGTAATAAAATCTTTTACCTTTTTCATCCACTTGTCGTTCGATGTGTCGGCAATTTCTATGGTTTGCAGCTGGTGAGATGAAGTATTATTCAGTTTGTACCAGTCGTAGAAACCCTTTTCGCGTTCCACAAGGTGATTTTGATTGTCCATTTCTTTGGCAAAATGCACAACCAGAATATTACCTTCAGCGAGCATCATATCGAGTAATTTTCCGGAAACCATTCCGCTCTGGTACGAATACTGTCCGATGTAGCTGATTTGGCCGGCGTCCTTAATTTCGCTGTCGATAAAAACAAACGGAATATGGTTTTCTTTGAGTAACTCGATAAAACCGAGCGATTCTTTTTTGAAGAATGGTGCCAGAACCACACCTTCAGGTTTTATTGAAACAATTTTCTCAGCTACCGAAATAAATTCTTTCGGGTTTACCTGGCTGAATGTAAATGATTGCAGCTGAACTCCGTAATGTTTTAATTCAGCAACCCGTTTTTGAACGCCAATCATTGGTTTGGTCCAATAACCTTCTTCTGAAACAGGTTTTGGAAAAAGCGTTGCAAAAGTTACTGGCTTTTTTGATGCCAGATTACTGGCGAAAATATTGGGTTTGTAACCCAGTTCGTCCACAATTGCCAGAATACGTTTTTTAGTCGATTCGGCCACCTCGCCACGATGGTGTAAAACCCTGTCAACTGTACCAATCGATACGTTGGCTTTCTCGGCGATGTCCTTGATTGTTATTTGATTATTAGGTTCGATAATGTATTGGTATTTAAATATATAACTTAAAATCAGTGAATACACAGGGTGCAAATCTAATGATTTTTTATAAATTCCGTGTTCGTACACGGAAAAAATAAAAACAAAAATTCATAAAATTTAAAATGGGGAAATGGGGTGGAAACAGGGAAATTTTCAAGTGCTTAAAACCGCATTGATCAAACCAGTAAACGGAGAAAAAACGGCTTAAAATTTAGAATATTGAAGCGGCAAGATCAGGTTTTTCATCAAGAACTTCCGGATTTTTGGCCATTCGTTTTATAACCCTGAAAAGTCTGCCGCCATGCGAGCCGTCAACCACCCGGTGGTCGAGTGTGGAAGAAAGCCACATCACACGGCGGATTTCAATATTATCGTCGATTACCACCGGTTTTTTATTGATGCTTCCTAAAATGAATACGAACGAAATATTAGAAGAGGGAAGGAGTGAACCATAACCCGTATCGAGGCCAACAGTGCCAATATTCGATACAATAAAAGATCCAAAACTGTTTGAGTCGAGTCCGATTCCCGGCACCGAAATTCCCCAGTGAATGGTGATGGTTTGGTAGATATTAAAAAGCCAGTTTCTGAACGGCCAAGGTAGTTTTGCCAGCATCGATTTCGATTGCATGGTATCGTTTTCGTCTCCTTTTCTTGATTCTGCAATTTTTTTACCAATAAAGGCAGAAACTTCTGCAGTGGTAAGTTGATCGGCATTTTCTATTTTAACAGACCCCATCTGGCCACCTGGTAATAACACACTTACAGTTGCATCAACTTTTTCGCGCTGCATAATTTTCCCCCGTTTCACGTAGGTATTCAGTTCAGGCACTTCCTGCCGAATTCCGCGTCCGATAATTTGGGTAAGCAGGTAGGTCAACGTGGTTTTAACACCTTCTTTCCGCTTCTCGGCGACATATCGTTCCAGTTCAGTTACATCCAATTCAACCATTCCGAAGATTTTCGAATCGATGGGTTTTTTGTAAATGGTGGAGGCCACTTTTCTCCAGTTGGAGTTGTACTCAATATTGTTGTCCATATCAGCAAAGTTTTCAAAAATAAGTTTCGGACAATGTTAATTCTTTATCCCGAAATTTCCTGATGTTTTTTATTCACAACAAAAATCCGATGCCTGAACAGTTATAAAACAAAAAGTGGCTGCTTTCAGGCAACCACTCTTATCGTTTAAATCGTTATAATTCAGGCAATTTCCAGGGAGCTCTGAATTTTCGCATCAGCATTTTGCTGGCTTCGGCATTGTTTACTATCTGTTCCTTGTCAGGATCCCATTTGATGGTTTGTTTCGTGGTCATGGCAATTTCGCCTAATAATCCAACCGTAATTGAACGGTGAGCAACCTCAACCGGGGTGACGGTTTCTTTGCGGCTTTTTACGCAATCGAGAAAATTGCCAAAGTGGTTTTCGCTTTTGTAAAGCGCTTTTTTATCTGATCCAAGGTCTTCGAGCAGGTTTTCTTTTGAAGCAGTAAGTTTATTGCCTCTGTCAACATGAATCCAACCATCTTTTCCATACCATGTTACACCCATTCCGTATTTTAATCTAGCCGAGTTGGCAACCCTTATGTTCACCCCTGTTTTGTATTTGCAGTTAAAATCGTATTCAATTGGTACGTTGTATAATTCGGTTTTGGCAGGGTAAACACCTTCGCCGGCAATCTCAACTGGACCTGTTCTGTCTAATCCCAATCCCCAGTGAGCAATGTCAATGTGGTGACCTGCCCAGTCGGTTAGTTGTCCGCCCGAATAATCGAGAATCCAGCGCCAATTCCAATGGCAGATTCCCCTGTATTCAACTTTGGGTGCCGAACCTAACCAGAAATCCCAGTCGAGTTCTTCAGGTACCGGTACCACCGGAGGCATTCCAATCAATTTCTGGGCATTGGGTAAACCAACTTCCACTTTTTCAATTTTACCAATACGGCCATTGTACACTAATTCGGCAGCTTTCAGAAAATGTGCCTGCGAGCGTTGCCAGCTTCCGGTTTGCCAGATTATGTTGTTTTGTTTTACCGCTTTTACAATCTGCTGACTTTCGCCAATACTCCTGGCAAGTGGTTTTTCACCATAAATATCTAATTTTTACTGAGCGGCAGCAATGTATGTGAGGCTGTGCCAGTGG
>DYSZ01000222.1 GCA_020726265.1 Draconibacterium orientale
TGCTGAAGTAACTTTTATTAATAAATCAGAAAACGCCGACAGTTTCATTTGGGATTTTGGCGATACTGAAAGTGCCAGCAATTCTTCGGTTGATGCAATGCCAAAACATGTTTACACCAAAGCAGGCAGGTTCAAAGTGGTTTTCACGGCAATAAACAAAACCACTGGCGAAAAATCAACTTTTTCTGATTTTGTGATTGTAAACGAACCAGTTGTTATTGTGAAGGCGGAAGCGAAATTTGAAGTTGAAAACAATAATATTCCTGAACCGGCCACCATTACTTTTAAAAATCTATCGGTAAATGCTGAAAGCTATTTTTGGGATTTTAGTGATTCGAAATCAGTTGACAATACTTCAACAGAAAAAAATCCGGTACATACATATTCATCTGCCGGCAGGTACCAGGTGGTTTTATCCGCAAAAAATAAATCATCTGATGAGCCCAGTAAATTTACAGGTTACGTAATTATTACCCAGGCTCCCAAACCTGAAATCAGACCGGTTACAAAATTCAGCATATCAAATACGCTGGTTGCCGATAAAAAGCAGAAAGCCCCTCGACAAATAACTTTTGAAACAACTTCAACTGATGTGGATTTATACGAATGGAATTTTAATGATCCTGAATCAGGATCTGCCAATTTTTCAACCGAACCAAATCCAACTCATACATTTACAAAACCAGGCAGGTTCAAAGTTGAACTAAAAGTTACCAACAAGAAATCAGGGCTCACGAATACTTATTCCGATTTTGTAAATATTACCGAAACCGTTGCCGAACCAGTGGCAAGATTTGAAATAAACAAAAATAACACTGTAGAACCAGCTACTGTGTTTTTTACAAATTACTCTGAAAATGCCACAAGTTATGCGTGGGATTTTGGCGATCCGGCATCGGGAAGTCAAAATACTTCAACGGTATTAAACCCAAAGCATGAGTACAAGAAAGAAGGTACGTATAGAGTCGTACTTGCGGTATTAAACAGCGCTTCGGGAAAGGAAAATATCACAGAAAAGACGGTCACCGTGCTTCCAACATCAAACCCTCCGAAGGCAGATTTTGAATATCAGCAAATTGGTGAATTTACCCCGGTAAATATTGAGTTTAAAAACCTTTCGGTGAATTTCGATTCGTGCAGGTGGAATTTTGGTGACTTTGATTCAGAATTAAATTTGTCAAGTCAAAAAAATCCGGTTCACTTTTATCATGTGCCCGGAAATTACAGGGTAACCCTTGAAGTTGTAAATCAAAAAAATGGGCGAGTGGACAAAATTTCGAAGGAAATTACCTTAAAAAGTGATTTCGTGACATTTACAAAGTCAGACCAATTAGGAAAAACGTATTCAAATTTGTTAAGAATAATTCCTGTTCCTGATAACGAATTTTTGCTTGTTGGTAAAAAAGCAACCAAAGGTTCTGGAATTATAAAAATCGACAGGTTTGGCAATGTTTTAAAAGACAACGCAATGGATGTTGAAGTTTTTGATATTTCGGCTAAAGAAAACGATAGAAGCTACTATTTTCTGGCAACAGAAAACACAAGAAATCTGTTTATTCAAAGTATCGACAACAATTTAAAAGTTAAAGGCGACAAAAAAATCTTTGCAGAAGTTGAGAAACTTAAAACTGATTTTGCTTATCCTTTATTTAAAAAAGGCATCTCCGGAGATTTTGGAATTATTTCCAATGTTTCGAGTTCGAAATACGGTTTCGACTTATTGTACCAGAAAGCTGATAAGGATGGAAACTTTGTGCCAATGCCCGAGCGTACTTTCAAATATATAGGTACAAAACTGGTTACAGCAATAAACATTACACAAGATGCCGGATTTTGCTTTACAGGATATTGGCAGGAGGAAAAAAAATCAGTTCAGAAACTCTTATTTGCCAAAGTTGACCGAAATGGTGTTGGCGAAATTCATTTGATAAACTCTGTCAGAAATATCACTGGTTGCGATATTTCTGAATCGTTCCAGAATGGATTTGCCTTGTTAAGAGCTGAAGAGAATGAGGTAAACAGCAATTTCTTTGACCTTAGCTTTGCTATAATTGATGAAAGCGGAGACCCAACCGATTGTTCAAACGATTTGCCTTGCCCGATAAAACGGGACGATGTTTTGCTTTACAAACCATCGATGATAAAAACAGTTGATAGTTATATTATTGCCGGTCATGCTTTTAACGGAGCCGATTACAATATTAAGTTGTTCTGGTTAGATAAAACCGGGAAAGAAATAACGCTTATTGAAGAGATAAAACTGCCGTACGACCAGTTTGTTATGGACTTAATTCAAACCGATGATGGTGGATTGCAAATTGTGGGAGCTGAAAGGCAGAATAAAACTTCAAAAGCTTTAATTATAAAAACCGATAAATTCGGGAAAATTTATACCGATTAATTCTTTTTCATTTTATCTATTTCCTGTTTCAGTACCCTGTTTTCAAGGTTGCATGCCCTGAGTTTCTGTTGAGCATCTTTTAATTCTTTTTCCAGCTTTTCGGTATTACCGCCGCCACCGCCACCTCCGCCACCTGCAGCACTTCCTGCCTGGAGAAGACTTAGCTGGTTTTGTAATTGCAATCTTTCAAGTTTGCATTGTTCAAGCTCCTCGTTAGCTTTATCTGATCCACCAAGTTCTTCCTGCAATTTTATCTTGTCGTTGTAGGCCAGTTGCAAAGCCGACATAACTTGTATCACGTCTTTATACATCACAGGTTCCCACGATTCGCTTTCAACAATCTGGTTTTTGGTTGAACTCAGCAAAGCACCAATATCCTGGTTTAAAACTTCGATATTTTCGCCTTGTTGGCTACCGTTTGGCAATTTCATCAATAATTCTTTTGTCTTGGCAACATTCGGAGCAAAAACTTCACGCTGAAATTTCAGGTTATTTTTCAATGTTTCCAATTCAGTTTTTGCATTGTGATCTGAAATTTTAGAAACATTCATTGTAGAAAATCCTAATATGACAGCAATGGCAAAACTGAGGATAAAAAGTCCGATAACTTTGAACATTGCTTTTTGTCTCTCCTTATGATTCAGTGGTTTCATTGTTGTTTAAATTTTTAATTTTTACTGCTCTGTTACAAATCAGAATGTCGTTCTCTCTTATTTTACAGTCTTTAATCGTGTCTTCAGGATTGAGAGCCACGTTCCAACGCAAAATTTTATTTCTCTGTCTGAAGAAAATCCATTGATCGGGGACTTTATTTTCGTCCGAAAAGGATATTCTGGATTCAGGATGCCGGCTGTTGTAGTCGTCGATAAAAAAGAAGAAAAGCCGGCCAAGGCACATTTCAGACGGAGCCTTTGCTCTGAATGTGGTTGATTCTTCAGAATTTATGGTTTTCTGAAAAACAAAACTTATCACTACAGGGTTTTCCATTTCTTCATCCGACGGATCGTCAGGCGTTTTTTCGGGGTATTGCCAGGTTTTAAACTCTTTTTGCGGAACTTCAAGTAATTTGTCAATTGTATGTTTCAGCAAAAATGGAATTAAAAACCATAGCATTGCAAGTGCCCAGACAAGTTGTGCTTTTGAGTGAACCAGAAACGTAAACCCGAGGTTTGAAAAAAGAAAACTGAAAACCAGAATGCAAATCATGAAAAACAGTTGTACACTAAATATTTTTGCTCCAAACCAAGGAAGTAGCCGTGTTATTAAAAAAATATTTAAAGTGCCGATTGCAATTATTATTGCCTGCGCCAGTATAAGTGGTACAATTTCGTTATCGTGTTCTGACAAAAGCAGCAATACGGGAGAGGCAAGCAGCAAAGAAATTACAACGATGTATAATAAGCTGCTTAAACCATATTTTTTTAACCCTGCCACTTTTTTTAACATGGTTAAAAAAATACCTGCTCCCAAAACCAAAGTACCAATTTTTAAAGCCAGACTTGCTCCATTCATTATAGTAGCATAATTTTTAGGGTCGTAAAAATAGAAAAGAATGGAATCATATCCTAATTTGATATCCTCTGAATTAAAGCTTTTAAAATTATTAGTATTAAAAGACAAGCAAGTTTTATCGAGAAATCCAGGGTTTAAAATTTTAAACCATCATACAACTCTTCGGATAATAAATCTCGATGTTAAATCAGGATAATTGAATGGCAATGACTGACGATATCGCTTGTAAGTGCAAACAAATTTTCTGCTTGGTACAGACCAAAGTTAGGGTCAAAAAACTGAAATGTGTTTCCCGATACCCAGGTTCCCATCGAATAGACAACCGAGCCTGCTGTGTTCCAAATCGAAATTATATGGAATCCTTCGGTGGAAAGGCTTGAGAGGACAGAATCTTCGTGTTGAGACTGGATAAACAAACCTGAATTCAAGATAATGTTTTCATCTCCTCTTTGTTGCCCAATCATTCCTGCAGCCTGTTGTACCAGGAATGACCCAGGATTCCCAATCTGCTAGACACGGGTAACACCCCCTGTTTCTTTTGTTGACCTAATCCAACGTGTAGTCATCGAAATGCAGACGCCGTAATTTCCCCTTGTGGTTTCTAAATTGTTGTTGGTTCGAACATGATCATCCAATTTCATTGATGTAAG
>DYSZ01000048.1 GCA_020726265.1 Draconibacterium orientale
TATCGACTTCGGGACAACCCAACGTTCAGTCCTTCAGTCGTTTGTGAGACCTCCACCGTTTAATGACAGCTCCTTTCCGTACCGTCTTCGTCCTACCGGACACTGACGCTCTTCGAAATCAGCAACGACAACTTGCAAGTAAACCTTAAGAATTTCTGCCTTCAGCAGCGTTAGTGGTTCCCCTGAATTCTCAGGGATTAATACTTAAAACCCTTTGATTTTTTCTTACCAAAAAAAAAATTCCCATTATTTCTTCGACATACTTTTTCATATGCAATTATCTATATATTTAGGCCGCAAAAAACCAAAGTAACTTGCATTAAAACGGAACTTTTTATCCGGTTTTGTTGTTAAATTGGCAACCAACCAGGTAAAAATTCAATTAATAAATGAGATACACCATGTTCGATTTAAATTTGATTAAAAAGGTTTACGATGAGCTGCCTGCAAAGGTTGAAAAAGTAAAAGAAGAGCTGAATCGTCCGCTTACTTATGCCGAGAAAATTTTGTATGCCCACCTGTTTGAAACACAGGAAACAAAGGCTTTTGGCCGCGGAAAAGATTATGTTGATTTTGCTCCAGACCGGGTTGCTATGCAGGATGCAACAGCACAAATGGCACTCCTCCAGTTTATTAACTCAGGTAAAAAAATTACAGCAGTTCCGTCAACTGTACATTGCGACCACCTTATTCAGGCACATGTGGATGGAAAAACCGACCTTGGCGTGGCACAGTCGGCCAACAAAGAAGTGTACGATTTTCTTGAATCGGTTTCGAACAAATACGGGATTGGCTTCTGGAAACCGGGTGCTGGTATTATTCACCAGGTAGTTTTGGAAAATTATGCTTTCCCGGGCGGAATGATGATTGGAACCGACTCGCACACAGTAAATGCTGGTGGTTTGGGAATGGTTGCCATTGGTGTTGGCGGTGCCGATGCCGTTGATGTAATGGCCGGCATGGCATGGGAACTGAAAATGCCAAAATTAATCGGAGTGAAATTGACCGGCAAATTGAATGGCTGGTCGGCACCCAAAGATGTGATTTTAAAAGTAGCCGGAATACTCACTGTAAAAGGTGGGACAGGTGCTATTATCGAATATTTTGGCGAAGGTGCCAAATCGCTTTCGGCAACCGGCAAAGGCACCATTTGTAACATGGGTGCCGAAGTGGGCGCAACCACCAGTATTTTTGCCTACGACGACAGTATTTCTCGTTACCTTTCTGCCACAGGTCGTGCAGAAGTGGCGCTTGCTGCCGATGCTGTAAAAGATTACCTGGATGCCGACCCCGAAGTATATGAAAATCCTGAAATCTATTTCGACCAACTGATAGAAATTAACCTTTCGGAACTCGAACCGCATGTAAACGGCCCATTTACTCCCGACAGGGCAACACCGGTTTCAAAAATCGGACAGGTAGCCAAAGAAAATGGCTGGCCACTCGAAGTTTCGGTGGGATTGATTGGCAGTTGCACCAACTCGTCATACGAAGATATTGCAAGAGCTGCTTCGGTTGCCGAACAGGCAATTACAAAAGGGCTGCAAACAAAAGCCGAATTCACCATCACACCAGGTTCGGAACAGGTGCGTTACACCATCGAACGCGATGGTTTTATCGGCACTTTCGAAAAAATGGGTGGCAAAGTGTTTGCCAATGCCTGTGGCCCTTGCATCGGTCAGTGGACACGCGAAGGCGCTGAGAAAGGAGAAAAAAATACCATCGTTCATTCGTTTAACCGCAACTTCTCGAAACGCGCCGACGGCAATCCGAATACCCACGCTTTTGTAACATCGCCTGAACTGGTGACTGCGCTGGCCATTGCCGGACGACTTGATTTTAACCCGATTACAGATACGCTCATCAACGCAAAAGGCGAACAGGTAAAACTCGACCCACCAACCGGCGACGAACTGCCACAAAAAGGTTTTGCTGTTGAAGATGCCGGTTACCAAGCTCCCGCAACCGACGGTTCAAAAGTGGTGATTAACGTCGCTCCCGATTCGAACCGATTGCAGTTGCTCACGCCTTTTAAAGCATGGAACGGAAGAAATATTGAAGGCGCAAAACTGTTAATAAAAGCGCTGGGCAAATGTACCACCGACCACATTTCGATGGCCGGACCGTGGCTGCGTTACCGCGGACATCTCGATAATATTTCGAACAACATGCTGATTGGCGCAGTGAATGCTTTTAATGGAGAAACCAACAAAGTAAAAAACCAGTTGACAGGCGTTTATGGCGAAGTGCCAAAAGTACAACGCGAATACAAAGTTGCAGGTGTTGCTTCGGTCGTAGTTGGCGACCAGAATTATGGCGAAGGCTCATCGCGCGAACATGCCGCGATGGAACCACGACACTTGGGTGTTTCGGCAGTTATCGTAAAATCGTTTGCACGAATCCACGAAACCAACCTGAAGAAGCAGGGAATGCTGGGTTTGACATTTGCAAACGAAAACGATTACGATTTGATTCAGGAAGACGACGTTTTCAACTTTGTTGACTTGGTGGAATTTGCACCCGGAAAATCATTGAATCTGGAATTGGTACACGCTGACGGAACCAAAGACCGGGTTTTGTTAAACCACACCTACAACGAACAGCAAATTGAGTGGTTTAAAGCCGGTTCGGCATTGGATTTAATCAGAAAACAAAACAACTGAATGTCGAATTTCGATTAACGAAGTAAGATTTAAGTTAAATTATTAGATTAGAATTAAACAAAAATAAATACCCTTTCCCGATAGGCATCGAGACTCAGGGTAACAGTCAGACTGAGCGCAGTCGAAGTCTGCTTTAACTAATGAAATACTTAAATTGAAATTCTATAATAGATTTAAAAGGCGCATCCGGAGAAGCAAATTGAAAAGCACACAAACCATGCGCTGCAAATTGAAATTAGATTGAAAAACAAATAAAAAAACGATTCCATGCAAAAAATTAAAGTAATCAACCCCGTTGTTGAACTCGACGGCGACGAAATGACCCGCGTAATCTGGGATTTTATCAAACAAAAACTAATCCTCCCCTACCTCGATATCGACTTGAAATACTACGATTTGGGGATGGAAAACCGCGATACAACGAATGACCAGGTAACCATCGATTCGGCACTGGCCATTCAGAAATACGGTGTAGGCGTAAAATGCGCCACCATCACACCCGACGAAGCGCGCGTTGAAGAGTTTGGCCTGAAAAAAATGTGGAAATCGCCCAACGGAACCATCCGTAACATTTTGGGTGGAACTGTTTTCCGCGAACCCATTGTAATCAGCAACATTCCGAGATTAGTTCCGGGCTGGAAACAACCCATCTGCATTGGCCGTCATGCTTTTGGCGACCAGTACCGTGCCACCGATTTCGTTACAAAAGGAAAAGGAAAACTTACCATCACTTTTACTCCTGAAGACGGCAGCGCGCCGGTTTCGCACGAAGTATATGATTTTGAAGGCAACGGAGTGGCAATGGCAATGTATAATACCGACGAATCGATTACAGGTTTTGCACGTTCGTGTATGAATCAGGCGCTCGAAAAAGGCTGGCCACTTTATCTTTCAACAAAAAATACCATTCTGAAAAAATACGACGGAAGATTCAAAGACATTTTCCAGGGAATTTTTGAAAACGAATTCAGCGAAAAATTCAAAGCTGCTGGAATAACCTACGAACACCGGTTAATCGACGATATGGTGGCGGCCGCCATGAAATGGGAAGGCGGCTTTGTGTGGGCCTGCAAAAACTACGATGGCGACGTACAAAGTGACACAGTGGCGCAAGGTTTTGGCTCACTCGGATTGATGACTTCAGTGTTGGTTACACCCGATGGAAAAACGATGGAAGCCGAAGCCGCTCACGGAACAGTGACCCGTCACTACCGCGAACACCAGAAAGGCCGGCCAACTTCAACCAACCCGATTGCTTCGATTTTTGCATGGACCCGCGGTCTGGCTTTCCGTGGAAAACTGGACGGCACACCCGAATTAGTGCGCTTTGCCGAAACATTGGAACAAGTGTGCATAGAAACGGTGGAAAGCGGGAAAATGACCAAGGATTTAGCACTTATCGTTCACGAAAAAGACCTGAACCCAGAGCACTATTTAACCACTGAAGGATTTCTTGAAGCGTTGAATATCAACCTTCAGCAAAAATTACAGTAATAGCTTAACTTACCAGATAAAAATTTGGTTATATTGGCTAATTCGTTAAATAAAAAAATGGCAAATAAAGTAAATCTTCTACACGGACAATTGGTGGTACCCGACCAACCCATCATCCCTTTTATTGAAGGCGATGGCATTGGAAAAGATATTACCGGACCGTCGCAGAAAGTGATAGATGCAGCTGTTGCCAAGGCCTACGGCAATTCGCGTAAAATTATCTGGAAAGAAGTTCTGGCCGGAGAAAAAGCGTTTGCCCAAACAGGAACCCATTTGCCCGACGAAACACTGGAAGCTTTTAAGGAATACCTCATCGGAATAAAAGGACCGCTTACAACCCCGATTGGCGAAGGAATCCGCTCGCTGAATGTGGCACTTCGCCAAACGCTTGACCTGTTTGTATGCCTTCGCCCGATCCGTTGGTTCAAAGGAGTTCCTTCGCCGGTTCGCTATCCTTCGCTGGTTGATATGCACATATTCCGCGAAAACACAGAGGATATTTATGCCGGAATTGAGTACATGGCCGGTGAGGAGAAAACAAAAAAATTCCGGGATTTCCTGATCAACGAAATGGGTGTGACTAATATTCGTTTTCCTGAAACCTCTTCGTTTGGAATAAAACCTGTTTCACAGGAAGGTTCTGAAAGACTGATTCGTGCGGCGCTGGAATATGCAATAAAACGCGATTTACCTTCAGTAACAATTGTGCACAAAGGAAACATTATGAAGTTTACCGAAGGTGCATTTAAAAACTGGGGATACAATCTTGCAGAAAATGAATTTGGAAGTAAAACCTTCACTTGGCGGCAATACGAAAAAATTAAGGCTGAAAGGGGGAAAATGGATGCAGACAAAGCGCTGAACGATGCAAAAAAAGCAGGTAAAATTATTGTAAAAGATGTCATTACAGATGCCTTTTTACAGGAATCGTTACTGCGTCCGTTCGACTATTCGGTGATTGCAACCATGAACCTGAACGGCGATTATATTTCTGATCAATTGGCCGCAATGGTTGGTGGAATCGGGATTTCGCCCGGAGCAAATATCAACTTCAAAAATGGGTATGCCATTTTTGAAGCTACCCATGGAACAGCACCCAATATTGCCGGAACAGGCCAGGCCAACCCTGGTTCACTCATTCTTTCGGGCGTAATGATGCTCGAATACATGGGTTGGGATGTGGCAGCCGAACATGTGTACGACGCGATGGAACATACCTTCAGCAAACGTAGGGTTACCTCCGATTTGTATGTCCAAATGGAAGGGGCCACACTGCTTTCGACTACTGAATTTGCCGATGAGATTATAAAAAATATACATTAATAAACAACAAAACTTAATAAAATGGAATACATAAAAAACCGGTTTTACGAAAAAGCCAGCAAATGCTCCGCTGAATTTCAAAGAATAAGAAAAGAACATGGCGATGTGGTTTTGGGCCAGGTAACACTTGATCAGGTGCTTTCCGGGATGAAAGGAATACCTGCATTGCTCACCGAAACTTCAAAACTCGATGCCAACGAAGGAATTCGTTTCAGGGGATATTCAATTCAGGAATTGCAGCAAAAACTGCCAAAACTTCATGAAGCTGGCGAACCACTTCCTGAAGGTTTATTTTACCTGATGATGATTGGTGAAATACCTGAAAAAGAAGATGTAATCAACATCTCGAAAGACTGGGCAACACGCGCCCACGTTCCACAACATGTTTTCGACGTGATTGACGCACTGCCCAAAAACAGCCGCCCGATGACGCAGTTCAGCGCTGCCATTATTTCAATGGCTTATGATTCGGTATTCCAGAAAGCCTACCGCTCCGGCGTGAATAAAAAGTTTTACTGGGATTTTATGTACGAAGACGTGATGACACTGATTGCCCGTCTTCCGCGCATTGCAGCGTACATTTACCGCAGGATGTACCACAATGGCGACCATATCGAACCCAATCCGACACTTGACTGGGCAGGTAATTTTGCCCACATGATGGGTTTTGAATCAACAGAAGTGAAACGGTTGCTCCGTTTATATATGGTAATTCATGCCGACCACGAAGGTGGTAACGTTTCAGCACACGCCACCCACCTTGTTGGCTCAGCGTTAAGTAACGCATACTATTCATTTGGCGCCGGAATGCTCGGTCTTGCTGGTCCGCTCCACGGATTTGCCAACCAGGAAGTAATGGATTGGATTTTTGAAATGCTTGAACAGCTTGGGACCGACGAACCAACCGATGCTCAAATTGCCGCTTATATTGAGGATACATTGAAAAACGGACGTGTGGTTCCGGGTTACGGTCATGCTGTTTTAAGAATTACCGACCCACGTTTTACCGTTCAGCAGCAGTTTGCCGAGAAGTACATAGTAAACAACAAGCTGATTAATACAGTAAATGCAATTTACCGTGTTGCTCCGCCAATTCTTGAAGCCACCGGAAAAATAAAAAATCCGTGGCCCAATGTCGATGCTTTCAGCGGAGCGATACTGCACCATTACGGAATTACCGAGTATAATTTCTACACAGTAATGTTTGGGGTTTCACGTGCATTGGGTGTTATGTCATCGCTTGTATTCGACCGTATTTACGGTTTGCCGATTGAAAGACCATCGTCGTTCCCTTTAAACTGGTTCTTTGAAAAGGCCACCGGCGAAAAAAAGAGATGCGACTAATTTGATTTGATATAGTGAAAAGGCCGGAATTACCGGCCTTTTCCTTTTTAAAACGGTATAAATACCATGTTGAAATTGAATTCTGCAATTCAGAACCGCCGCAGCCCGCGGGCAATTGCTGAAAAATCAGTAACAAACGAAATGATAGCCCTTTTGTTTGAAGCTGCCCGTTGGGCGCCATCGGCAATGAACGAACAGCCGTGGAAATATTTCTGGGTTCACCGCAACAGCAAAAACAAGTTTGACGAAGTATTGAATTTGTTAACCGGTATTAATTCGCTGTGGGTGGAAAATGCTCAAGCCATTATTATCTCGGTAGCGCGGAAAAACTATGAATACAATAATAAACTGAACCGAAATGCTTTGCACGATACCGATGCAGCCAATTTTTCGATTGCAGTACAAGCAACAGAAATGGGCTTGCAGGTTCGCCAGATGGGTGGTTACGACAGGGAAAAAGCTGCTGCATATTTTAAGCTTGACACCGAAAAATACGAGTTGGCAACCTTTATTGCTGTTGGTTTTCCGGGTGAAAACAGACCTCAAACTGAAGAATTACTGCAACGAAAACGACAGTCGGAATCCCGTAAAAATCCGAAGGATTTTGTTTTTGAAATGAAAGATGAATAACCGTGTCAGCTGAACCGGATTCTAAAATAATTTCAATCCTCACAGACTTAAAGAAATTATCAAATTACCGGCATTATTTATGTTTCCCTGTTTCGCGTTCTTCCCAGCCACTTTTTCCCTTGTCAATATAAATTTCGTGAACCGTTTTCGAAACCCTGTCGTCCACTTCTTCAACCAGATGAACACGTAATGGATTTAACAGGCGTTTACTCCATTCCAAAACAGGTTCATATGGAATGATACCATCTTCAATTTCGTAAACCAGGTAAGCCCATTTTTCGGCAAAATAATTCCCTTTCAGGGCTGGAACCATTTGCTGCATGTTCGACGAAAGAAATGTGAGTGACAAAGCTCTTGCCCAGTAAATCCATGGTCCGCCGGTAATATATATGAACGGGTTTAAAAGCCTTTCACGAGATTCAAGCCCGCTGTTTGAATAATCCAATTGGATTCCTGCAAAACCTATTTTTTCCTTTTCGTTGTAAAAAGTAATCCACGGTACATCGGCTTCCATTTTTAAATCGGTAAGGTCGGGCATATCTGTAACATCGGTTGTAATTACCTTATTGCGAATTACATCGTACCAGGCTGCATGTGTCATAAGTTCGCGTTTAAACACAATTTCACCATTTCTCAGGGCAATACAGTTCATGGTTTCGTTAATCCGCAAACTGGTTGAGCTGATAAAATAAGGGACATCAGGATAAAACTGGTACCGTACCGAAGCGTCAACTTCGGGAATGTCGCGCAAACTTCCCCAGAATTCGGTTACGGCTGTCACCGGACCCGAAATGAGTTTAACATTTTGTGGCGGATTCCAGTCGGCAGTGTGAGTCCATGGTTTGGGTGGGGAGTAAATTTCGGGGTTCCAGTGAATTGCACCGTTGGTTTCCATGCGGTGAAACAATGGGAATTCAGGTTTTTCTTTTAGTGTTAACTGGTCGAAATGGCCTGAGTTTGGATGTAAAACAATCGAAATATTTCCATTATCGACATTTATTCCAGGCATTTCGCCCTGAACTTTTAAATTGCTGTTATACACCTTTACCAATGCTTTACCGTTGTTGTAAAACACCAGGTAAACCTTGCTTTTACTTGCCTGAACATCGGCCAGAAATGCCACTCGTGCACTTACTGTGGGCAACCAGATTGGAACTTCCCGGGTAGGTTTTCCGTTTTCGTCGGGGTCAAGTTTGTCTTCAACTGTATATTTTTGCAAGTCGTACACCTGACATGGAACTTCGGTTAAAACATGCGTTTCAGGATCGACTTCAACCACCCTGATTTCGCGTTTTAAATCGAACGCCTCATCGGGATAAAAGGCAAGCAAAACTTCAACTGGTTCTGTTTTTCTGGTAATTCCTGCAGTTTCTGTCACCACAACCGATTTGTAATTTTTCCAGGCCGGGTCGAAAACCGTTATATTTCCGGGAGCTTTTACCGTTTCGGTTTTTGTAAGCCAAACATCGCTGTCCGACGCTTTTACATTCTTTTTTATGCGAACCGAAATTTTAATCGTGTAGTCTTTCCCGGGTTCCCATTTTACCCAGCCAACCACATGCAGATTCTTATACAAAGTTGCATCCTGCGATAAACCATATCCCGATGGCGGACGATGCGAAATCGGAGGACGGTCCATTTCCTTTTCATCTTTTATGCGATGTAAATCGGTTGCCCGCAAGGTTTTACCGTTTACTTCGGCTTGAACTTCAATAATCGAAGGTTGCGGCAAATCAATTTCAGCTATAAAATGATAAAACGGGATTGCAGGTTCAGGCAATCCCATTTTTATACTTGTAATATTAAGTTGCTCCTTGTTTTCCTTTGCAGAAACACTCCACATCATAAAAGTACAAAAACCCAGTATCAACAGTTTCTTAATCATTCTGATTTTCATAACATTCAGTTTTTATATTGAAAACAAATTAACGTACCGAAATTAAATTCCGTTTTCTGAGTTCGTCAACTCCATTTTGCCATTTATCACCACTTCCCCAAAGGTAATAAGTAAAATACATCGTCGTTTTCTGGACAATCGGTGTCCAGGGCTGAAACTCAACATAATAATGGGGTGCATCAACATTATCGGGGTGATTCATCCACATATGCAGAAAATGTGGTTGAGATACAGGAAATGCGCCAACAAACGAGATGTCTTCCATTGTATCGTAGCCTGCATTCCAACCTTCTTTTGCATCAATTGCCTGACCATAGTATTTTTCAGGCTTCATCCTGTATTCTTTTAATCCTTCCATTGCCGAAACCGTGAAAACATCTTCCGTTCCGTGTGTTTTGCCCAGTTCGAGAATGGGTTGCGGCCCTAAAACATTTGCTTCCGGGTTTTTAAATACCAGTTCAAACCTCACTTCAAGCAAAGGTGAGTTTCCATATAATGTAAAAGTTTTCTTTATCTGGTTTCCATAGTAATCGGCCACCATTTCAACACTAACACAATCACCTTCTTTTTTCAGGATTTTTGCATCATAAATTTTGTGGGTTTCCATGCTTGCCTGACCCAGAAAATCTTCAAATCCACCATACGGATAATATCCGCGTTTTCTGAAAGGCCTTTTATCGTTGTAGGTTTTTTCGGGCCAGCTTTTAAACAGAACGTTATCTTTTTTGCTTTTTACGATGTACTCGATAACACGGGCGCCGGTTCGCAGTAAAGTAACCTGTACCGAGTCGTTTTCCATGCGGAATTCATTTATTCCATCGCTGTTTAAATCAACTTCGTACAAATAGTTTTTGCCTTTTGTTTCGCCCACTCCCAATTGGGTTTTAGCCAAACTTTCAAGCGCTTTTACTTCAACCGTATAACTTCCCTGTTTTAAATCCAAATCGAAAAGTACCTGCTGAAAAGCAGCGGTTTGTATTTCAACTGTTTTTGTTTGCTGAAAAACGGGTTTTTGAAGATTGTCGATTTTATAAACTTCAACATTTACCGGAACTGAGGTTTGATTTGAAAAATTATGGATAGTTACCGGGTAACTAACTTTGGGTGCATTCCCATATAATAACTGATGTACCGAAATTGCAGGTGGCAAATCGAGCAGTGCAACAGTACTTTTTGATAAACCGTCGTCACCCTTAAAATGAACTGCTACAGGATTTGCCTTTCCCATTGCTTTTTCTGAAGGAATGAGTTGAATGATAAGCTCTTTTGTTTCGTTTGCGGAAAGTGAAATTTTTGCCGGAACATCTTGCCCTGTTTTTAAACCGGCAGGAACAACAATTTCAACAGCACCCGATATGGTTGAGGAAGAATAGTTTTTGATGGTTAAAACCAGGTTGTAACCTTCTGTTTTTGCTTCAATATCGAGGTTGTCACCAAAATAATTGGTAAGAAAATCGTTGTCGAGATAAAGCAGACCGAGTACATTTCTGAATTTTGCAGGTCCCATCATTTTTGCTTCATCAATTACCGCAACGTTCCGGCGGTTCATTATTGCATCCCAAATGGATTCATTTGTAAGTTTTTTTTCCTTTTCGATAAACAAAACCATCGAAGGAATTGCGTTCTCAAGTAAAAAACCGGTTTTGCTTATAAATGGTACATCTTCATTATCAATTTGTTCCTTATTTCCTTCGGTTGCAATGTAACCATCGAACTCAAACGCATCGGATGGCGGGTCGTAAACGGGGCGAAAAGCGTAACCTCCCTTTTTATGCGCATAATCAATCCATGCCTGGCCGGTTGCCATATCCTGAACCTGTAGTTCGTTGTAATCGCTGCAACCATAAACGGGTGAAAACCCAGCATCGGCAACAATCGGCAAATTAACTTCGCTTACCCATCCTTCAATTTCCTTTTTTGCCAGAAAGTCCATGTAACCATCAAAAATGAACCATGAATTTCCTTCATTCATTCCCTTTCCAATCACTTCGATTGGATGGCCTGGAGAGCAGGTTACACTTTTAAGCAGAGTAGCAGCTCCAAACCAACCCTTTTCAAGTCGGTACTGTGCAAGCAATTCACGGGTTTGGTCAATCAGGTTGATTAGTTTTTCGGTTTGTATTGCTGAATTTGAAGAAATAACAAACAAACTGCGATTGCCATTTACCAGATAAAATGCTTTTATAATCTCCAGTCCCGGGTCATTCAACTGGTAACTTTTTAAACCGGTTGTCCATACAAAAACAGGTTTTGCAATTTCTGCCAGTTTTTTACCAGCTTCCGATTCCGGATTTGTAATTATCAGTACATTATCAGTCTTTAATTTATCTTCCAGCTGTTGCAAAGTTGGATTTTGCAATTTCTGAAATTTTGTTACCAAAAGTTTTGAAATAAATCCTTCCTGAACCAGTAAACCCGGCATTCCCATATCATCGGCAATGTTTATTTTGCTTTGCAAAAATGTTGACTGAATATCAGGAATGGCCATTTTAAATAAATTACCATTCCTGTATATTTTTGAATAACTGTTTTGCCAGTAGTTGGTGTAACCATTGAACTGAAACTGATTGATAATTCCGGTTTCGTTAAGATTACCAGATGGCGGGATTTGAAAATCGGCAACTTTTTGGCTAAAAACCGCTGTAACCGACAATATCACTATCGCAGCCATTAAACAGAGAGACTTACATTTTTGATATGGGTTCATTTCTATTTGGTTTAGTTTAGTTTATAAAAATTTGATTATATGACGATTATGTGCAGCGCACCAAAATATTTGTAGAACGGAAATTACCTGACAACAAAAAAGGTGCGGCGCACAGTAATATTTTCTTTGTAGCGGTGCACTGCAACTTTTAACTTCCAATTGCATCTTTTCTACAAATATTATCGCGACGTTGTCACCTTTTTTGTTTTTCAGGTCAATTATAAAATAAAAAAAAGAAGGCCGCCACACTACAGGGCGGCCTCCTTAATTCTAACTAATTAAACTAAAAATTATTTGGATTACCAGTATCCCACCATAAACGGGTGGCGATATTATCGGGTCCGCCAAGTTTGGTAGTTGCATCGGCAACACCATCTTTGTTATTGTCGCGTTCAGAATTCGGCCATGGCATCCTTTTAATAAAATCGTCGGCTGCAATTACACCCCAGTCAGCGCTACTGTCGTTTTTAGTGTTGTACGGCAGTTTCGGATATCCAGTCCTGCGGTGGTCAGTCCAGGCTTCGAGAGAATTGGTAAAGTTATTGAACCACTTTTGAGTGATTATCTTTTCCAGTTTTCTTTCGTTGCTGTCGGCATCATTCCATGCAACAGTTACATCAGACCGTGAAGTAAAATTGTTTTTTGCTTCTTTAGGATCGACATAATTAATTGGTTTGCTTGTTGCGTCGGCCAGATAAGCATCAACACCACCTGCGCCCCAATCGGCAAACGATAATCTTACGCCAGTTTCGTAGTTGGTTTTTGCATCGCCAGCGCCTGCCCAACCCCTAAGTGCAGCCTCAGCTTTCAGATGATGAACTTCTGAAGCGGTAAAAAACCTTCTGGAAGTAACTGATTTAAACGATTCGTTAATTGTTGAATAAGTAAGCCTTTGGTCTTTAGCAGCAAGAAATGCTCCACTATGAATACCTTTGTAAGGCCAGGTAGGATGATCTATAACCAGAGAAGCATCTGCCACCGGAGCAAAATACTTAGTTATCCTGTCATCTTTCAAACCAACCCCAAACGATTCCATTCCTGATCCCATGCGGGTATCGCCCCATTCAAAACAAATCACGTTCATCGGTAATTTTTCACCATAGAGTGAAACATTTAAATTATCACCGTTTACCAGAATTAATCCTGCCGGATCGCTCATTGCCTTTTCTCCCTGGGTTTTTGCGAGGGCCGGATTAACTTTTGAGATTCTTATAGCCAGTCGCAAGCGCATCGAATTTACAAGTTTACTCCATTTGGCAACGTTTCCATTGTAACTTGCATCAAACTTTGTTAAACCTTTATAATCTTTATTGGCAACAAAAACGGCCTGAATTGCATCCAAATCAGCAAAGAATTTTGTGTACAAATCAGATTCCTTGTCGTAAATATTGGCCTTGCCACTAACACCATAATTGGAATAGATTACCGGCCCATGATACGCTGATAGTTTGGACATGCTAAGTACCTGCATAAGTTTTGCCCATGCCGAGAATACCGGGTATCCTCCTTCATCGGCCTGTTTTGCAACCTGAAGCGACGGAGACATAACGTTATTGTAACTACGACCCCAAAATGAATTCCACCTGATGTAATAGGTAGTGTTGTTTACACCACCCACAAAAGGCGTAGGAGTACCAAGCATACGTGTCCAGTTATCGTGTAAAAGGTCTTCCTCAACCTGATGACCAAATAAATTGCTCAATAAACCCTGAAAAGGAGAACCCAGAAGGTTAAAATCCTGCGTCAGTTCCTCGTCTGAAATAAGGTAGTGGTTTCTATTTGCCTCTTCGAAATTATCGGTACAAGCCATAAATCCGAGAGTAAGTATTAATGCGAAAAATATCTTTTTCATATTTCAATCAATTTTAGAATGTTACTTTAATATTAAAACCGTAAGTCCTGGTAGCAGGCATATTGAAGTTATCGAGACCCTGAGAGTTATTGTTTGTACTCATTGCCAACTCCGGATCGTAAGGCGCTTTCTTGTATAAAATAAACAAATTCTGTCCTACAACCGAAAATGTTACTGCACTTACCAATTTCTCAACTTTTAAATCGTAGGCAACCGATAACTGGCTTACCCTGATATTTGTGCGGTCGTAAACATAAGGTTCAATAATTCCGTTTCTTCCACCGGTACCGCCGCCTTCAGCATAATAATCAAAGGCGCTGATTTGGGTAACGGGAGTTGTTCCTTTAATACCGTTTATTTCAACATAACCGAGATCCCTTGCTTCGCCGGTTCTTTTGCTTACGCCCCAACCGTCAAGCATTGCTTCAGTCTGGCTTACTACTTCTCCACCAAATTTACCTGAAATAAGGAGGCCAATGTTAAAGCGGTCAACCTGTACATTGTTATTCCATCCCAGGTTCCAGTCGGGTTCAAGATTTCCAAGATACCCTACTGTCCAATCGTTCGGATCATATTTTACCGCTGTCTTCATCGGACGACCGGTTTTCTCATCAATCATTATCTGTCCGGCTTCATTCCTTCTGAACATCAAACCATACAAATCGCCATAAGAACCACCTTCCCTTAAAAATGTTGTATATCCTTCGGAAGTTCCCATCCCGATTACACGTTTAGGATTGTTAGGATCCAATTCAACAATCTCATTGTCGTTTTTATGGAAGTTAAAAGCTGTTTTCCAGGTTACCGAATTGTTTTGAACAGGAATAGCATCGAGTGTTATCTCGTACCCTTTATTTACAATTTCACCAACGTTGATATTCCTGTTTTGATAACGCCCCTTTTCTTCAGGTGCCAATTCAACATTCAGGAACTGGTTGGTACTATTGTTATTATAATAGGTAAAATCAAAACCTATACGTCCTTTAAATAATTTAAATTCAGCTCCAAGCTCATTACTTGTTATTAACTCAGGTTTTAAGTCAGCCCAGGGTTCCCTGGTTGACTTATTTATACCACCGAGAGCTCCTGATATTGAATTATCGGAACGGATTGAATTCCACGGCACTTCTTTAGCTGCCTGGGCAATAGATCCCCTTACTTTCAGAAATGAAATAAATTCGGGCAATGTAAATACATTGCTAAGAAGTACAACAGCACCTACAGAAGGATAAAAATAGGAAGCGCCATCATCTGTTCCTATAAGAGTTGACGACCAGCCGTTTCTTCCGGAAAGATCAAGATAAAACATATCATCCCAACCCAAACTAACGCTGCCGTATAGCGATTGTAAAATTGTTTCGCCACCATATTCATTTACTACAACATTTGTCGGATAGTTTTGGGTTGAAAATACATTCGGATAAAGCAGGTTATTAGTTCCGTTGTCCGCGCCTTTCCCGCTCCAATTGTTCTTTGTGTAACTTCCTCCCAAAAATCCTGTAACATTTAACTTTCCAAAGGTATTGTCGTATTTCAATAAAGCATCGGCATAAGCTTTAGTGTCGGTTCTGTCGCCAAAAACATATCTGCCGTTTTGTGAAACATTGGTAACGTTCGAACCTGCTGCATCCTTTTGGGTTTCTTTATAATCCACATAATCATAAGTTCCCCTTACAA
The DNA here is from genome assembly GCA_020726265.1 of Draconibacterium orientale. Lineage (GTDB taxonomy): Bacteria > Bacteroidota > Bacteroidia > Bacteroidales > Prolixibacteraceae > Draconibacterium > Draconibacterium orientale_A. Next base: position 15,588 of record DYSZ01000048.1, read on the forward strand.
CAAGAGATAGTTGGTCGGTAATAGTGTAATCGGCTGATGCATTTGCAATCATTCTTTGTATATTCTCTTCCTTTGGCTCCATATTCACTAACCAGTAAGGATTACTTAAATGATGGTCAACCACATACACATTTTGCAGGAACATGTTCCTTGTTGCACTAAAAATCTTGTAGTTGTTTTTATAATCCATCCAGTCTCTTTCGCGTGGGAAATTGTAAAGCCCTGTTAAAGGATTAAGATAATAACCGGCAACATTTCGGTTTTCTATCAACTCCGAAGCAAGTATAACATTCGAACCCAGTTCGAGTTTATCGTTAAAAACCTTGGTTGACTGCTTAAAAGAAACATTGTTCTTTCCGTAATGGTTATTTGGAATGATACCATTTGCAGAGGTATTGTTGTATGAGAAATAGGCTGTGGTTTTGTTGTTTCCACCACTTACAGTAACACCGTTAATGAAATTAGTTCCTGTATTGAAGAAATCCTTCATCATATCTTCAGTGTATTTGGTTCCTCCCTTGGTTGTTGACCAGCTTTCTTTCGCACCGTTCACTGCGCCGTAATCAAACTGCAATTCGGGCCAAACCATAACATTTTCAAAGGTTGTCGTTGAGTTTAATGTTACTTGCGTTTTACCGGCCATCCCTTTTTTGGTTGTTACCAGCACAACTCCGTTGGCACCCTGGCTACCGTAAAGAATTGACGCATTTAATCCCTTCAAAACGTTAATGCTTTCAATATCGTCGGGATTCAATTGCGACAAACCATCACCACCATCGTCTCCACCCCACATTCCGGGTTGTCCGCGTTTAATGTTCATCACCGGGATACCATCAATTACATAAAGTGGTTCGCTGGAACCTCCCAACGATTTGAAACCCCTTAAAATAACCCTTGTAGAACCGCCAGCACCCGAGGCGCTTTTCTCGATTTCGAGACCTGCTGTTTTACCACTCAGGTTTTCCATAAAGTTGGTGCCCCTGGCTTTCATCAGTTCCTCACCATCAACCTGTTGCGATGCATAAGTCAATGTTTTTTTCTCGCGCTGGATACCCAGTGCAGTAACAACAACTTCGTCAAGACCGATGGCACTCGACGTCATAACAACATTAACAGTTGTGCGGCCATTTACTACCTCTTCAATTGCTGTCATTCCCACAAACGAAAACTGCAAAACAGCAGAAGAACCAATTGCCAGGCTATACTTTCCATCCATGTCGGTTGTAATTCCATTGGTTGTTCCTTTCTCTACAATTGACACCCCTGGAATAGATGCTCCGCTGGCATCGGTAACGGTTCCGCTTACTTTTGTTTGTGCAAATGCACTTGCAAACGTAGCAAAAAGCATAACCATAATGAGATACAATCTTTTTCTCTTCATAATAATAGTTTTAACATAGTTAATAATTAGTTTTAGAAATTAAGGAAAATTCGGGTATTTCAAATACTTCTTTTCCTGTTACAATAAGAATTTCATTTTTTGTTTTTTTCATAGAATTTAAGATTTAAAGTGATTTGTTATTAGTCTAATGATTGTTAATTTATCTTTGCGCAAGATATGTAAATTCCAATTGTCATTCAAGTGTTTTCAAAAATTGAATTAAACCATAATTTATATTACGCAATTCTTTCATTTTGCATCTGTTAGAACTGATATCGGTTCATTTTACAGGTTTCGGTTCCATCATGCCTTTTACAAGTAATCCGAAATAACCTGGTTGAAGAATCATAGCTCATAAGCTTAGTTATGAATGAAGATAGTTGTATTATATATCTGAAAAGCATGAGGTTAAAGCCGATAGTCATTTAAAGTTTTATTTAGTTACTTAAACTAAAAATGCACTAAATGAGAATTCTGCAAAATCAGTTGCTTTCCAAAACCTGTCCTTTTTCGCGGTACAAATCAACTTTCCCATCGAGTAAAACTGCAATAACTGTCATCTGTTCATCGAGTACTTTTTCAGGAACATCAATATAAACAATACCCGGAACGGCGCTCCAGTATTGTTTCATTTTTATATCCCAGTTGAGTTTTGTACCGTTACCTACTGTGTAAATTCTGTTGATTTTATTTTTTATTCCTTTCAGCATTACCGATCCTTTTGGTGCATACGGAAGATAGAGGAATAAAATATTGCCGGTTGCATTGAGCGCGGTTGGTCCATAGAAATGCCCATCCGGAATACCGGCTTTTGTACTGTAAATCGCTTCTGCATGTTTTTTTGTCCAGCGCCCCAATTCTTTTAAAATCTGAACCTGTTCTTCAGGAATGATTCCATCGGGTTTCGGACCAATATCAAGCAACAGGTTTCCGCCTTTGCTAATGCATTCAGTCAGAATATTGATAACCTGTCCCGGTGTTTTATAGTTTTTATCATTAGGTTGGTAGCCCCAGCTGTCATTCATGGTCATGCAAAGTTCCCAATATTTATCTTTTGGTTTTGTAACAGGTAACCCTTGTTCGGGCGTGGCATAATCGCCAAACCCCTGAATACGGCTGTTCAGAATAACATCCTGGTTTTTTGTTCTCAGCATTTCACTTAATTCCCTGGCTTTCCATTTTTCAGCTGACTGCTCCCAGTCGCCATCAAACCAATACAAATCGGGGTTGAATTGTTTTGATAATTCTTCCAACTGACAGAAGTTAAAATCGACAAACCGTTTCCATTTAACAGAGTCGGTTTCGTATCGTTTTTCGATTCTTGTTTTATTTGGATAATCGGGATGGCTCCAGTCGAGCAGTGAGAAATACAATCCCACATTTAGCTTATTCTTTCTGAGTTCGTTTACAAAAGGCTGTATTAAATCATTTTTTGCTGGCGACGCAACAACCACATTTAAATCGCCACATTTTGTATCCCAAAGTGCAACGCCATCATGGTGTTTGGTTGTAATTACAGCGTATTTGGCGCCGCTTTCTGCAATCAGTTTTGCCCATTCCGCAGGGTTGTAATTTCGGGCGGTAAATCCGTTTAACTGTTTCATATAATCGGGGTACGAAATATAACCGTTATAAAACGACCAGCTTTCGTCGATTCCGTTTACCGAATAAATTCCCCAATGAATAAAAATCCCAAGTCTTGCATTGGCAAACCATTGCATTTTGGCTTCATTTTTTTCAATTGCTTGCGAATAAATTTGCAATACCGCCATTAACAGAATGGCTGTGGTTATAAGTTTCTTCATTTTTCAGCTTTTGGCCGAATTTAATAAATACAACCGGTAAACTGATAACATAACACAGAATCTAGGATTCAGGCAAAAAAAAATCCACCTTAAAAAAGATGGATTTCAGGATGTATCAGGTTATGTTTGATTACTCTGTCATGTAATATTTGCGAATGGTGATATCAATGTCCCAAACGCACTCAAGTCCTGTCGGGAAGGTAATAAAATCACCGGGTTTAACTGTAAGCGTTTCAAATTCGGAAACAATGGTTGCTTCACCCGAAATAATATAACACTGCTCGGTTTTGTCGTAAAACATTTCAATTTTATCCTCATCGTGCTCCCAAACAGGCCAGTTTTCAACTCCCATTTCCTTTAATTCATCATTATCCGGTCTATCGACTTCAATCTTCATAACACAAAAATATTTTGCGGCGAAATTACAATTCTAATATCAATTTCAAAACAAAACATTAATGGTTTATTAATTTTAAAACCTATCGTGAATGTGGCCAAAAGTTTATTTTTGGGCACAAATAAAATCAAACAGTTATGAGAAAAGTTATTGTTTTGCTCATCGCATCAGTATTCATTTTCGCGTGTACAACAAAAAACGGAAAACAAAAGCCTGGAAACGCTGAAAAATTTTCGTTTGTGTTTATGACCGATATCCACGTTTGCACCGAACGAAATGCAGATTTGGGATTACAACAGGCCATCGATACCATTAACAAACTTGCACCCGATTTTGTGATAACCGGTGGCGACAATATTATGGATGCGCTCGGACAAACACAGGGTCGTGCCGACAGTTTATACCAGCTTTACACCGATATTATGAAAAACCTGCAAATGCCGGTGCATCACGGAATGGGAAACCACGAGGTTTTTGGATTATACATCGAAAGCGGCGTTGACCCATCGCATGAGTTTTACGGTAAGAAAATGTTCGAAAACAGGCTGGCAAAACCCTATTATTCTTTTGATGAAAAAAACTGGCATTTTATTATGCTCGACCCCATCGGGTTTACCGAAGACCGCCGTTATTTCGGACACATAGACTCGGTTCAGGTTGAATGGCTGAAAGCCGACCTTGCAGCAATTGGCACCGAAAAACCTGTTGTTGTGGTTACGCACATTCCGCTCGTCAGCATTGGTTCGCAAATTATGGAAGGGCCAACCGAACCGCTTTCAAAAGGGTCAGTAGTTACCAACGCCAACGACATCCGGAAAATTCTGGAACATTACAACGTGAAACTGGTTTTGCAGGGGCACCTTCATTTTCTTGAAGATATTGAATATCACGGGATTCATTATATCACTGGTGGTGCCGTTTCGTCGCAATGGTGGCAAGGACCGCGTTACGGAATGGAAGAAGGTTTTGTAAAAGTTGACATTACCGGTGAAAATTTTGACTGGCAATATGTTGATTTTGGCTGGGAAGTGAAATAAACTGACCCCTTTCTTTTAAAAACTGAAGCCGGAATTTGTTATATCCGGCTTCAGTTTTTTGTCTGTATTTGCTACAATTCGTTTGCAATCAGCCAACCTGTGTACAAAAGGTAAATACCCAGCAGAATTGCAGCTTCCCAACGGTCGAGTTTGCGGCGGCCACCCGTAAACATGGCCGCAAAAAGAATCAGCGTTCCAGCTCCCAGCAAAACCAACTCGGTATTAAACGAAGTATTGTAATCCAGCGGATTAATGAGTGAACTTATTGAAAGAATTAAAAAGATGAGTCCCCTCCGAAAAGTCCGGGTTCATTGATTTTCAACTCTTTTACCCCTGATCT
>DYSZ01000049.1 GCA_020726265.1 Draconibacterium orientale
AATGGTTGAAATCAAAGGGAATTGCCGGAATTGTACTCAAATATCGTTTGCCTTATGGTCATCATGAAATTCCGTCGGGCGACGCACGACACGCCATGCGTACTGTGCGGCTGAATGCTGAAAAATGGGGAATCAACCCTGATAAAATCGGTATTGCCGGTTCTTCGGCAGGCGGTCATCTTGCATCAACGGAGGGAACGGTTTTCGATAAAGGAAACCCGGCCGGAATAACTCCAGAAGAAAAAATGAGCTGTCGGCCCGATTTTATGTTGTTGTTGTATCCGGTCATCAGTTTCGATGAATCCGTTGGTCACATGGGTTCGCGCAAAAACCTGATAGGAGAGGGGAACGACTGGAGTCTCGCAAAAAAATATTCAAACGAACTTAACGTAACTGCCGAAACTCCACCCACTTTTCTGATTCTGGCAGATGACGATAAAACTGTGATTCCTGAAAATTCAATCAGGTTTTATCTCGCCTTAAAAGAAAATAATGTGCCAGCCGAAATGCACATTTTTCAAGCGGGTGGACATGGTTTTGGTATTACAAAAAAGGATCAGCCTGCCGATCAGTGGCCCGATTTGTTTTATAACTGGCTGAAGTCCATAAAAATAATCGGGTAAATGAAGGAAACTCATCCGTTAAATGTACTGAAATTCTGTCCGAAATGCGGTTCGCCTGAATTTAAAGTTTCGGGTGAACGATCGTTGAAATGCGGCAAATGTGGTTTTCACTTTTTTATCAATGCCTCGGCAGCAGTTGCAGCGCTTGTAACCGACGGAACCGGAAAATTGATGCTGGTTACCCGTGGCGTTGAGCCGGATTACGGCAAACTCGATTTACCGGGTGGTTTTGTCGATCCGGGCGAAACAGTTGAAAATGCCGTGCACCGGGAGTTAGAAGAAGAACTCGGGCTGAAAATCAAATCAATGCGTTACCTCGGTTCGGCGCCCAACGAGTATGTTTTTTCTGGGTTTACAGTTTTTACCATCGATTTTGCTTTTGAAGTGGTTGCTGAATCGCTCGAAAACCTGAAGCCGATGGACGACATTCTCGATTACAGGTTTTATGCTGAAAATGAGTTTGACTACGATGATATTCCCGCCCCTTCGATGAAACAGTTTGTAAAAGAATTTTTTGCCCGATGAATATAATTTCAGAACGTTTAAAAGCCTTGCGAAAAGCAATGGAAACGGCAAATGTGGATGCGTGGTACATTTCGGGAACCGACCCGCACGCCGGCGAATATTTACCCGCACGCTGGAAAACACGGGCTTTTATTTCCGGGTTTACCGGTTCGTTCGGAATGGTTGTGGTTACCAAAACCGAAGCTGGATTGTGGACCGACACCCGCTATTTTTTGCAGGCTGAAAACGAATTGACAGGAACAGAAATCAAGCTGCACAAACTGCGTGTTCCGGAGGCTGTATCGCCTGAAGAATGGCTTGCAAAACAACTTGAAAGTGGCGCTGTGGTTGGCATCGATCCGCAAACGATTTCGGTTAACGGATTTCGCCAGCTGAAAAATACGCTGGGCAAAAAGAGTATTAATCTGGTTGAAACTGCCGATTTCTTTGAAAATATATGGGAAAACAGGCCTCCGCTTTCAACGGATTTGGTTTTTGACTTTCCAGCAGTGTACTGCGGATACTCAAGAACCGAAAAACACAAACAGATTGCTGCGCTTCTGGAAAGGAACGGAGCTGATTTTCATGTGATTTCAACGCTTGATGAGCTGGCCTGGTTTTTTAACCTTCGCGGTTCGGATATTACCTACAACCCCGTTTTCACGGGATTTGGATTGGTTGACAAAAATGAAATGCATTTGTTTGTCGATCCCGGAAAATTGCCTGAAAAATTGTTTTCGCAATTAAAAACTGAAAATGTTCAGGTACGGGATTACGATACATTCTACCCGTTTCTTTCTAAAATAAAAGGCAAAAGGATTTTTATTGATCCATCTTCTGCCAATTATTCAATTTACAGCGAATTATATGCTGAAAATGAAATGGTTGAAGGAACTTCGCTGATTGCAATATTAAAAGCCATTAAAAATAATACTGAGCTTGACGGTTTCAGGCAAACCATGATTTATGATGGGGTTGCACTTGTTGAGTTTTTATTCTGGCTGAAAAACAGTGTGGGTAAAATGCGATTAACTGAATATTCGGTTGGCCGCAAACTGAAAGAGTTCAGGTCGAAACAACCCAATTTTAAAGACGAAAGTTTTACCCCGATTGTGGGTTACAAAGCTCACGGTGCGATTGTACATTTGTCGGTTACGGAAGAAAATGCGCTCGAAATCGGGCCTGAAGGAATGCTGCTTTTCGACTCTGGTGGGCAATATCTTACCGGAACCACCGATATTACACGCACTGTGGCACTTGGCCATGTAACTGAACAGCAAAAAAAGGATTTTACAATCGTTTTAAAAGGAATGATTGGGTTGACATTAGCCGAATTTCCGTTTGGGACGAAAGGTTGTCATCTCGATATTTTAGCCAGAAAACCGATGTGGGAAAATGGTATGAACTATGGCCACGGCACCGGTCACGGTATTGGTCATTTTTTATATGCACACGAAGGACCGATGGCAATCAGGCAGGAATACAATGAGAACAGAATTGAACCTGGAATGGTGTTATCGAATGAACCTGCATTTTACCGTGAAGGTGAATATGGAATCAGAACCGAAAATATGATTGTTTGTGTTGAAAAACAGGTTACACCTTTTTGCCAGTTTTTTGGTTTCGAAACGCTTTCGCTTTGTCCCATTGATACCTCGCTTGTGATTCGCGAAATGCTTACAACATTAGAGATCAACTGGCTGAATGAATATCACAGAAAAGTGAACAATCAGTTGAAACCACAGTTGGATACTGATTTACATGGTTTTTTGGATGAGTTGACAAAGGAAATATGAGGGATCAACAGGGAACGGTGAAGTAAAATTTGCTTCCCTGTCCTTTGGCGGTTTCTAGCCATATTTCGCCACCATTTTTTTCAACAAAATCTTTACATATCAAAAGTCCTAATCCTTTGAAAGCGGTAGCATTACCATTAAGTTTTTTTCTGCTGCCTTTTTTAAAGTTGTCGAGAATATGTGTTTTTTCGATGCCCTGGCCATTGTCTGCAACACAAAAAGTGCACCCATCACTGGTTTCCAAGGCTGAAATATTGATTTTACCTCCTGGTTGGGTGTATTGCATTGCATTCGATATCAGGTTCCTGAACACAGTAGCCATCATATTTTCGTCGGTATGTACTTTTAACTGGCAGCTGATTTCGTTATTTACCCTGATTCCCTTTACCTTTGCATGGTTATGTGAAATTTTTAAAGTGGATTCCACTAACTCGTGAACATTTACTTCATCAATTGAAACCTGAAGCTTTTCTTTTTGAATCTTTGTCCACATCAACAAATTGGCGAGTAATTTATAAGTATCATTCGAAGTTCTGCGAATATCAGCGATAAGCTCCAGTTTATGCTCATCATCCATGTTTTCCCAATCGTTAAGCAAAATATCTGAAACGCCAAGTAATGCCTGGAAAGGACTTTTCAAATCGTGCGCAATAATCGAAAGAAACTGATCTTTGGCCATGTTGGCATCAATCAGTTTTTGCAGGCTTTCGTTTACCTTTTCTTCAATCTGTTTGTCGCTGTTTTCAAAGAGTTCAAGTTTATAAATGACAGTTATTGCATTTATTGCCGAATTGAAAGCCAGTAGAAATTTTTCAGTAGTGTATGGTTTTGGTAAATACTGAATGGCGAAATCGTCAGGGTTACCGCGCTGTAAATCGTTTAAAATGGTAGTCTTACCAATGGCCAAAATAAATAGGTTATTTTTTAGCTGACGTATTCTGGAAATTAATTCAGAAGCATGTTGAAGACTGTCATCAAAATCAAGTATTACCACTACAGGTAGTTGATTGTTGCAAATCTTCAATTTGAGCGATTGGAGTAAATCTTCAACCTGAGAGAATGCGTTTTGATTTGCAGAATCTTTTAAAACTCCATGCAAATCAACTATCAGATTATTTAACGTGCTGTTTTTTTGCGAAAAACAGATAAAAACAGGTTCGGTCATTTGGGTAATAATTTAATGGTTCCTTACGGCAAATTTAAATCATTATTACCCAATTATGCAAATTTATATTATGCTTATTAAAACATTTGTTTTTTTGCAGGCCAAAAAAGAATCAAAGTATTCGCAAGGTATGCCAGAATGATAATGTAATTGCCCGTTTCGGAATGATAAAAAACAGCAATAATTTTTCCTGATAATGCTAATAATCCGCCTGAAAGTATTGCCGATACCACATTTGTTTTATTCGCGCGAAAATTTAACAATCCGGCAATGGTAGGAATGATAAAGGCTCCCGAGAAAAAAGTGAGCGCAAAAAGCAGCGTTTCAATAATTTTTGAGATAAACAACGCGATTCCAATACTTGTGAGACCAATAAGAATGACATATAAACTTGTGAAAAGGAGCGCTTTTTTGTGTTGTAGGGTTCCTGTGGTAAGTTCGCTCAAAATCATGGAGGCATTTAATAAAGTGGTACCCGAAGAAATTATTGCCGAAAGTAATGCTGCTATAAAAAGGCCGTAAATCCAATCCGGCAGTTGAAGTGCTGCGAAATTTATTTCTCCTGAGTTGCTGTTTTCACCCGAAAAAAAGCCAAGCCAGGTGAGGGCAAAAGCAATGGTTATCAACAAAATCGCTGTAATCAGAATCGATTGGGTGGCAATTTTGTCTGTTCGTGCGCAAAACACTCGCGAATAAATATCAGGGCCAACCACAAATGTTACTGAATAGGTCAGAATTAATATTACCAAATCAAAGGGTTTGAAGGACGAGTTAAAAAGTGCATCAAAACGGAACGGTTCAACAGGTTTTAAATTGGGGTTGAGAAATGAGTACAGGAAAACAACTAACAGGCCAATCAATAAAATAACAGATTGCAAAGTGTCGGTTTTTAAAATTCCAATCTGACCACCAAACAGCGTGAATGTGATAAAAACCAAACCCGATAAAATAGCCGACTGATAATAACTCAAAAACCCGAGGCCGGCCAATATTTTAGCTGCTGCAATAATTTGCACAGCCACAATTCCAATCCATGCAACCGGAATAATAACTGATGCAATTGTTTGAGCTTTTGATCCGTACAATTTACCCAGAATTTCAGGCATGGTAAATTGCCCAATCCGGTTAATGTGTTTTGTAAATGGAATCAGCATTAAAAGGCCCAATGCGGCGCAAATAAGAAACCAGATGGCGGGCCAGCCAATGTTTCCGCTGAGTTCGATGGTTCCTAAAATTGCAGAGCCACCTAAAATAGTGGCGAGCATACTTCCGGTAACCGAAATAAGGCCAGCTCTTTTGCCAGAAATGTAATAATCGGCAGATGTTTTTACTTTAAAGAAAGAGTAAATACCAACTGCCAGAACAGCAAGAAAATAGAATGCAATAATAATTTTCACCTGAATCATGCGGCAAATATCGAAATTTCTGTTTCAATTCTGTATTTTCGTGATTCTTGTTTGGCTTTGATTTTTTTATGTTCGAAAACAGAAACAATTTCTTGAAAAAATTATTCATCATATTAATCAGCCTGGTATTTCCTGTTTTCATTTTGTATTCACAAAACGATACAAAGCCTGATTTTACCTATGGTAATGCATCTTATTTCAATATGAATTCTGGCAAATCGGTTTATTTCGGGAATACAGAAATAAAGTTGCTCGGAATAAAAAATCAATTCAACCGTATAATGGTTGGAACTGACACAATTCGATGCCGGGTAAGTCGGAGAACACCTCCCGTAATGGTGAACGGATTGCGGATTTTTGTAGCCGACAATCTCAGCATTAAATCATTGTCAGAATTTCCTGAAAATCACGGATTATTGAAAAAGGACGCAATTATTTGTGTTTCCAACGCCAACGAGCCGCTGCTGAATTCGTTCGACTATATTTTTCCAATAAGTTTTAACGATGGATTTGTGTGGAGTTGCGACGAAGACAGTTACCTTTTTTCGTATAAAAATCAAGGTATAAAATTGCAGCAATCTTGTTTTTCAGAAGGAATTGATTTTGATATGCAGGAAGCGAGGGGTGTAGAAAAACACCGGATTGTGGCAGTTGAGAGCAGCAAAGTAGCCTGGGTTTATGAAGATAAAAATTTAAAGAATGAAGTAAGTGTATTATTGCATAGCAATTCGCATCCCGGTATTTTTTACCTGTACTCGCATTTATACAGTAAAAGAGTTGAAGTGAGAAAAGGACAGCAATTAGAAAAGGGTGAAATTTTAGGAACCATTTGGGGCGACAACAACTGGGGACATCTTACTTTTGCAGTAATCAAATCCGATTCGTTACCTGAGCCCGGGATTTGTGCGGGCAACATTGTAAATGTGTTTCCACATTTTTTTGAATTGTATTTTCAGTCGTCGGCTGTTTTTAGCCGGAATTACCGGAAAGGCCGTCTGTTTTTTGGAAAACCAAATATGTACAATGGCAATCAGAAAAATGCAACTGTGTTTGAAGATTACACTGGCAAGGGCTGGATAACTGGTGACTGGAATATTGCTGAAAAGGTGGAAACAGTATCGAAGGGAACCGAAGGAAATGCAAGACTGAGAAAAGTACTGTTTGAAGGAACTGTGGCAGAAGCTAAAAATCCGGTCGGTTGGTACGATTATGAAATTTGTGTTCCAAATAACACTTATCGAATAAGAGCAAAGTTGGGCGATGTTGAATTATCATCGTGGCAAAAAATTACTTTTGAGAAAGTGGATGTTGGAACAATTGCTACTGAAAAGAGCCAGTTTGCGTGGACTCCTGAAAGGGTGGTAAAAGTAACTGACGGAAGGTTGACAGTGAGGATTTATATTGATGAAGCCAATGAAAAGGTTGCCGGAATCAGCGAAATCGTATTCCAGCAAGCCTATTAAAATTTCAGAATCATTCCCGTTTTAACCTGCTCAATTTTAAATTCATCGTAAAATGCTGCAAGCGCTGGTAATTCGGTGCAATGCGAAGGGTAAAGCTTTTCTATATTATTTTTTTTGAAATAGTCAATGGTTTCGGTGGTTTGCCGGTTTTTGAGTTTCAGGTGAAACCCGCCGATAACGGCTTTTATTTTTGAGATTCCGGTTACCTTTTTAGCCTGTTCGCAAATGTTGCAAATGCCCGAATGCGAGCAGCCGGTGATTACCACAAGTTCATTGTTTACAACTGCTGCCAGCGCCGAATCATCGGGCACAAAATCATCTTCACCGTTTTCAAATTCGAACGAAGTTGTACGGCTTTCAAAATCATTTAGTCTTGGAATTTCGCCTAAAAAGAAGAGATTGGTCGAAATTTGATAGTGACTTTTTGTTTCTGTTAACCTGAATTTTTCCTGAATTTCTTCACGTTTTAATTTCAATCCAACTGTAGAATGGTCAGCTTTTCTGAACCGTTTTGAAAATGATGCCGGGTGTGTAATTAATGTTTTGTTTTTTATAAACTGAAGTCCATCGCCGTGGTCCCAATGTCCATGACTTAAAACAACCTTTTCAACATCATTGCAAATATCGATTTCAAGTTTGGCCGCATTCTCAAGAAAAACATTGGTGTACCCTGTGTCAAAAAGAATTTTTTCCCCATCAATATCAATCAGATACGAAAGTCCATGTTCTGCAAGAAATTTGCCTCCAGCTACATTCTCAGTTAAAATTGTAATTTTCATTTGCTCACCATCGATTTTAGAATTCCTGTTTTAATCCTGAAAAGCATATAATCCGAATCCCTGTTTTTAAGTTCATCTTTTAACCAGTTGATATTCCGGCTAATTATTGTTGTAATCTGTTCAGGATTCTCCTCATGAATTATTACCGGAATAAAATGTTGATTTACAATTTTAATATTTTTTCCAAACTGTTTCGAAACAAGAACATTGACATCTTTTGATTTCAAAATTGAAATAATGTAAAGCGCTTTGCTTTTCAATCCGTGTTCATCTTCTTCTTTGTTTTTCATCGGATTAGGAAGAATTTCCGATAGCTGTAATTCATTTTCAGAAGAAGTATAAATCGCAAAGTTTTCGGCTTCTCCAAAATGATTATTTTCAAAAAGCCCCTGATTGTTGACTGCAAATGCAAATGTTATTTTCATTGTAATTATTTATTATTCTGAAGTAAATTTACTTTTACAAACCTTTCCATGCCTCTTTTTCCATCCTTAAAAAGGCTTCCTTCTCCTCTGTTTTCATTACCCTTACAATATACTGCATTTGCAGCCCCATTTTTTCAACTACATTTTGAATAGATTGAATCAGTTTGTCGGCAATCGGGATATTCGGAAATGGAAATACAAACGTAACAATTACTGTATCGTACCATAAATCAATATCCTGTAATATTCCTAACTCCATCAGCGATAGGTTAATAGCAGGGTGAAATATTTTATTCAGTTCGGCTGTAATTTGTTCTTTGGTCTGCATTTCCATTTTCTTTTGAATTATTTATTTTTCAGGGTTTTCGCACGATTTATTTTTTTGCGGTTACTGCATTTTTTAAAATCGGATTTTATCCCAAATAGAAAAAAACTCTTTACTTAAATTTTCAGCAGGAGCAAATTCCACGATGGTTTGTTCTGCCACCATCGATTCCACCATTTTGGGTTCGAAAGCAAGTTTACCGGCCAGCGGGATGTTTTTTTCCGACAGGTATTCCTCGACTTTTCGGGTTAACTCAAAATTAATATCGAATTTATTGATAACCGCTTGAATTGGTATTTTAAACGATTCGGCTAGTTCGACTAAACGCGCGGCATCGTGCAAACCCGAGAGCGTGGGCTCAATTACCAATAAAACCAAATCGGTTCCGGTAACCGAAGCAATAGCTGAGCAACCAATTCCGGGAGGACCATCGTTGATAATAAAATCAGCTTTTGATTCGACAGCAATTTCTTTGGCTTTGCGCCGCACCTCGGTAACAAGTTTGCCTGAATTTTCTTCACCTGCTCCCATTCGTGCATGTACCAGCTTTCCAAAACGGGTGTCTGAAACATACCAGAAATTGTTTTCGTTGCGCACAATTGAAATTGCTTCTGAAGGGCAAACCCGTTCACACAATCTGCACCCTTCGCACTGAAAATGATTTACTTCGAGATTCCCGGAAGCATTAAGATGGATTGCATCAAACCGGCAGTAATCAACACACAATCCGCAATTCATACAGTCTTCGGTGTTTATTACAGCCTTGCTTCCACTGTCGAAAGTGTATGTTTCAAGTATTTCGGGATTGAAAATCAGGTGCAAATCGGCAGCGTCAACATCGTTATCGCAAAAAACTGCATTTTCTGCTACCGACGCCAGAGCCGCAGCAACACTTGTTTTTCCTGCACCGCCTTTTCCGCTTAAAATCGTAATTTCTTTCATTTTAATCCGGTTTTAATGTTTAATCTGTCAAGTATCCCGGTGTAACAACTTTCAATTTCTTGAGGAATGTCATTCAGCATATTTCCAGTGGCATAAATTGCGGCATATTCTTTTGAAAAGGGTATTTTCCCCAATAAATCAATTTGATTTTCATTGAGGAACCCGTAAATTTCATTATTTCCCAGTCCTGCTTTATTCACAATTACACCAAAAGGTTTTTGCAGGTCTTTTAATAACTCCACGGTTATTTTGAGGTCGTGCAAACCAAAGGGAGTGGGTTCGGTTACCAGAATGATATAATCCGCATCGGCAACGGTTTCCACTACCGGACAACTGGTTCCGGGCGGGGCGTCGTAAATCGTCACTTTTGCCGAGTCGCGGGTGTTCTTTTTTACTTCTTTTATCAGCATGGTTTGCATTGCAGAACCAATTTTCAGGCGGCCTTCAATCAGACCTTTTCCAATTCCTGTATCGAAATGTGAAATTACTCCCAGCGGTTGCTGATGTTCAGTGATTGCTCCAAATTCGCAGGCTACAATACATGCCCCGCATGAGTGGCATAAATCGGGATTTATCTTGGCAAATTGCAGGGTTTTTACAATCGAAATTGCATTGAACTCACACCAGTCGGCACATTTCCGGCAGAATGTACATTTTTCAGTATCAATTTCAGGAACGAGTTGAAATACCTTTTTTTCTGAAACCAAATGAGATTCAGCGAAAAAAAGCGCATCATTTGGTTCTTCTACATCGCAATCAATTAGTTGAATATCTGAGGTAATTAGCTTATTAATAAAGTAATACAAATTCACCGAAACGGTTGTTTTACCTGTGCCACCTTTTCCGCTGGCAATTGCAATTTTCATATAAAAAAATTTAAGTCACCATCTTTTTTTTGATGATGTAAGAGGGTTAAATCACAACTTAGAATATTACTGTCCGGTTTTAGTGGTCGCAATAATTGGCATTAAATACAATACTGCCATCTAAAAATCCATTTACAAGTTCAGCAGCCTGTAATTGAGGTGCACCCACAAAAACATTTACATTGTTGTAGTTGAAAATCTGGATGGCTTTGTACCCCATTCCCCCGGCAAGAACATCGGTAGCTCCTTTTTCGGCAAGCCATTTTGGCAACAAGCCCGGTTCGTGAAGAGGGGGAACTACTTTTTCATTTGATAGAATGGTGTTCCCCTCAACAGTAATTATTTCGAAAAACTTACAATGCCCGAAATGGCCATCTAAAACTCCATTTTCATCAACCGGAACAGCAATTTTTTTATTCATACTTGATATTTAATGATTTGCTTTAATGATTTAAACAAGTTCAGTCAATTTCCTCCACGAAATTTCCGACCCATTCCATTTCCTCTTCCGGTCATTTCCTGATTGCCTCCGATTCTTAATCGGCGACCATTTCCACGGCCACGCCCTGTTCCAATTTCTTCAGTTTGAGCTGTGTTTTCTGTTCTGCATCTTCCCATTCTTCTTCCGGTAGCTGGACCTTGTCCTGCCGGTCCGGTTTTGTCAAATCCTGGCATGTTGTTAAAAATTAATTGTTTAACTATTGTTTAATATCTCTTTTCTCAGCGTGAATATGAAGATTGGAGTAGTAACACTTCACTATCAAATCACCTGATAAAATTTCTCATCACTCAGTTTTTTATCCGGTTCAGCAATTCCTGAATTGAAAGGTCTCTTTCTTCCAGAACGACCATTTGAATTTTCAATTGCTCCAGCAATGATTTAGCTTTTGGTCCGAAATCACCCGATATTACCTGCTTTACGCCAAGTTCAGCAATCATCTCTGCTGTTTTTGTCCCGGCTCCACCACTTAAATTTTTGTTGTCGTTTTCGATAAACCTAATGTTACCGGTTTCATTGTCATATACACAAAACCAGCTTGAACGACCAAACCGGGTATCAAATTTAGCAGTTGAATTGTTGCCTGTAGATGTAATTGCAATTTTCATTTTATTTTGAATAAATGTTTAAAAACTTCAGCGCAAATATAAATAATATTTTTGCTTAAAATGAAAATAAAAAGAACAAATGTTTATTGTAAATATTTTTTATTAATTTATAAAATGATATTAAATAAAAGATAATCAATTATATATACATTAATTGCAAAATATTATAAAAATATAAAAATGAATATATTTAATTTTGCTGAGTATGAAAAATTTAAGTGCATTTCCCGAATAATATTTATTGTTATATGCAGTTAGGTTAATTCAGTCTGATTTGTGATTTTAGCTTGAGTGTGAAGGATTGTGATTAAGAATGTTTAACTATCTTTGCAACTCTTTTTTCAGAACTTGTAAATAGTAACAAAATGATACAAATTACACTACCCGATAATAGTGTGCGGTCGTTTGACCAGCCGGTAAACGGATACGAAATTGCCAAATCACTTTCAAACAGTCTGGCAAAAGAAGTACTTTCAGTAACTGTTAATGGCGAAGTGTGGGATTTAATGCGCCCGATTGCTGCCGATGCATCGATAAAACTTAACACCTGGGAACAGCGTGAAGGCAAGGAAACATTCTGGCATTCGTCGGCTCACCTTTTGGCTGAGGCTGTGGAACTCTTTTACCCCGGAACTAAATTTGGAATCGGGCCAACCGTTGACAACGGGTTTTATTACGATGTGGATCTGCCGGTAGGCCAGGTTCTTACAGATAAAGAACTACAGAAAATAGAGCAAAAAATGCTTGAACTTGCTCGCCAGAAAAACGATATTATTCGTTCAGAAATTTCGAAAGCCGATGCACTTCAAATGTTTGCTGAAAAAAATGATGAGCTGAAACTCGAATTAATTAGTGAACTCGAAGACGGAACGATTACCCTGTACAGCCAGGGCAACTTTACCGATTTGTGCCGCGGTCCGCACTTGCCAAATACTGAATACATTAAGGCAATAAAACTTACATCAATTGCCGGTGCCTACTGGCGGGGCAACGAAAAAAACAAAATGCTTACACGCATTTACGGGATAACCTTTCCAAAGCAGAAAATGCTTGAAGATTACCTGCTGATGATTGAGGAAGCCAAACGTCGCGACCACCGCAAAATTGGTAAGGAAATGGATTTGTTTGCTTTCTCAGAAGCCGTGGGGCAGGGTTTACCGCTCTGGTTACCTAAAGGAACACAACTGCGCATGCAATTGCAGGATTTCCTCCAGAAAGTTCAGAAAAAATATGGCTATGAACAGGTAATGACACCGCATATTGGCGATGTGAAATTGTATAAAACCTCAGGTCATTACGAGAAATATGGAAAAGACTCTTTTCAGCCCATTTCAACTCCGGTTGAAGGCGAATCATATTTGCTGAAACCGATGAATTGTCCGCATCACTGCGAGATTTACAAGGTCAGGCCAAAATCGTACAAAGACCTGCCCATTCGCATGGCTGAATTTGGTACAGTTTACCGTTACGAAATGAGCGGTGAGTTGCACGGTTTAACGCGCGTACGCAGTTTTACACAAGACGATGCACATATTTTCTGTCGTCCCGATCAGTTAAAAGAGGAATTCAAAAAAGTAATCGATATTATTTTCATCATTTTCAAGGCGTTGAATTTTGAAAATTATACCGCACAAATTTCATTGCGTGACCCGAAAAAACCGGAAAAATACATTGGAACCCCTGAAAACTGGGACAAAGCCGAACAGGCGATTGTTGAAGCCTGCCAGGAAAAAGGACTGAATACAGTGACCGAACTCGGCGAAGCAGCATTTTACGGACCGAAACTCGATTTTATGATAAAAGATGCGCTGGGTCGCAACTGGCAATTGGGAACCATTCAGGTTGATTATAATTTGCCGGAACGATTTCAGCTTGAATATATTGGCGCCGACGATCAGCGTCACCGCCCGATAATGATTCACCGGGCACCTTTTGGTTCAATGGAAAGATTTGTTGCTGTTTTGATTGAACATACTGCTGGTAAATTCCCGTTGTGGCTCACACCCGAGCAGGCGGTAATTTTACCAATCAGTGAAAAGTATAACGATTATGCTAAAAAAGTTTCAGATTTATTAAATATTTCCGATATTCGCACCGTCGTTGACGAACGTAACGAAAAGATTGGTAGGAAGATACGCGACAACGAGTTAAAACGTATTCCTTATTTGCTGATTGTTGGTGAGAATGAGGCTGAAACAGAAACTGTTTCGGTTCGCCGGCAAGGTGAAGGAGATAAGGGAATTATGAAAATCAGCGAATTCGCTGATTTGCTTGTTAAGGAAGTGAGAGATCAATTATCAGGATTGTATAACTAATTTAGGAGGAATTTAAAATAGCTATTATTAACAACAGAGGCCAGAGACCTCAACCAAAAGCAGAGCAGGAGCCTCAACACAGGTTAAATCATAAAATCAGGGTACCACAGGTACGATTAGTAGGCGATAATATTCCTGAACCGGGAATTTTTGCTTTGCGTGATGCGCTGAAACTTGCAGATGTGTTGGAGTTGGATTTGGTAGAAATTTCGCCAAAAGCCGAACCACCGGTTTGCAAAATTATTGATTACTCCAAGTTTCTTTATCAGCAGAAAAAGAAACAAAAGGAGATGAAAGCTAAAACTGTTAAGGTAGTTGTAAAAGAAATCAGGTTTGGGCCACAAACCGATGAACACGATTTCAATTTTAAACTCCGACATGCCGAGAAGTTTTTAAAGGAAGGCGCAAAAGTAAAAGCCTTTGTATTCTTTAAAGGACGTTCAATCCTTTTTAAAGAGCAAGGCGAAATTTTGTTGCTGAAACTGGCCACCGGACTTGAAGAAGTTGGTGCAGTTGAACAGCTTCCAAAACTCGAAGGCAAAAGAATGACGATGTTTATTTCACCGAAGAAGAAATCATAAGTTCTTTGAAACCATTTAATTTAAAGTAGGAATATGCCAAAAATGAAGACGAATTCCGGAGCAAAAAAACGTTTCAGGCTCACCGGAACAGGTAAAATTAAAAGGAAACATGCCTACAAAAGTCATATTTTGACTAAAAAATCAACAAAACGCAAACGTAATCTTACAAGTTGGACTACTATTGACAGTACCAACGAGAGCAACGTGAAGCTGATGTTGGGCATGAAATAATTCGCCAGTTGGCGGATTGCAAAAACAAAAATCCTTTTAAAGCGAAAAGGTAAAACAAGTAATTAACCAGATAATCAGGCAAAAATAAAGAGTCGGTTTTAGGATTAAAAACAGGCCGCCGGTTATCAAAAAAAGAAAAAGTATGCCAAGAAGTGTAAATCATGTAGCATCACGGGCCCGGAGGAAAAATTTACTGAAAAAGACCAGAGGTTATTTCGGCTCCCGTAAAAATGTGTGGACGGTTGCAAAAAATACCTGGGAAAAAGGCCAGCAGTATGCTTACCGTGACAGGAAAGTGAAAAAAAGATTATTCCGTGCATTGTGGATTCAGCGTATTAACGCTGCCACCCGTTTGGAAGGAATGTCCTATTCACAATTCATGGGATTGTTAAAAAAGAACGAAATCGAGATCAACCGCAAAGTGTTGGCCGATCTGGCTCTTAACCAGCCTGAAGCGTTCAAAGCAATCGTAAACAAAGTAAAATAAAAAGAACAGGATTATCAAAGGTGAAATAATCATAGACCCTGACGGTTACCGTCAGGGTTTTTTCGTTACGGGTGGTCGCGGTTTTTAACCGCGATTCTTAAAATCAGCGGATCGGAATCCGCGACACCCTCTACCAAACCGTTTTCATAATTCCTCCATCCACCGCCAGGCTAACACCAGTTATGTACGATGCAGCCGGTGAAAGCAAAAATGCACCGGCTTTGCCAAATTCTTCAATGGTTCCATAACGCCCAAGTGGAATGGTTGTTTCAAAACCTTTCTTAATTTCTTCTGCCTTAACACCTGCTTTTTCAGCAATACCAGCATCAAGTGATTTTACGCGGTCAGTGTCGATTCTCCCCGGCATTAAATTGTTGACCCTGATTTGGTCTTTGGCCAACTCAACCGAAAGACTTTTCACAAGGCTTGTTACACCCGACCTGAAAACATTGGAAAGCAGTAAGCGCTGAATCGGTTCTTTTACCGACATCGAAGTTACCGTAAGAATTGAACCTCCACCCGAATTACGCATGGCGGGCAACACCCCGCGAATTAACCTGACTGCGCTCATCAATGTCAGATTAAAGCCGATGTGCCATTGTTCATCAGTAAAATCATCAAAGTTTCCGGGTGGAGGACCACCGGCATTTACCACCAATCCGTCGATTCGTTCAAATGCTGTTTCCACTTCTGTTATCCAGCTTTGAATCGATTTTGCATTGGCAGCATCAAAAACCGAAGCAAGAATAGTAGCGCCGGTTTCGTTTCTGAGTTT
This sequence comes from Draconibacterium orientale, assembly GCA_020726265.1. Classification (GTDB taxonomy): domain Bacteria; phylum Bacteroidota; class Bacteroidia; order Bacteroidales; family Prolixibacteraceae; genus Draconibacterium; species Draconibacterium orientale_A. Next base: position 15,791 of record DYSZ01000049.1, read on the forward strand.
TGCTGCGGCTTCCTCAATTTCGTTTTTTGTACGGCTGGCAATGCACACTACAGCGCCGTTCAGCGCGAGTTCGAGTGCAATACCAAAACCGAGCCCTTTGCTGGCCGCTGCAACCATAAAAACTTTTCCTTCAATTTGCAAATCCATGCGCTCATAATTTTCAAATTTCAAAACTCAAATTTCAAATCACAAAAATAAAAAGGATAAATCAAATTTTCTTTCTACTCTCCTACGGAGGGGTTGGGGGAGGCTTTAAGTGCAACCAATGCAAACGAAGCCAGCCAGTGCGCTCCGGCATATTCGCCCGAATCCATTCTTTCGAAACTGTAATTGAAATGTTGTATTCCCAAATCAATCATTTTATGGTTATTCAGCGCTTTTCCCATTTCAAACAAACACCATGCGCGACTGAAGTTCAACCCGTCCAAATGTGCCAGTTTCCCGTCAGAGCGGTCGGTCACAACCGCAATTTCAAGGTATTTTGCCGGGTTTTTTTCAAAACCTGGCATAAATTCTTTAAGCCATTTTTTATACTCTTTTTTGGGCAGGATTTTCATCATCAGGCTGGCTTCCTGCAAACAGGGTGAGAGGAAATCAAATCCGCCCGGTTCCCAGGTAAGCGGACAACCACAATCTTTCAGATAATATTGAAGTGCTTTTTCTTCAATCTTTTCAGCCAGTCTTGCATCGTACTTTTTTGCATAATCATAGGCAAAACTCATCCCAAAAGCTGTATTCGGATGTTCACCCACACGAATCGGATAATTTAGTTTGTCGAGAAATTCGATGTATTTTGCTGAAATCAAATCGACGAGCGGCAGCAGATTCTGGTGTAATGTGTCCGATTTGGGAAAATCGGACTCCCTGAGTGCTTCATCCAGTTTCAGCAGCCATGCCCATCCGTAAGTCCGCTCAAATTCCTTGTTGTATTTGTCGTTCAGAAAATCGATTTCTTTCTGAATATTTTCAGGAGTAATGTTTTTACCGATTTTAATCCAGATGGAATCTTTCTGGTGAAAACCGGGGAAATTATTCAGAATAGCAACCAATGCCCAATGTCCGTGAACTGACGAATGCCAGTCAAAACAACCGTAAAACGCCGGGTGCTGGAGGCGGGGAGGAGCGAGATAACTATCGTCGCCCAACACTTCGCCGGGTTTGTTCGGGTATTCCTGGTCGATACAGGAAAAGGCAAATCTGTACAGGTGTTCTGCTTTGTTTTCGTCAAATACCAGGGTCGATTTTATTTGTGCAGTACCGTGCGCAGTTGCTCCAAACACAAATAGCAGCAAAAGAAGAATCGTTTTCATCCGGTTAAATTTTTTGTTGAAAATAGCACTTTTAGTCACCGGATGAATGTTTGACGCTACTCATATTCATACGGTGACTTATTAAAACCTACTTTCTGTATTTATCATTTAACCCGATGTTATCCAATATCATGGGAATAATTTTTTCTGTCCGTTTTTTGCGTGTTTCGGCCTGTTTAACCGATGCCACAAATTCGGCAAACTCCCGTTTCTTTCCGGTAGTAAAACGGTTGAAACAGTCGTTTAAATCGGTGTCCTGGTTTAGTGCATTCTGCAATTCATCGGGTATTATCAAAGGTTTTTCGCGATCGGGTTTTAATTCCTTTCCTTCTTTCTGATTCTGGATGGCTTCCAGAACATATTGTAAAACCAGTTTGTCATCTATTTCGTCAACCGACGAAAACCTCCACTGTCGTAAAGATTTTGTCACACCTTCCGAAGCGTTAACAAGCACACTGGCTTCGTCCTTTAGAAAGGCTCCCTGGTAAAACCAAATTCCGGCATATGATTTAAAAGCGCCGATTCCGATTACATTCTTATCGTTGATGGTATATACCGGGACACCCCATTTTACAGTCTCGGTAAGTTCGGTGGAGAGCAGCAATTCACGCAGTACAATCAGTATTTCCTTGCCCGACGGGGCGTTCAGTATGTACTCATCAACAGTATTATATGCTTTCATAGTAACTAATTTAGTTTGCTTTTTATTACTTCCGACTCCCGACTTCTCAAACTTCCCTCAGTTTCCATTTTCCTTTTCTGAACATGAGAAATGCGATTAATGCAAGTACCGATTCGGCAATAACAATGGCAAAGCTGACTCCTTTCAACCCCATATTTAAAGCAATTGCCATAAACCACGCCAGCGGTATTTCAAAAAGCCAGAAACTAAATAGATTGATTAATGTAGGAGTGGTTGTGTCGCCACTTCCGTTAAATCCCTGCATCATCACCATCCCAAGGGCATAAAACAGAAACCCCGAACTGATGATTCGCAGCGCAAGAATTCCGTTTTCAAGAACAGCCGGGTCTGATATAAAGAGCTGAATCCAGTGTGATGGAAACAGGAACAGCAGCAAACCGAGGGAACCCATAAAAAACATATTCACAATGCTGGTTGCCCACACTGCTTTTTCGGCCCTGTCGGGTTTTTTTGCGCCTAAGTTTTGCCCAACCAGCGTGGCTGCCGCATTGCTCAATCCCCAGGCGGGCAGAATCAGGAAAATAACAATTCGAATCGCAATGGTATATCCGGCTAATGCTGTTGCGCCTGATACAGCAATTATTCGAACAAGAAATATCCAGCTTGATGTAGCCACAAGATTTTGCAGAATACCTCCTCCTGATATTTTAATCAGTTGCAGCATCACTGAAAGTTTGATCTTCAGACTCTCCCAATGCAGATGAATCCGGTGATTACCTTTGAATAGCAGGTAAAACTGGTATAGTACTGCCAGACCCCTTCCAATCGAAGTCGCGACCGCTGCACCCATAATCCCCAGTTCGGGGAACGGGCCGATACCAAAAATCAGTAACGGGTCGAGAATGATATTGATGATATTGGCAACCCACATTACCCGCATCGAAATGGCTGCATCACCTGAACTGCGGAAAACTGCATTGATGATGAAGAGCAGCATTATAACCAGGTTAGAGCCGAACATCACCGTGGGATAGAGATATCCCTTTTCGGCCATTTCGGGCGTTGCACCCATCAGTAATAGAAATTCCCTGGCAAAAATTATTCCGGGAACAGCGATAAACAACGATACAAACATGCTGACAATAATGGCCTGAAAAGCCACATTCCCGGCCTCTTTTGGCTTTTTCTCGCCAATGCGCCGCGATACCAGTGCGGTGGCAGCCATGCTCAATCCCACGCCAATGGCATAAACCACCGTCATCACCGATTCTGTCAAACCCACTGTGGCAACCGCGTCGGATCCCAGTTTCGAAACAAAAAAGATATCGACCACTGCAAAAACCGATTCCATCACCATTTCCAAAACCATGGGAACGGCAAGGATAAAGATTGCCCGACCCAGCCCTGTTTCGGTGAAATCGCGTTCCGAGCCAGCAATCGATTCCTTTACATCACGCCAGATTTCGGCATAGTCGATGGATTTTATGTGGCTGATTATTGATGTAATTGCTTTCTGCATTATGGCCAATTTCGTGCAAAAATAGACTTTTTTATCTTATTTAAAATCCGAATGAACCAGCTCCGCACAAAACTGTTATTTACATTATATCATAAAAAAGCAGCATGCAATTCAAAGTCGGAATGTATTTATCATTCCTGTCCATCATTTTATTTTCATGCGACGGAAAAAATCAGTTTCATGAGAAGCATAGTGTAAGGGTTCCGATAGAAAAAATAACATTGTATCAGCCTGTATTTCAGTACAGATCGAATGTTGCTGATAGTTTGTTTCAACAAAAAATCGGTAACGGATTATTGCAACTGAAAAGTTTTATTCAAAAATACGAAAGTCATTCTGAAGATTTTTCTGTTGAGAAAATGGAATTGCTTTGGGAGTCGGAGAAAAGTAAGATTGATTACAATGGATTGGAGACTGTTCAGGCCTGGATTGAAGCCAACGGATTTTTGCTCGAAATCACTGGAAAACCGGTTTATGCAGAAGCCTTACAAAAGATATCATCAGCTGAAAATATGGGTTTGACAGCATCGGAATTTGAAATTGCAGAACAAGAACTAGCACCTTTTATTTTTACTAAAAATGTGGATCATATTTTTGTTAATCTTTTTGTGAATTCGTCGGTTGAATATGTGCATTCGCTGGATGGTAAAGTAAAAATTACGCAGAAGTCAAAAGGTTCTGATGGGTTTTTGCTGAAATTCAATATGGAACAGAAACGCTATATCGAAGTAAATATTCTGATACCCACATGGGCTGTAAATGCAACTGTTGTCGAAAAAAATGTAAAATATGTGGCCACTCCCGGCGAATATTGCCTGATTGCCCGGAAGTGGGAAGACGGAGACATGGTTGAGATCAAATATTAGAATATTAGAGTTTCGGAATAAGAAGAACCCCGTAATTTTCTTGTGAGTAAGTTGCCTTCACATTCTAACTTTCTGACCTTCATTCTTCTAATCATCTTACTGTTTTGGCATCGCTTTCAGCATAGCTAATCCGCCTTTTGAAGTCTCGCGGTACTGACTTTGAAGATCGACACCTGTTTTGTACATGGTTTCCACCACCTCATCAAAGCTTATGCGATGACGGCCATCGGAAATGATGGCGTAAGTTGTATGAGCCACAGCGCGTTCCGCTGCAAAGGCATTTCGCTCAATACAGGGAATCTGTACTAATCCGGCAACAGGGTCGCAGGTGAGTCCGAGATGATGTTCCAATCCCATT
>DYSZ01000223.1 GCA_020726265.1 Draconibacterium orientale
GGGAAAATCGCTGAAGCTGACCATTTCAACAAGCGGTCAGGAAGTGACTTCAACAGTTTTCACCCCACCAAACGAGAACTATTTTCATACACAGAAATTTGTGCTCGAAGCCGGAACACCGGGATTAAAACGGTTTACGGTTACCACGGCAATTGTTGAAAACGAACGAAACACGCGCAACAACCAATCGGTTTTTGTGATTAATGTGCTCGACAAAAAGCAGAAAATTCTCATTCTTTCCGACGGGCCTCACCCCGATATCGGGGCGATTAAATACACACTCGACCAGCAAACCACCTACGATGTTTCAGTTTTTACCGAAGAACCATATCCATCGGCTTTAACCGATTATAATCTGGTGATTTTTAACCAGCTCCCCACCACCGGAAAATCGATGGCTGAGGTTTTAAACCAGGCAGTTAAAAATCGCATTCCAACGCTTTTTATTGTGGGGAATAAAACATTTATTCCGCAGTTGAATGCACTTGGCGCGGGTGTTACCATCAAACCGCTGGCCGGAACAGGGGAGGAGGCACAAGCTGTGATTAACCCGGTTTTTGCATCATTTACGTTGAGCGACGACCTGAAAGAAATGATACCACGTTTCCCTCCGTTGCAGGTGGCTTTTGCCGATTACGAAACCGACCCGTCGCTGATTCCGCTTTTTAACCAGCGGATTATGAATATAGAAACAGCAAAACCGCTGTTGGCAGCAGGTTCGCTGAATGGGAGAAAAACAGGTTTTATTTTTGGCGAAGGAATCTGGCGCTGGCGGTTGTACAACTATTCGGCTAACCTGAACCAGACACTCTTTAACGAGTTGGTGAACCAGTTGGTGCAATACCTTGCGCTAAGGCAAAACGAGGATAATTTTGTGATGACATTTAAACCGGTTTATGCCGAAACCGATGAAATAATTTTGAATGCAGAGGTGTATAACGATGTGTTTGAACGCATTGCCACCGAGGAGGTAAAAATTGTAATCAATAATGCTGCGGGCGAAGAATTCGATTTTGTTTTTGATGTCAGGGGTAAAGACTATTTTCTGAATGCCGGGCATTTGCCAGTTGGCGATTATTCATTTTCGGCCACAGTTGCGCTGGCGGAAAAAACATTTACCGAAACCGGCGTTTTCACCGTTACTCCGGTAAATCTTGAAAATACCGATTTGCAGGCCAATCATAAAATACTGTACCAGTTGACCGAAGGCAGCGGTGGTAAATTTTATAACCTGCAACAAACCGATGAACTGATTTCGGAAATCATGAAAAGTAACCGGCTGGTGGCTACTTCCTATTTTCAGGAAATGGTGAACGAGTTGCTGAACCTGAAATGGATATTTGGGGTGATTTTAATTTTGTTAAGTGTGGAATGGTTTTTGAGAAAATTCTGGGGCATTTACTAAATCGTATGAAACAATTTTATCGGGCGATTACTAAAATAGGAAAGATTGCACTGCTGATAGTGCTGGCACTATTCAGTTTTTCTTGTGCATCAACACGCTCGATGATGATTGAAATACCCGTAAAAGCAAAAAGTGAACTCCCTGAAAATATCCAAAGCCTTTTGCTGATCAGCCGGGTTTACAACGATTCATATACTGATTTGGAGACCGATTCATTGCAAAAACTTTTTTATCAGCAACGGTTTAATTACGATACGGTTATTCACGATATGCGCGCCATCGACACCATGCTGAAAGCGTTGGGCGAACTGTTGTTTGAGTCGGGGAGGTATGATTTTGTGATTCCTGAAAATCGTTTTCAGCCTACGGGAAATTCGGTTGCAATGGCAGGCGAAATGCCCACGGGAGAAATAAAGGACTGGTGCGAAACCTACAAAACTGATGCAGTACTTTCGCTCGATTTTTTTAAAACAAGGGTGATAACTGAATATGACGAGCTCGTGAATTTTGATCAGGAAAGTAATAGTTTTTACGATTTTTCTCACGCCGAAATGAAGGTCAGCTACGAAGCGCTTTTCAGGGTTTATAATGCTGAAGAAGAGGGCGTTATCTATCGAAAAATTTTGCTCGATACCATTTTATGGGATGCTTCAGACCGCGCTACCTCAGCCTTGTTTTCTCATTTCACCCCTGTGAAGGATGCGCTTGCCGAAACCGGAATTGCCATCGCACTCGATGTTTCAGCCGAAATCAGCCCGGCGTGGAGAACTGAATACCGTAAGTATTTTGCTGCAGGCGACGAAAATCTGAAATTGACAACTGCATTGGTTGACAGCAACCAATGGGAAACAGCAATTGCCCAGTGGAAAAATCTGGCTGAAACTACAGGAAAAAAATCGGTTAAAAGCAAAGCTGAATTTAATGTGGCAGTGGGATATGAGATGACAGGCGACATTGATGCTGCGATTCAATGGGGTCTGAAATCGTTTGAAACCATGTTCCGAATACAAACTTATGAATACCTCGAAATACTGAAAAACCGGAAAAATGAACTTCAAAATTTACAGCCATGAGAAAAATTGCCGGCTTTCTGCTTTCCGTTTTAGTCCTTTCATCGTGCACGGTTTACAAAGAATATCCAATCGATATTTATAAACCCGGCGAAGCATACCTGCCCCCCGACGCCAAAAATATTGCGCTCGTTTACCGGAATTTCAAGTACGAAAACGACACTCTTCAGCATTATTTTAAAGACAACCGGATGTTGCAAAAGGCAAAAAATGACCCTGTCAAACTCGACAGCACTTTGGCAGCAATTTGTTTAAACGAACTGGCCCTCAACCTTAAAAACGAGAACAAAGAAAGGAAAATCAGCATTTACACCGATTTTTTCAAACCACACAAAGCTGCAAAAATGCCAGTGCTAAACACTAGTGTGGTAAACAATCTGGTTGAAACAATGGATGCCGATTTTGTAATCATGCTCGAAACGTACTCTTATTTTTATACTGAATACGAAGGTGAACAAGGCATCCCAAAACCCCGTGAAGTAATTACAGCCAATGTTTGGTCGGCTTACAATCCGGTGCTGCAAAAAATTACCGACCGCAAAACACTCATCGACACTGTTTTCTGGAATGCGTTGGATGAAGCAGGGAACATCGATAAAAAAAGCAAACTGCCACCCCGGCTTTCAGCTTTAAAAATTGCGTCGCAATTGGCTGGCGAAAATTATGCAAAACGATACTTGGCCGCATGGGTAAACACAAAACGTTCCTATTCCATTCCACCGCTACCCGATTTCGAAATGGCTGAAAAGTACATTCAGAAAGGCGATTGGGACAACGCAATTCTGCTGTGGAAAAGATATGCCGATGACAAAAACGGGAAACTGTCCATTAATGCCCGGTACAACCTGGCTTTTGGCTACGAAATGAAAGACGACATCGATTCGGCAATTCAATGGATCACCGCCGCAAAGCAATCGGCTGAAAGTTACAAAAACCGCAGCGACCTGAAGCTGATCGAGCAATACAACAAGGTTTTAATTCAGCGTAAAAAGGAAGTTGAACGGCTAAACCAGATGTAAATGTGGCGTAACCTTTTACCTGTATTTTTTTTTGTGATTTTGGCTGCTTTACAAAGCTGCAATACGCTTTATAACACAAAAGTTATCAGCATCCAAATACTTGTTCCGGGTAAAGCAAAAGTTCCGAAGGATTATTCAAAACTGGCAGTAAAATAAAATAACAGCAATATTGCATTCAACCCGCTGTTTGCAGCTTATTTTGAAGATACCACACTGCTGATGGATAAAGACAATCTTGATAGCATTGCCTCATGGATTTACTATGATATTTTTACTGACTTCATTCGTTCACAGCACTATTTCTATTCTATAACTGTACTTGAACCCTCCGATTTTGGTAATGTTACTGTAAGCGATTCGCTTGTTATGAACAGGTTGAAACAGGATACAACAGGTTCTGTGAGAACTGAGCTAATTAATCCAGGAGTATTAAAAATCACTCATCTGGTGAATAGTTTCAAATCAACCGGTTCGAAAAAAGATACAACCCTTTTAGTTGATCCCGAATTTGGATTTTATACCCGGAATAAATTGGAAAAATAGCATATCAAACCAATGCAGATGTCTTTTTGTCATTCAATTTTTTTGCAGCAATCGATGGTATTTACTCGCCTGATTATTATCTGAATTTGCCGAATAGCCTGCAAAAGAGCTATCTTATTGAAATAAACAAACAAACAGCTGAGGAGTTGGTTTATATTTTTACCAACTGGAATTTTTATGATTGAGTCCAGTCCGATAACCCTGTTTTTCTCAACTGATTGAGAATTGGATATTTTCGGAACTTGACAGATTGTTTTGCAATATTGCCTTTAAAAATGACTTGAGTGCAAAAAAGGGTTCACCCCAGCCTCACCAACAGGCAGAGAATAATGATAAGACCTTATATTTTGCAAAAAGCGAAATTCTTTGACATAATTGTTTTATGTATTTCAGAATCCGGACAAAGATCACCCACAAACAGCGGATATTGGCCTACATTTGGTGCTTGACTTCACCACGGTATCTGGTTTTTGCGTTTGGATAATGGTA
>DYSZ01000224.1 GCA_020726265.1 Draconibacterium orientale
GCTTATCCACTTTATTAATAGCAAAAATCATAGGAACACCAGCTGCTTGAGCATATAGGCCCCCTTGTTGCTTGTCGGTCGGCACCTGTTTCCAAACCGTGCGCCGATTCTATCCCGGGCCGAAGCGCGAAGCGACCCTCTTCTTCTTCTTTTTATAATTTACAGTTTAAGAGTTTAAGGAGCCCGAAAATGACTTATTAGCAAACACTTACGCGTTTATCGGTGTACAGAACCGCCACGAACGGTGTACAGAACCGCCACGAACGGTGTACAGAACCACCACGAACGGTGTACAGAACCGCCACGGTTGATTTTTGACTGTTTACGGTAGACAAAACCGCCATGCATTGAGTCGTTTACTCATTCTAATGGTGTACAAAACCGCCATGACTTCATGATGTTGCCAATAACAGATGTTTTTGGTGTAGTAGATATTTCTTTTCGGTTTTATGGTGTACAAAACCGCCGCGGTTTCGCCGTGTGTTTTGCATTTATGGTGTACAAAACCGCCACGGTTTGGCAGTTTTAAGGTAGACAAATATTAAAATAAAATTGTCGTTGAATTGTTCGGTAATATGGTTGACAAAGTTGTATATTGATTTGTCGTCAATAAGAAAGGGCGTGCTCATTGTCAGAAGATACTCTTGTAAGAAAACCCAATTCTATTATTCAAGCAGGGCAGGATTTGACTGCTATTCAGCAAAACGTGCTCTATATAATGCTACGCCGGTTTGCGTACATTTCCAGCACGACAAATGACCCCGAAAAACTTGCAAGTATCGTTTACGAAATTCCTTACAGCGATCTTATTCATAATTATGATAAGAAAAAAGGTGGGGAACTCGTGGATCGTGTACGTTCACAAGTTGAAAAATTGGCAAAGCAGATATTAACCGTCAAAGTAGGTAAAACGGAAAAGTTCATTGGTCTTTTTGGAGAAACTTCCGTTACTGAAGGCAGTACCGTTGCAAAAGTCGAGTTTAGTATAAAGGCAGTTCCATACATCGTTGATATGATTCGCGATGGCTATACTAAACTGAATTTTAAAGAGGTGTTTGTTCTTCGGACTGCTTACTCGAAACGAATCTACGAACTCGCTTCCCTGCACCGCACTGATCCCAAGGTGAAAAAAGACGGATACTTCCGTATCTCTCTCGAAGACTTCCGGTTCAAACTCGGCATTACCGAAAAGATGTACCCCCGCTGGGTAGATATGCGTATTCGCGTGATCGATCCGTCCGTTGAAGAAATTCATGAGAAAACTTCTATTCGTTTTGTACTGGACTATGAAAAGGCTGGCCGAAAAATTACTCATATTTTGTTTAGTGAACTGATCCTTGTTGAACCGGTGTATAATTCTGCCACTGATTCATTTGAAACGGGTATCGAACAGGTTGTCCTTGATATGGAACCTACAAAGCAAACCACACTCTTTGATACAGTGCCGTCCACACCGTCCAATCCCCTTCTCGAAGGTCTCTTGCAAAAAGACCAAATCCGTCTTTCGGAAAAACATACTCCCGAATACATAGCCCACTATCACAAAAAAATAAAAACTCTCGAATCAAAAGGTCGTCTCAAGTCAACCTTTGCAAACTGTCTCTTTGCTTTCCTTGAAAATGACGAAGACGATTTCTACAATCGTCCTGCAAAACCAGTAACGCCAACTAAAAAGCCATCTTCCGAAGTGGAACGCCGTCTTGCGGATCGAAAGAAGGTTGAACAGGAAGCGGCCCTGTTCTCCGCCCGTGAAACGCTGTTTTCTACTCTCTCTGACGACGAGCAGCAAACCCGCATTCAAAAGGTAAAAGAATCCATGCCGCTTTTCTCTGACGATATGGCGCGTAAACAAGCAATTATTGACTTCGCAAAGGATTAATTTTTATGGATATACTCACAGTTTTTGCATGGTTTTTTTTGGTTCTTAATATTATGGCTATAGTTTTGGTTATTTTTCAGCGTATAGCTGTTAAGGATGCGATAAATAGCCTTAATATTCTCATTAGTGACATTAACGGTATCCGCTATGCTCATAAAAAAACAAACGATATTTTGTCCGTTGTCGGTTGGTTTGATATGGGGATTAGCAAAGCTGTATATAACAGTGCAAATCTTGTATTTGGCACTTCTGAAAAAGAACAAAATATGGAAATAGAAAGACGTCGTGATCAGTTTGAGTTTGATCGTAAATTACTTGTCATCTACGAAAAAGCCCAAATATTTGCGATGACAACTTTTGTGTGTATTATAATTGCAATCGTTAATATTAAAAAAAATGGCATATAGATTTATGAAAACAGCAATTGATCTTTCTGTCCTTTTCCTCGTTCTTTTCGGTATCACAATGGTCTTCGTTGGCATCTATTTTAAGGCCGATGTTCTCGGCCTTGCTTCTGTTGTTTCTGCCTTGGCGATCCTTAATGTTCTTGCTCGCTCGTTGGTCTTTCGTAAGCACAAAACCCCCGAAGGTCGCGGGCTTCATGCTACACATAAAATGAAAGCAATTAAATAATTGTATTTAGTTGTAAATAATTGCACTTGGTTAATTCTTTATCTTATAGTTGATTGTCTATGTTGTAAAAGGGTGTAAATAAAATTGTTTGCACCCTCTTGAACGCATATAGTAGTTTTGTGCTATGGGAATACTATCGGTAATAAATCATAAGGGCGGAGTGGGCAAAACGACGTTATGCGTCAATCTTGCGCAAGCTCTTGCCATTCTCGGTAAAAAGGTGCTCTGTATCGATAACGATTCACAGCACTCTATGTCAAACCGTCTCGGCGTAAAAGTTGGAGCGGTCAATATCCGTAATCTCTACCGTGGTGAAATCAGCGATTACAATTCGTTCCTGCAAAGTGCAGTGTTTGAATCTGCCGTTCCCAATCTCCACTGTATCACGTCAACTATGGCGCTGTGCAACGGTGATATTTCGTCGGTTTCGGTACTCGCTGATCTAATCAACAATTCGTTTATCAGCCAGTACTACGATTTTGTTTTCATTGATAACCATCCGGGACTCGATAACCTTCAGCGTGTATCAATCGCCGCGTCTACGCGCCTGATTGTGCCCGTATTGCTGAAACAGCAATCCATGGAAGGTCTTTCGGAAATGATGGAACTTCTCACCTCTCTTTCTGTCCCTACAGAAAAAATAGCCATCATTCCGAACGTGGTTGAAAATCTCAAGGATCAAAAACTGATGTTCCAAGCTCTTCACCGGCTCTATCCGGCGAACATTCCACCGGCAACGCTGATCGTTCCTTTGGATCGCATCGTAGAAACGGTCGAACGGGAACAGAAAGTGATCTTTCTTGATCGTCTACAATCGTCCACCGCTGCCGTGGCGTTTATCAAGATGATCGTCTATCTTTTCCCAGAACTGAACATCACCTTCGACGAAGCATACAATCTATTCAAAAAGGCGCGGGATACTCACCGCTCCGAAATCTCCCGCCAAAATCTCCAGCGTCAGCGAGGTACCAATGAATCAAAATAAAGGGTCAAATCCATTCGCAAATCTCACCCTTGCCGGTGATCCAAAAGTGGATTCTGTTGTTTCAAAATTGCAGGGTCATGTTGACTCACAAGCAATCTCTCTGCCGGTTGCTCCGACTCTGAAAAAAGTGTCAGTTCTGAAAAACACCGGAAGACCAAAGGCAAAACAGATCTATTTCTCTCCCGAAGTTGCCGATGCTCTGGAACATCTCAAAGCCTCCGAACGGGCAAACATTTCCGCCGTGGTTGATAAAGCAGTTCGCCAATATCTGGGAATGTAAATACAGCTATTTACGTGTAAATAGCTGTAGAAAATTGTAAAAAGTAAGGCGTGATAAAATCACGCCTTTTTATTTTAAAATAAGTTATTTACTGTTGTTGTAAATAATTGTTTATGCGTGTAAATAGTTTCTTTTACTACTTTCTGAATGCGTAACGTGAAGCACTTGAAAAGAGTATGTTATTACTAATTTTTACGTTGTTTCTGTCAAGTTGGCATCCATTGTTTTCCATAACTTGACGTGCCATTCTACCTATCATTTGTTTAATCCTGTCTGCACGTACATCATTACCAAAAGTATTCAGTAAATCTTCTTGCAGTGGTTCCAATGCTGGCCGACTGAGCTTTGTCGCTGTTTTCATGACAAGAATATTGTTTGGCTCATTCAGAAAATTCCAAAGTTCATTTCCAAGGCTGGTTGATGCTAAATCTGAAAATGATCCTGCGTCGAAACTAATCATACGATGCCCCTTTATGAAGGATTTGTTTTGTTATGGGATTGCCCCTTGCAAATCAAATATACAATCGCTTTTTCAACGCGTCAACAAAAAGAACATGTTTTTGACCACGCATATTTGAAAAGGCAGGCCCCCGTGTCAGCCTTTTCGGTTTGCCCTGCAAAGCAGGAAATCCGTCCGGTTGAAAGAAACCGGAGCCGCCCA
>DYSZ01000050.1 GCA_020726265.1 Draconibacterium orientale
TTAGTCAAATCACCCCTTTAATTCCCCTCAAGGGGAAAACTGCTTTTTTGAAAGCTTGCAAAAAACATATAAATCATCGAAAAAAGGCGATTAAAAAAACTCGTCAGATTCAGCTTTTGATTTCACTGCATCAGTATCATCGCAGTTTAAATCGATATTAAAATATTGTGGCGCTCTGAACTGCATATCTTCAGTAATTCCCAAAGTTGAATCGGCCAAAACCTTTTTAAAAAACCAGCCCCACACGGGCAAAGCAAGGTTGGCACCCTGACCGGATTGAAGGGAACGGAAATGGATGCTTCGCAAATCGGCACCAGTCCACACGCCAGCTGTAAGCACCGGGGTTGCCCCGATAAACCAGCCGTCGGAATGGTTTTGCGTGGTTCCTGTTTTCCCGGCAATCGGCATCCTGAATTGTCCATACGGGCGCGGTCCTCGTAAACGGCCACCGGTTCCTTCGTTAATTACACCCTGTAACATATTCAGCATCAGGTAGGCTGTTTGTTCATCGATGGCTTCGCGCCGTTCAGGTAAAAACGATGCAATTACGTTACCATACCTGTCTTCAATGCGGGTTACAAAATAAGGTTTTACATAAACCCCAAGGTTATTATATGCATTGAATGCTCCCACCATTTCGTAAAGGGTAACATCAGAAGTTCCCAGGAACATTGAATTTACAGGGTCGATGGGACTGACAACACCGAGACGTTTCATCACTTCGACCACTGCTTCGGGACTGAATTGTTTCATCACCCAGGCCGAAATACGGTTTTTCGAGTTGGCAAGTCCCCATTTCAAGGTTACCATTTTGCCTTCCATTGTATCGTCGCGTTCCGAATCTTTGGGTTCGTAAATCGACCCATCGGGCTGCTGAAACTGTTGGTTTACATACGGAACTTTGGTACACGGTGTAAACCCGTTTTGCATGGCCAGCGTGTAAAGAAATGGTTTTACTGTTGAACCCACCTGTCGTTTGCCCATTTTCACCATGTCGTACATAAAATATACATAATTGGGGCCGCCAACATATGCCTTCACTTTACCGCTTTCGGGTTCCATGGCCATAAACGACGACTTGAAATAGCGCAGGTACCATTTAATTGAATCGATTGGCGACATAGTGGTATCAATTTCACCCCGCCACGAAAAAACCGTCATATCAACCGGTTGGTTAAAATTGGCCTTTATCTGATTCATGTCTTTTCCTGCTTTTTTCAGCAACCTGTACCTTTCGGTCTGTTTTATTGCACGATCGAGAAGCGCTTCGGTTTCCGCGCTGCTCATATTATTGGCAAACGGCGGGTTGCGGAGGTCCTTCATACTGCCATCAAACATGGGCTGAATGTCGTCGCGCAAATGTTGCTCAACGGCTTCCACCGCATATTTTTGCATCCTTGAGTCGATGGTGGTGTAAATTTTCAACCCGTCGGCATAAATATCATAAGGTTCGCCGTTTGCTTTCAGGTTTTTGTTACACCAACCGTAAAGCGGGTTAGTATCCCATTCGAGCTGGTCTTCAATATAATTTTGTTTCTGCCACGAGGCATATTTTTCAGGGTCAGGTTTTTTGGCATTGAATGTTAAACGCAAGTATTCGCGCAAATAGGGTGCGGGGCCCACTTTGTAATCCACTTTGCTGTATTTCAGGTCGAGTGGCAATTGTTTCATCGAATCACACTGCGCTTCTGTGATGTAATTGTTTTTCTCCATCTGGTTGAGTACCACATTGCGGCGCTCTAAAACCAGTTCGGGGCGGCGTACAGGGTTATAAAGCGATGAGTTTTTGGCCATTCCCACCAACATTGCCGACTGGTGTATTTGTAATGAATCGGGCGGAATACTGAAATAAACCTGAGCTGCCGATTTAATACCAACCGCGTTGTTCAGGTAGTCGTATTTATTCAGATACATCAAAATAATTTCCTCTTTGGTATAACTGCGTTCCAGTTTCACAGCAATAATCCACTCCTTGAATTTACGGGCAACCAGCTCAAATTTATTCAGTTGAACATCGCGCGGGAAAAGCATTTTTGCCAACTGCTGACTAATGGTACTTCCTCCGCCGGCATTCGAATCCATGAGGATAATACCTTTCACAACCCTTATCAAACCGCGGAAATCAATTCCCGAATGGCGGTAAAACCGTTCGTCTTCAACAGCAATCAACGCATCAATCAGGTGTTGTGGAATTTCGCGATGATCCACGTACGAGCGGTTCTCCCGGATAAAGTAATTATCAAGGATTTTCCCATCAGCCGAAATCATTTCTGAAGCCAACACATTCCTCGGGTTTTCCAACTCTTTAAAGGTGGGCATAAACCCGATGAAACCCTTGGATAACAAAAAGAAGAACAAGAACATAAACACAATAAAACCTACTACCAGGCCCCAAAACCAACGGATGTATTTCCGGTAATCAATCGCTGTTTTTTGCATGCAAATCGCTGTTAAAATGCCGTGGCAAAGATATACGATTCTGAGTTTGAAGCAACAAAAATGAGGTGCTGAAATGCTTTAAAATCAATATTTCGAAAAAATAATTCCATCATTTTCAATAATATAGAATTCAAAAAATAGTGAGATAAATTTTGAACTTAGCATTTGAATTGCTTTAATTTGCAAAAATTTTTGAAAACGCATGTCAGAAAACCTTGTAATTGTTGAGTCGCCTGCAAAGGCCAAAACCATCGAAAAATTTCTCGGTAAAGATTTTATTGTAACCTCGAGTATGGGGCATATCAGGGATTTGGAGAAGAAAGATTTCGGGATTGATATTGAAAATAAATTTCTTCCGAAATACATTGTTTCGGACGACAAAAAGAAAATTGTGGCCGATCTGAAAAAAATGGCTGCCGGGGCAAAAATGGTTTGGCTCGCTTCCGATGAGGACCGCGAAGGAGAAGCTATTGCGTGGCATCTGAAAGAAGTTTTAAAACTTAAACCCGAGAACACCAAACGCATTGTTTTTCATGAAATCACAAAAGAAGCTATTCTTGCAGCAGTTGAAAATCCGCGCGATATCGATGTAAACCTTGTAAACGCACAGCAGGCACGCCGCGTTCTCGACCGGATTGTGGGGTTCGAAGTGTCGCCGGTTTTGTGGAAAAAAGTGAAACCATCGCTTTCGGCCGGCCGTGTACAGTCGGTGGCCGTAAGGCTGATTGTGGAGCGCGAACGCGAAATTTCCAATTTTAACATTGAATCTTTCTACCGGGTAATCGGGATTTTTCTTGTAAACGATAGTGATGGGAAAGCTACCGAACTGAAAGCAGAACTATCGACGCGTTATAATACACGTGAGGAAGCGATGCAGTTTGTGGAAAAATGCAAAACAGCCCGTTTTACAGTTGAAGATGTAGTGAAAAAACCGGGAAAACGCACACCGGCAAAACCGTTCACAACCTCGACCCTGCAACAGGAAGCCAGTCGTAAACTGGGTTTCTCGGTTTCACAAACAATGAGTGTAGCCCAACGGTTGTACGAAAACGGAAAAATTACCTACATGCGTACCGACTCGGTAAACCTTTCGTCGCTGGCCATCAATACTGCAAAACAAAAAATTGAAGAGCTGCACGGTGCTAAATATGTTCACATCAGGCATTACAAAACCAGCAGCAAAGGAGCGCAGGAAGCGCACGAAGCCATCCGCCCCACTTATATGTCGAACGAAACCACCGACGGAACAAGCCAGGAACAACGCTTGTACGAACTCATCTGGAAACGTACCATTGCCTCGCAAATGGCCGATGCCCTTCTCGAAAAAACACAGGTTACAATTGCCATTTCGAACGACAGGGAAAAATTTCTTGCGACCGGCGAGGTACTCATTTTCGACGGATTCCTGAAAGTTTATATGGAATCGACCGACGATGATAAAAACGAAAACGGCAGCGATGTAATCATCCCGCCGCTAAAAGCAAATGATGTTTTGCAAATGGATACAGTTACGGCCACCAAACGATTTACCCAGAAACCACCGCGTTACACCGAGGCATCGTTAGTAAAACGGCTCGAAGAACTGGGCATTGGGCGCCCGTCAACTTACGCTCCGACTATCACCACCATTCAGAACCGGAATTACGTGGTAAAAGAAGACCGTGCCGGTACAGAGCGTATTTTCGATATTATCACGCTGAAGAATGGAAAAATCAACGAGAAAACAAACAAAGAAATTACTGGAGTTGAAAAGGGAAAACTTTTCCCCACCGACATCGGAATGGTGGTAACTGATTATCTTTCAGAGAATTTCGACCAGATAATGGATTATAATTTCACTGCTAAGGTGGAAGAAGAATTCGACGATATTGCTGAAGGCAAAAAAGTTTGGAACGAAATGATTGCCAAATTTTACAAACCATTTCACGAAAAAGTTGACCACGCGCTTCAAAACTCAGAACGCTCAAAAGGCGAGCGAATTTTAGGTATCGACCCTACAACTGGAAAACAGGTCTCGGTAAAAATTGGCAGGTTTGGCCCGATTGCTCAATTGGGTGAGGCCTCGGCTGATGGAGAGGGAGAAAAACCGCAATTTTCAAGTTTAAGGTCAGGTCAGTTGCTTGAGAGCATTACGCTCAATGAAGCACTTGAACTTTTCAAACTCCCGCGAGAGCTTGGTGAATTCGAAAACAAAAAAGTTGCCGTTGGCGTTGGCAGATTCGGACCCTACATTCGTCACGACAACAAATTTGTTTCGCTCGGGAAAGGCGATGATCCTTATACAGTTGACCTCGCACGCGCCATTGAACTGATTGATGCCAAACGCGATAAAGATGACAAAGCAGTTATCCGGGTTTTTGAAGAAAATCCGGAAGTAAAAATTCTGAATGGTCGCTGGGGGCCTTACATTACATTTAGCAAGAAGAATTTCAAAATACCTAAAAAAGGTGATGCTGAAAAGCTGACTTTCGACGATTGTATGAAAATCATTAACGAATCGCCAGAAACAAAAACAAAAAAAGGCAAAAAATAAAAAACCAGAGGCAGGTGAAATTCTCATTTGCCTCTTTCATTATACACAAAACTTTAACCGATGGACATACGCTTTTATTTTGACCCGGTAAATTTCGACACTTACCGCAATTCAGGACCACTGAACTGGAAATATACTATTGGCGGAATGATTGAAAAAAACACCATCGCACTAAAACCGGGCAATCTGAGAAATGTACAGGTGGCTATTATTGGCGTACCTTTCAACAATTCGGCATTAAAACAAGAATACACAACAGTCCCCGATAAAATTCGGACGGCGCTTTTCCCGCTTGCTAAAACTACAGGTAAAATTGGCATTGCTGATTTTGGAAATCTGAAACCAGCCCTCTCTTTAAAAGGCTATTACCAGGCATTGCGCGACATTGTTGATTACCTGAGCGAGCTGAATATTGTTACCCTGGTTTTGGGTGGAAGCCAGGATTTAACCACAGGAATTTGTGAAGCATTTATTCATAATCCTCTTTTCTCACTTACTGTGATCGATTCTTTTCTCGATACAAAAAAAGGAAAAGAGGTTTTTGCGGCAGAAAATTTCCTTTCCAGAATTTTTAATTCCAACCCAAACCTGTTTCAGTTTAATCTTCTTGGATTTCAAAGTCATTTTGTTCCCGACGAGTACCTGTCAAAAACGATTGGGATAAACGAACATCTCAGATTAGGCTTGATACGTGAAAACTTGAACCTTGCTGAACCGGTTTTCAGAAATACCGATGTCGTTTCGCTTGATATGAGTGTAGTGAAATATGTAGAGGCACCGGGAAGTACAAGTGGAACAATCAATGGGCTGCACAGCGAAGAAGTTTGCCAGCTTGCAAAATATGCGGGATTAAGTGAACGGGGAAGAGTGTTCGGAATCTTTGGAATCGACCCGGAAAAACCAGCAGACCTGGCAACCATTCAGCTTGCTGCACAAATTTCATGGTATTTTTTAGAAGGGGTCCAATTTCGTAACTCCGGCTCATCACTCACTGCCCAAAACTGTACTTTTTATCAGGTTCAGGTAAACGGAGTCGAAACGCCGCTGGAATTTCTGAAAAACAATATTACAGGCCAATGGTGGATGAAATTTGAGAACAACAGGAAAGAACCCTTGTTTTTTGCCTGTTCAGAAAAAGTTTATCAACAGGCATCGGAAAATGAAATACCTGCACTGTGGATGAAATACCTGCAGAAAATTGATGAAATAGTAAAATAATAGATATAAACCAGCGTTCTTTGCTTACAAAATTAACAGAAGTCAGTATCACGTAAGAATTTTTATTTATTTAACACGATTTGAAAATCCCGGTAAAAGCTGCATCCTTAAAGGCGTATGAAAAAAATATTTTGCTTTTTATATTTGCTATTAATCGCTAATTTAGCAGCCTTTAGCCAGCAGGATCCGCAGTTTACAAACAACATGCATTACAAGTTGGGTGTAAATCCGGGAGTTGCAGGAGCAGAAGGTACTATAAATGGTATTATTTTGAATCGTTACCAATGGAGTGGAGGAAAAGGAGCACCTGAAACATTAGTCTTTAGCGCTGATGCAGCAATAGATGCTTTTGGTGCCCCGGGAGGAATTGGTTTAAATATTGTGAGCGACAAGGTGGGTTTTGAGAAAAATACTCAGGTCAACCTGAATTATGCTTTTATAAAAACTGTTGGATTGGGAAAGTTGGGAATAGGAGTTTCATTTGGCGTACTAAACAAAAGCATAAAAGGCGAATGGGAAGTTCCTGAAGATAATCTGGGAATTTACACCCAACCGGGTTCAGACCCTGCCATACCACAGGAAGAAGCAAGCCAGGTTGCACTGGATGCCGGATTCGGACTTTATTTGTCGAACAATCAGTATTTTCTGGGTGCATCGGTTACACATCTTAACCAGGCAGCCATAAAATTCAGCGATTTGGCAAGTACTTATCTCGTGCGGCACTACTACTTAACGGGTGGATACAATATTAAGCTGGCTAACCCGTTATTTGAGTTACGCCCTTCGTTCTTGTTTAAATCTGATTTGGCCGCGTGGCAGTTGGATTTAAACACAAATGTTGTTTTTAACGAGCGTTTCTGGGGAGGAATAACCTACAGGGTGCAGGATGCAATTGCGTTTTTAATGGGGATGGAAATGGAAAACGGGTTACGTTTTGGCTATTCGTTTGATTTAACCACCTCAAAACTGGCAACTTATGGTTACGGATCGCATGAAATTTTTATCAGTTATTCGCTTAACCTTGAACGAAACAGAAACCAGAAATATAAAAGTATTCGGTTTTTATAAAATTGAGATTATTGGACAACAAAACCAGCAGAAAGTCTGGTTATGCTGAAAAAGATAAAAGACTAACAAAAGATGAAAAAACTTATTTTATTTGGCTTTGTGCTCTGGGGGACATTCATTTTTACCGGGTGCAGTAAATCGGGAAATGGTGAATTAGTTGGGGTGCAGGACAGGCCAAAATGGAGAGAATCACAACCCTACGGTATGGTTTTCGTGAGAAAAGGAAGTTTTAACATTGGTCCGAGCGATCAGGATGCAAGTACTGCGGGAATTCCAACCAAAACGGTTACCCAGGAGGCATTCTGGATGGATGATACCGAAATCACGAATAATGAATACCGTCAATTTGTAAATTGGGTAAAAGATTCGTTGGCTCGCAAAATGCTTGGTGAACAATTTCCTGAATTTTTAAATACTGAAGACCGTGATGGGAACCCAATTGATCCACCTACGATTAACTGGCGCGAAAAAATCGACTGGCGTGACCCCGATATCCAAATGGCATTACAAGATATGTATATCCCGGAGAATGAACGCTTTTTTGGCAGAAAGGAAATTGACACCCGAAAACTGGTGTATGAATATTGGTGGATTGACCTTCACCAGGCAGCTAAAAGAAGCAACAGTTACAATTTTAAGACACAGCAATACGAAGGGAACGTGTATAATGTTGAAGGAGAATTGGTTCCAATTACAAATCGCTCGTCGTTTATCATGCAGGACCAGGTTCATGTTTATCCTGATACATTAGCCTGGATACGCGATTTTACCTATTCTTACAACGAACCACTGGCAACACGATATTTCTGGCATCCCGGGTTCGACGATTATCCTGTTGTTGGTGTAACCTGGAAACAAGCGCTTGCATTTTGTAACTGGAGAACAAAAATTCAAAATGAATATTTAACTTCAAAAAGAGAAGCAACCTTGCATTCATATCGACTTCCCACTGAGGTTGAATGGGAATACGCAGCTCGTGGTGGCAAAGAATTTTCGATGTACCCCTGGGGTGGATATTACTCTCGTGATAGTAAAGGTATTTTCCTGGCAAACTTCAAGCCGTTGCGTGGAAACTACGTGGAAGATGGTGGAATTGCTACTATGAAAGTAGGAAGCTACGACCCGAATGAATATGGAATTTACGATATGGCGGGAAATGTAGCTGAGTGGACGGAAACAGCATATGACGAAGCCGGGTACAATTACTTCAGCGACCTGAACCCTACTTTTACATACAATGCCAGAGAAGATGAACCACAGGTAATGAAACGCAAAGTCATCCGTGGTGGGTCATGGAAAGATATTGCACAGTTTATCCAGGTTTCGACAAGAAACTTTGAATATCAGGACACAACAAAGTCATTTATCGGATTCCGTACAGTGCGTTCAACATTTGGACAGGATTTTAAATAACGAACCATAACATATTGATAATACAATGAATATAGGCGAACTTATTAAGACAAAGAGATGGAAAATCTTCATGGGCTATGTTTACGGTTGGGGAGCTGCTATTGTAATGATTGGCGCTCTTTTTAAACTCGAACACCTTAAGTATTCCGGAATCCTTCTTTCAATTGGGTTGATTACTGAAGCATTTATCTTCTTTCTTTCAGCATTCGACCCACCTATCGAAATGCCTGAATGGTCGAAGGTCTATCCTGAACTCAGTGAGGACTATGAACTTGAATCTTACGAACAACTTGGCAAAAAAAGCAAAACTGGATTCAGCGACCTTTTGGGAAGTAATGAATTAACTCCTGAACTACTTGATAAGGTGGGTAAAGGGTTAAACAACCTGAGCAATACTGCACGAGGAATAAGCGATATTACATCAGCTACTTTGGCTACTGACATGTATGTGAAGAACCTCAGTTCAGCTTCAGAATCGATGAGCAATTTTGCTGAGATTAACAACAAAGCCAACGTTACCATCAACCAATCGGTTGGCTCGTTAATCGATTCTTATTCAACAACGGCACAGCGACTTTCACAATCGGGAGTAGAGGTCATTGAGAACATGCATAAAACCGGCGAGAAATTCTCGTCAATATTAGCCGATACCGGGAAAAAACTAGCCGAAACTTACCAGAATGCCGGAAGTTCTGTTTCGTCGGAAATCGAGAATATAAAAGACAGTTCAAAACTTTATGCAACTAACCTGCAGAAGCTGAATAGCAACCTGAATACGCTAAACACAAATTTCGAATCGCAATTAAAAGGAACTGAAGAACAGTTTAAAGCAAGTCAGATTTTCAGTAAAGACCTGATGGCTATGAACCACCTTTTAGCTTCTTCAGTTGATGAGTTGAAACGTTATAAAGAAAATGCCGAACAGCTGAATAAACACCTTGAATCGCTGAATACCATTTATGGTAATATGCTGGGTGCAATGAGCTATAAAAAATAAGCAGAGCAAGACTATGGGTGCAAAAAATTGCCCGGAAACCCCGAGGCAAAAAATGATTAACATGATGTACATTGTGCTGACAGCGATGTTGGCATTGAATGTATCTGCTGAAGTACTTCAGGCATTCAGGTTGATTAACGCCAGCCTTATCCATACTTTGGATGCTGTTAATAATAAAAACCAGCAGATTTATTCATCTTTTGAACAGGCTTATCTTGAAAACCCTGCAAAAGTTGAGGAGTGGAAACAAAAGGCCGACCAAGTTCAGCGGAGTTCAAAAGAACTTCAGGATTATATTTCGAAATTAAAAGAAGACCAGGTTATTTATTCAGGCAGTGAACGCGTAAGCGAAAAAAACCCTTACGACCCGGAATTGCATTACCTGGTAACAATGAACAACGACTCCCTTGAAATAAAAAAAGAAGATGACCTGAATGGTCCTTCTGAATTTATGATTAAACAAAAAAGGGCAGCAGAACTGAGAGAAAAAATTACTACCTATAAAAATTCGTTAGTTGCACTTCTGGGTGATGACGAACCGGAGTTGACAGAAACTATTCTGAGTACGCTTGAGACTGCCGATCCTGTTGCCGCGAAAAATCCGAACAAAGAGAAAAACTCCTGGGAATCGATGCATTTTGAAAATACACCACTCGCTGCAATTCTTACAGTACTTTCAAAGATTCAGATCGATGTTAGAAATGCAGAAGCAAACGTGCTTACGTATTTGTATTCACAAATCGATGCCGGATCATTTAAATTCAACAAACTTGGTGCAAGGGTAATTGCCAATTCAAATATTGTTTTTCAGGGTGAACCATATGTGGCAGAGGTGTTTCTCGCAGCTGAAGACACCACCCAGCAACCTGAAATCATTATTAATGGCCGCCCGGCTGAAGTTGCCGATGGAAAAGCGATTTACAAAGTCGGAACCAACGAACCGGGTATTTTTAAATGGAGTGGCTTGATTAAATACAAAACTCCCGATGGGATTTTTAAAGATTACAAATTTGAACAAACCTACCAGGTAACCAAACCAAGCGTTACCATGTCGGCAGAAAAAATGAATGTATTTTACAGAGGCCTTGACAATCCGTTCGACATTTCAGGAGGACTACCCAAAGAGAATCTTGAAGTTGAAATGACCAACGGAAAAATTACAAAATCAGGAGACAAATTTGTTGTCAGACCTACGGAACTTGACGAACAGGGAAAACGTACGACAATAACAGTTTATGCCAATATGAACGGTGCAAGAAAACTTGTTGGAACAACAACCTGGCGTGTAAAAAAAGTACCTGACCCTGTTGCTCAGGTAGCCGGAAAGTCAGGTGGAGACATCAGAAAAGAACGTTTACAAGTGGAAGACGGAGTAATGGCAATTCTTGAAGATTTCGACTTCGACTTTAAATACAAAGTAACGCAGTTCGAAATTCAGACTACTGTTAAAGGTGGTTACGTTGACAGGAAGCTGTCGAAATCAGACCGTTTTACTAAAGAACAAAAAGAACAATTAAAAAATGTTGCGCTCGAAAGCATCGTTTATATCAGCAATATTAAAGCAGTTGGCGACGACGGAAGCACACGCGACATTAATCCAATTTCATTTATAGTAAAATAATTATGAAACAGTTAGTTGCATATTTAGGAGTAGCAATTTTTCTGCTGATTTTAGCAGGAAAACCGGCTGATGCACAAATTATTAACGGCGCATACAAACGCACAGATATTATTCAGAAAAAGCCGATGCCGCTGCCATCAGTGCGCGAATCAGACGTTTTCTGGTCACGGAAAATTTGGCGGGTGATCGATCTGCGCGAAAAAATGAATTTGCCATTGTACTACCCTACCGTCGAAATCGAAGGCAGGGTTAACCTGATTGCGTTGTTATTAAAAGGAATTGAGAACGGGCAGATAACACCTTATGACGCAGGATTGGACGATGATTTTAAAGTTCCGATGTCATATAATCAGGTAAAAGAAAGATTTGGTGCCGAAGCAACAACCGAAGAGAAAATCGATTTCGACACCGGCGAACGTACACAGGTAACTGTGCAGGGCGAAATAAGGCCCAACGACATTAAACAATACCTGATTAAGGAAGAGTGGTATTTCGACAAAAATAACTCCACGCTCAATGTACGTATTATTGGTATTTGCCCCATTCGTGAATTTGTACGCGCCGGCGATACATCGGGGCAAGTGCAGCGTGAAAAACTGTTTTGGGTTTATTACCCCGAAGCCCGACCGCTGCTTTCAACAAATCTTGTTCTGAATGCTTACAATCCGGCTCAGCAAGTTTCGTTTGATGATTTATTTATCAAACGAACTTTCAACAGCTACATTGTAATTGCTGAAAATGTGTACAACAATCGCGATATAAGTTCATACATGAGCGGTAAAGAAGCGATGCTCGAATCAAAACGAATTGAAGATATCATATTCAACTACGAACAGGATCTTTGGGAGTATTAAATCCCGGTTTAAATGATAACCTTATGTTTTCATAAGGTTTTTTTTTCTCATCGCATTCAACTTGTAAAAATAAATAGCTCAGAATGTTAAGCATTAAAAAAGCAGTTTTCTTAACCGGGGTTCTCTCCGGATTGCTTTTTAGTGCCTGCCAGAAACCCGAAAATTATATGCCCGGAACAAATGACCGGAGGGACCAGTATTTTGAGCCAACACCTTATGGAATGGCATACATTCAACGTGCTGCTTTTAATATGGGAGCCAATGATAATGAGCTAAACGATGTAAATCGTGCAAAAACGGTTTCGGTGGAAGCTTTCTGGATGGATGATACCGAAATCACAAATAATGAATACCGTCAGTTTGTTTATTGGGTTCGTGACTCGATTGCCCGTAAATTATTAGGCGAAACATTTCCGGAGTACCTTATTTCGGTTGATGAAAACGAAGTGCCGCTTGATGTGCCGGTGATTAACTGGAAGGAAAGAATTGATTTGCGCGACACTGAAGTCAGACAAGCGCTTGAAGAACTATATATTCCTGAAAACGAGCGACTCATCTTCGAGATTGAAGTTGATTCACGCAAATTGATTTACGAATACTACTGGGTTGACTACAAACAGGCGGCAAAACGAGCAAACAGTTTTAATACCGAAACAAATAAATACGACGGATATGTTACCAACAGCGAAGGCGAAGTTATTCCGATTGAAAACCGCAGCTCATTTCTGATGCACGAATCGGTTCCGGTTTATCCTGACACGTTGGTTTGGATACGTGATTTTACGTATTCGTACAATGAACCGATGACCATTAAATATTTCTCACATTTC
Organism: Draconibacterium orientale; assembly: GCA_020726265.1. Lineage (GTDB taxonomy): Bacteria > Bacteroidota > Bacteroidia > Bacteroidales > Prolixibacteraceae > Draconibacterium > Draconibacterium orientale_A. The sequence continues at coordinate 12,974 of DYSZ01000050.1, forward strand.
GCTTTCGACGATTATCCTGTAGTTGGCGTTTCGTGGAAACAGGCCAATGCTTTTTGTAACTGGCGTACCAATTTAAAAGGTATCGCGAATAAACGTTTAAAGGAAACACCTGCTCACGATTTCAGGTTACCCACCGAAACCGAATGGGAAATGGCTGCACGCGGCGGACTTGAAAATACAATTTATCCATGGGGTAGTTATTACTCCCGTAATGACAATGGTTGTTTTGTGGCCAACTTTAAACCGCTGCGCGGTAATTATATTTCCGATAGCCCATCGACAGCCACCACTATGAAAGCAGGCGATTTCGACCCTAACCCTTTCGGGCTGTATGATATGGCAGGTAATGTGGCAGAATGGACAAGCACTGCCTTTTTTGAGGCTGGATACGAAACTGTTGACGACATAAATCCAGAACTGCAATACGATGCAAAACCCGATGATCCGGCAATAATGAAAAGAAAAGTCGTACGCGGCGGATCGTGGAAAGATATGGCCTATTTTATCAGAACCGGAACCCGCAGCTTCGAATACCAGGATACAACAAAATCATATATCGGATTTCGCTGCGTTCGTTCATCATTTAGGAACGATGTAAAACAACGATAGTGGGTTCATACTTCATAAAAAAAGGCGGTTGCCCACCTCTCTTATTTAAACTCTATAAATCATTTATTTAACTGGTTGTTTAAAAACCGAATCATCAAAAGGCATATTTATTTTTACTTCTTCCATCAAAATAACTGCAGTTCCCATCGGCGATTTCGACTCAATTTTCATCGACATTGTAATTCCTTCAATGGTTTTGTAGTCGCTCATAATTTGTTCAACATCCACTGTTTGTCCCTGACCACTTACTTTCGATTTTACCTTGCTTACAAGGTTGGTCTTTGTATCAATAAAATAATCCTTGGTAGTGCCATCTTTTGTGGTAAGTTTAATACGGTACATTTCTTTACCGTCAACATTTACCTTACCAGCCAGTTCGGCAGTATGGCCTTTTGCTTCAAAATTATACAATTCACCTTCCATGTCAACCTGCTGGCGGGCCTGAGCAAGCTGGTCTCCTGCCAGTTCAACCGGTTCGGCGCCAACCATCGGGTTTATCATCCAGCCTTTTTCTCCATCAAAAGCCTGAATAATTTTCTGGCCCTGCAAATCAATGCTAATGTAAAATTTCTCAGGTTTTTTAATTTTCATTTCCATGGGTAACTCCATTCCCATCTGGCTTACTTTAGCTTTAATATAAAACGACTGCGCTGCTATCAGTTTTTCTTGTCCTGAAGCTTTAAAATACATATCAAGCACTTCGGTTAACGATTGTGCAGAAGCAACATTTGCCAGGGCAAAAACCATTGTTGCAAGGATGGTAAAAAACATTCTTTTCATAAAATTTTTGATTTTGGTTTTAATAATACTTATTTCTCAGAAATATATTTCAGACATAATATTTTCGAATTTAATGCCCCTTTTAATCAGCAAATCACGGACTTCAACCACCATCAAAGCTTGTCCGCAAACGTAATACTTTACATCGGGCAGGCTTTCCAACTGGTTCAGGTAATCTGTCACCCTTCCGGGATAAACATTACATGACTTCTCAGCAGAACAGCATCTGATATAATTTTCACCCAAAGTTTCTTCAAGTTCGTCTTCAAAATAAAACTGGGTTAAAAACCGCACCCCGTGAATCAGTGTTTTTCTATTGGCCATTCCCGACATAATCATGCTGTAAAAGGGTGCAATTCCTGTTCCTGTGGCAATCAGCCAGGCTTTTCCGGCTGTTCCGGTAAAACTTCCGTAAGGTTGCGAAACAAGGATTTTATCACCCGGAACCATACCAGCCATTTTGGGTGTCAAATAGCCATCTTCTTTTATATTGAAAAGAACCGAAACCTCATCCTCTTTATTTCCAATGCAAATGCTGTAGATTCTTGGTGGATGTGTTTTGTCAACAGCAATTTTCACCACCTGCCCCGAAATAAAATCGAAATCGCGCAGAAATGAAATGAGATGCACTCCCGCTGATATTTCGAGGTTGTTGGAAAGTGTATATTCTTTGAGCTCCGAATTGTCGGGTCGCCGATCCTTTTTCTGAATCATTTTTTGTTTGCTGAAAACGTCACTAAATATCCATCATTTTTACGAATTAGCATTTATTTTTTAACCCCTTTATTATCATAAATTGAAACTAAAAGTTGAAAATTAATTCTTTTTAATTTTTTTAAAATGATTATTGCTTTATTACAATTATTTTTCAATCTTCGCTCGCAATTTGAAATGGAAAAGCTTTTTACATATTCACGAAACCAGAGTGTTGCGGTGGAATCAAAAAAAACCTGGCACAAAAAACAGGTTATCCGTGTACTTTATTTTGGGAATGCACTTTCCAACGCCGAATTAGCGAAAGTTCTCAACCTGAGTACTCCCAAAATTAACAGCCTGCTTTTGGAAATGATGGAGGAAGGACTGGTTGAAGATTTGGGACGCGGCGATTCGAGCGGTGGCAGACGACCCAATATGTACGGATTGAAAAGCGATGGTTTTTATGTAGTTGGAATCACAATCAACATCACCTGCACAATAATTTCGGTTTTTAACAGCAAAAACGGAGTGGTGAGCGGGCCACATTTTTTCCCCATAAAAATGCAGCCCGACCTCGGAATTTTTAAGCAGGTTAACGAAGCGCTTGAAAATCTGATTGTTGAAAACAGGATTTCAAGAGATAAGATTCTGGTTACCGGCATTGAATTACCCGGCTTAATCGACCTGAAAAAAGGAGTGAACCGCACCTATTTCCCCGGGGTTGAAAACCTTTTTGATGAATTGCGTTCGATATTCGGAACCCATGTTTTCTTTAACCACGATGCCAAAGTCCGCACTTTTGCTGAACAGCATTTCGGTTTGGCCAAAAACCGGAAACATGTTTTGCTTTTGCAGGCCGACTGGGGCCTGGGTCTTGGCATGATTATGAATGGCAGGCTTTATTCAGGCAAATCGGGTTACTCCGGCGAGTTTGGCCATTTGCCCATTGTTGAAAACGGCGTTTTGTGCAGTTGTGGCAAAAAAGGGTGCCTCGAAACGATGGTTTCGGCAGTGGCTATTGCCCGGATGGCGAGAGAAGGGATTGCCCGTGGAAACAGCTCGCTGATTACCGAACTTGTACAAAACGATGTCGGTAAAATCGACATTTCAACAGTAACCCAAGCGGCTAAACTTGGCGACCAGTTTGCCATTTCGCTGTTTACCAATGCCGGCCACTGGCTGGGCAAAGGAATTGCTTACCTCATCCAGATTTTTAATCCTGAACTGATTATTATCGGCGGAAGTGTTGCCGAAGCCGGACAATTTATTATGCCTCCGATACAACAGGCAATTCACACGTACAGCAATCACGATATCAGCAGCGACACCGTGATTAAATTCTCCGAACTTGGCGCAAAAGCTGGAACTATGGGCATTGCAGCATATGCTCTCGAAAAATTGTCAATGATAAAATAACTAAAAATGGAATCAAAATTCACCAACGTTGAAAAGGCATTTCTTGAAAATGCCAGCATTAAAAACATTTCAACAAAAACTCCTTTTCTCACGGTGGCCAGTTTTCCGCAACTCGGCCTTTTGTCGGCACTCAGTTTTATTGAGTGGGCAGCTGAAAACACTACAGGTGTTGTAAGTTTACCTGCCAGTAAAACAGCGCAGTATTTTATCCATTACCTACATTTCATTCTCGATAACTGGAACAACAAACAAGGCAGGGAACTGCTTGAAAAATACAACCTGAAACTGAAGGAAAAACCAAATCTCAGTGAACTTCAGTATGTACAGATGGGCGATTTTTACCCCATCGCATCGGAGCAACACAACAGTTTGTACAACTTTGCCAAGGTCAATTATATCGAAGGGTTTGGGTTTAATAAATCAAAATCGCTGCTGATAAAATCGGAAGATATCGGGCTTACCGACGGAAAACATTTTCTGGAAGTTTTCCCCGACTACAAAATTGATTTAACACTCCGTTTTCGTGAAGCACACACTGCACTTGAAAAACTGCAGCAGGGTTCGATTTTTAAAATCGATGACTGGTGTACCCGGTACGAAGAGCAAATCAGGGAAAAAGGCGGGATAGGGTTCTTTTTAAGCGGAATCGGACCTGATGGCCATATTGCTTTCAACACAAAAGGAACAGGACATTATTCTTCGACGCGCCTTACAAAAACAAATTTCGAGACACAAGCTGTACTGGCAACCGATCTTGGGGGTATCGAAGTTTCAAGGACCCGGCTTGTTATTACCATTGGTCTTGGAACCATCTGTTTCAACCCTGATACAAAAGCCATAGTTTATGCTGCCGGTGAAGCCATTGCCGATACGATTAAGCTTGCGGTTGAAAGCGAACCAACAGTAGATGCACCAGCCACTGCGCTGCAGAAGTTGCACAACGCCAGATTTTATTTAACCGATGGCGCTGCAGTGAAACTGGACGACAGTATCGATACATTTTATAAAACAGAACCCTGGACACACAAAAAAACCGAACGGGCAGTAATTGAACTTTGCAAAAAAATCAACAAGTTCGGGCCAAAACTTGAAGTTGACGACCTGAAAGCCGACAAATATTGCCGTTTGATTCCTGATTTGAACGATAATACAGTGCGATCGGTAATCGATTCAATTCTGGAAAAACTGGAAAAAGGTATGCAAAATGAATTAAATCAGGTATATTACCACACCGGTCCGCACCACGACGACATTATGCTGGGAATTATGCCGGCCACAAACCGTCAGAGCCGCGATGCCAGTAACGAACTGCATTTCTCTGTACTAACTTCAGGGTTTACCGCTGTAACCAATCGTTTTTTATACGATTTGCTGGTTGACACAAAAGAGCTGATTAACCAGGGGAAAATTGAAATGGTAAACTTCCCCGACTTTTTTAAAGACGGATACCAATACAAGTGGGACAAAGATATTTACCACTACCTCGACAATATTGCTGCTCAAAACAACGATGAAAAACGCCGGGGTGTTTGTCACCGTACAGTGCGCGCGATGGCTTCAATCTGGAATATTAAATCGAAAGACGAACTGCGCGATGTGATTTACGAAATTCTTTCGTCGCTGAAAGCCAGTTACGACGGCGGCAAGAATCCGCCCAAGATTCAGAAGCTGAAAGGAATGATTCGCGAGTTTGAGGAAGAACTGGTTTGGGCACACTACGGTATAATGGTAAAAAATGTACACCATCTGCGACTGAGTTTTTACCAGGGAAGTACGTTTGGCAGTCAGCCCAATTTTGAAGGCGATGTGTTGCCGATTCTCGAAGATTTCAGAAAATACAAACCATCGGTAATCAGCCTGGCGATGGATCCACAGGGCAGCGGCCCCGACACGCATTATAAAGTGTTACAGGCAATTGCCCGCGCTGTTGAAGCATGGGGCAAAGAGGAAGATTTGAGCAAACTCCGCATCATCGGCTACCGCAATGTTTGGTTTAAATACAATCCGTGGGATGTGGAGGTAATTGTCCCAGTGTCGCTTAATGCACTGGCTACCTTAGACAAATCGTTTTCAGAATGTTATGTAACACAGGTAAACGCATCTTTCCCGAGTTACCAGTTGGATGGTAAATTCAGCGAACTGACACAGCGGGTTTGGTTCGAGCAGCATAAACAAATACAATTATTGCTTGGAAAAGATTTCTTTTATCAAAACGAATCACCCTTGTTGAGAGCAACTCACGGCATGGTTTTCCACCGTGATTTGAGTGTGGATGAGTTTTTGGAAGAAGCTTTCAAACTCGAAAAATCGGTGTCGGGAAATTAATTTTGGAATGCATGAATGAAAGAATAAAAAACAGAAACTTAAATTGTGATTGTTTTAATAACTAAAAATACTGAATATGAAACTGATAATTCATAAAACGTACAATGAAATCAGCAGTTGGGTGGCTGAATACATTGCTCAAAAAATCAATAGTTTTAAACCTACGGCTGAAAAGCCATTTGTGCTGGGTTTGCCCACAGGTTCATCGCCAATCGGCACCTACAAAAAACTGATTGAGCTGAATCAATCAGGAGTTGTTTCATTTAAAAACGTGGTTACTTTTAATATGGACGAATATGCCGGTATTTCGGTTGAACATCCCGAAAGCTACCACAGTTTCATGTTTACCACCTTTTTCAACCATATCGACATCGATAAAAAGAACATTCACTTACTCGACGGAAATGCTGCTGACCCCGAAAAAGAATGCAGTGAATACGAAGAAAAAATCAAATCGATGGGTGGAATTCATCTTTTCTTAGGCGGAATGGGTGCCGACGGGCACATTGCGTTTAATGTGCCGGGTTCGTCGTTGAGTTCACGAACACGATTGGTAAATCTCAATTACGATACTATTTTAGCCAACTCACGCTTTTTTGATAACGACCTGACCAAAGTTCCGAAACAGGCACTGACAGTGGGTGTACAAACTGTACTCGATGCTCAGGAAGTGGTGATTATTGTGAATGGCTATAAAAAAGCCCGGGCATTGCAAAAAGTGGTTGAAGAAGGAATCAACCACATGTGGACACTCTCTGCCCTGCAATCGCATCCGGCAGGAATTATTGTTTGCGACGAGGAAGCCACCATGGAACTGAAAGTGGGTACAGTAAAATATTTCAGCGAATCGGTATAAAAAGACAGGAGACCGAAGTCGGAAGAAAAACTTCGGTCTTCCGGCCTCCGACTTTCTCTTTATCCAAAGCCTTATTATAAATTCCCACCCTTCGGGGCATTCTTTTCCGTGTTTACTCTTCAAACTACCGCCTGAATTTGTGGGGATGAACTCAACCGGAGGCTATACCCCCGGCAACTAAAATTTCTTTCCTCCGGAGCTGCTTTCTTCGGTCTTCGGACTCCTGACTTTCTTTTACTGGATATTTCGGTGATATTGCCGCCCTCACAGAAATGGTTCAAATTTTTTCTTAAACTTTCTCCTTTCAATTCAATACGGTGCGAGGTGTGTACCAATCGGTCCAAAATAGCATCCGCAATTGTTTCTTCACCAATAATATTGTACCAGTTTGAAACCGGCAACTGGCTTGCAATAATGGTTGCTTTTCGGGCGTGACGGTCTTCGATGATTTCCATCAAATCCAGTTGCTGCTGTTTTTCCAGATGGGTAAGGCCAAAATCGTCCATTACCAGCAAATCGGTTTTTGCCAGTTGTTCGAAGAGTTTGTAAATGGTTCCGTCAACCCTTG
>DYSZ01000225.1 GCA_020726265.1 Draconibacterium orientale
AGGGAAATGAAACGTCCCAAAAATTGGGACAGTTGAAAATGCAGGCTGAAGATGGCAAAATGAGGGACACTGATGTAGCCGATACAGAAACATTATTGCGCATCATTCAATCTATCCCTTCACCAAAAGCTGAACCGTTTAAACAGTGGTTGGCAAAAGTTGGATACGAAAGAATGAAGGAAATTGCCGATCCTTCTCAAAGTATTGACCGGGCAAGAGAAAACTGGCAAAAGCTGGGACGCAGTGAAAAATGGATTCAACAACGAATGACCGGACAGGAAACCCGCAATAAACTAACCGATTACTGGAAAGAAACAGGAATAAAAGAGCAGGATGAATTTGCGATGCTCACCAACATTATTCATAAAGAATGGACTGATTTAACTGTAAAAGAACATAAGCAGTTAAAAGGATTAAAAAGCCAGAATCTAAGAGATCACATGAGCGAAGCAGAGTTGATTTTTACTGCTTTGGCTGAACTATCAACCAGGCAAATTGCATAAAGCGAGCAGGTAGAAGGGTTGCTTGAAAATGCCAAAGCAGGTAAAAAAGGTGGAGCAGTAGCCAAAAATGCAAGAAAAGAACTGGAAACAAAAACTGGAAAATCGGTTGTAACCGGCGAAAATTTTTTGCCACCCGCAAAAGAAAAGAAAACATTACCTTATAGAAAAAAATAAGCCAGCCGGAGTTGAAATAATTCAAAATGAAAAAAACTCATCAGATTTTTAAAATTATCATACTATGAAAATTATCATACTATGAAGAAAGCATTTTTAATCGTCGGATTTTTATTACCTCTTTTTTGTTTTTCACAATATCAAAATAAAATAATTACTACTGACGGTAAAGTTTATAGAGGTCAAATTTTAATATGTACTAATATGAATATTCATTTTGGGAAAAATGTACAGCCTCCTATAAAATCGGGGAAAATTGAATACAACTTAATCAAAGAGATTTATGGACCGCTGGGTGATTATTCGAAAAACGTAATTTTAAAGAAGAACAAAAACGTAATTTTTTATCCAGAATATATTGATTTGGATGAATATGGAAAAGGAATGAAGTTAAGTAATGAAATAACATCTGGTGATTATTTACAAAAAGCGGGAACCCGATATTTAACCGGATTTAGTTTTGTTTTTGGCGGTGGACTTATTGCAGGTGTAGGAATTGGAAGTGACAGCCCTCCAGCTTTTATTACTGGCACCTTCATTTTGCTAGCAGGTACTGCAATATCAATATCAGGACATTTTCAGCTTATTAAAGCTGGTAAAAGAATGAATGGCGAAGCAGTTTCCTTAAGTCCATCAAAGGAGGGTATTGGTTTTGCGATTAATTTTTAAATTTTAACTGACAAATTTATTGCTTGTATTTTAGTTCAGAACACCGCTGCTACGCGATTGAATCGCATTGAACTCCAACCTAACAACCTCTCTGCTCGCGCCACCCCGAATCATCGGGGTGCAATTCAATAGAATTTAAATTTCCGGGTTGTTTTCATATTCAACAGGTGAACCAAAGTTATCATTATTAAAAAGTTGCAGGCTTTCAGGCTGCTGGTAGTGACTAAGTTATGGCACACCCTTTTACATTGTTTTTGCCTTCAAAGAACGGCATTTTTAAAGCCTTGTCGCGATGACCCCAATTTCGTGCTTACGATTTTCCGATTTCGTGCTTACGAAATTTAAAATCGACACTACGATTTTGGAAAAACGTAACGTCGGTTTTTTAAGCGTGTGGCGAATCGCCGGCTTCTTTCTTTTGCAGATGTTTTTTCATGTAAAGCGTATCGACACCGGGAGCAATGGTGGCAGGAATTGAAGGCTCCATTACCTTGTCGCGGATTTCGACTGGTGTAACCGGAACTTCGCCTTTTATCAACTCCGGAATATTGTAGTTTTTAATAAACGAGTTATAAAACTCAGGGTCTTCCTGTGGTAAAACAAAAGGTTTTGTGGCTTTTCCATCATCATCTAAATACGAAAAGAAAGGCCGTGAAAAAAGCCCGTCGAGGCGTTTGCTGGTAAACACAAACCAGTGGCCCGTGCTTGAAAAACAGTGGTAGCTGTCGGTTTCGGCGCTGCTGATATCCATTTTCCCAAACGCACCGGTTTGCAAATTCAGCAAATTCAGGTCGGTTTGCGGGTGATGAATGGTAAAATAACCATTGTCGCTGGTGCAGTACATCAGGTATTTACCATCGGGCGAAACCTTTGGAAAGCTGATACTTTTTCCAACCGAGTCGGCAATCAGTATTGTATCAATTTCTCCCCAGGTGTTTGTGGCTGTTTCATAACCAATCCGCAGCAAATTGTACCTGTCATTAATACGGCTGTCGAGGTCTTTTGCGGGTGGTGCGCTCAGGTAATAAATAAACTTGCCGTCGGGCGACCAGATGGGCAGGTTTTCGCGGTTGGGTGTTGAAACTTTTGGCGAAGTTGAAACAATGTTTTTTCCCACATCATACACAATCAGGTCAGAAAGCTGGTCAGAAACTTCGATGCGGATTTCGCCCGAGCAAAAATTCTGCCCGATATCGTTTACCGAATAGGCAATATGACTGCCCGAAGGATGCCAGTTGGGATAGGCACCGGCGTTGAGTGTATATTTTGTTTTTGTATCCACTTTCTGCAGTTTTCCTTCATCCAGAATCACCGTTCCGCCGTGAATCGCCCTGACGTGGAGCATAAATTTATTGGGGTCGTTACCTGCAAACGAGTGGCAGTTGATACAGCCATATTCAATCGATTTATTTTCAAGGATAGGTTTTTCGTCGAAATTTTCAAGGTTTCGTTGGTAAATGCCCAGGTTTGTCCAAAGTACATAGCCGGTATTTATCAGGCGGTAAGCAAGATGACTGTCGATTTTTTCGGTGGAGATTTGGTTTTCGATGGTCTGAAATTTCTGCCAGTTACCATCCTCGTCCTTTACAAAAACATCGATTTTATAAAAGGCTCCCTGGTTTTTTTCAAGCAGCGACTTCCATCTTTTTTCTTCAATTTTTATTGAGCCAGAAGTGCTTCTAACAACAATGGGGTTTTCGCTCCCGGCATAAATCCGCACTTCGAAACTGGTTCCCGGTTCATTGATTTTAAAATTCAGCGGAGCAATATTCGGTGGAACTGTAATTCCTGCATAATCAGGAAAAATTACAGGCAACCTGTCAACATCGGAATAATTCTCCACCCCGGTTCTGCACGAAACTATAAACAAAAACAAAGCTGTTCCGAATACAATATTATTAATTCTCATCATTTTATCAGGCCTTTATTTTCAAGTGCATTGGTAACTTTCGGATTCAGAAACACCATATAATACCAAAATGTATTCTCAAAATTCCCGCGAAGTGCTGCCTTTGCCTGCTCAATATTTTTTCCATACTTAACCATCCCGGCATTAAAAGCTTTCATTCGTTCAACATCGGCTTTGTTAACTGTTTCGCCGGTTACAAATGCCGGAACCGATTTGTTTTTTACGATGTAAAACGAGAGTGCTTCGCCCCACGCGCGTGGTAGTTTTTTTGTACCGTAATACGAATATTGGCTGATATAATTGATAAAATCGACACTATAAAAATCCAGAATACATAGTGTAACCATATAGTCGAAGGCCATCCGGTTGTTGTGGTTTGTATCAATCAGTAATCTCAGGTTTGGAAACGGTCCTAGGTTTATTTCTGCCTTTTTAGGCGAGAACTGTCGTTTTTGGGCAATTAAATTATCGTTGGCTGCCAGCCCAGGATTGGTAATGTATTCCTGGTATTTCTTTACCCAATCGCGGTACAACATATTCTTATTCAACACATTCAAAAATTTTTGTGCAAGTTCATACTTTTCGTTAACAATGTAAATCAGAATAATGCGCTTCAAAATCCGCGGACTATTGGGAAGTAAGGTTTGCGCTTCGAACGCCCAATGCAACGATTCGCTCATAAATCCCAGATCGAAATAAAGGTCGCTGATTGGCATTGTAAAACTTCCGTTCAATGTTGATGTGTCTAAAAACAACCCGTTAGAACCCAGCAACTGCGGGTAGTTGAAAAGATTCTCTCCCAATGTACCCAAGTTGGCATACGCCCTGTTTACCTGGTAATTAACCCTGAAATCGTAAACATCAAAAGTTTCGGCAAGTTTCAGAATCTCGTTCCATTGTTCGTTTTGTGCATAATAATCGAGATATACGAGTTTTTTCTTAAACGGATCGAATGATTTTACAAACAGAAACCAGGCAACAGTTGCAATAAAAGCCACCTGAACAATTTCTGAAACAGGCAAATAGCTCAAATTATTTTTCTTTTTCTGAGCTTTTCCTCTCACTGTTTTGGGGGCTGGGTTGAATCGTTTCACCTCTATTAAAAAGATTGCTGCCAGCAAAATTACAGGCAACACCAGATAATAACCGTACAAAGCGTAAAAGGTGCTGTA
>DYSZ01000226.1 GCA_020726265.1 Draconibacterium orientale
CAATACATCGCCGATTGATTTTCCTTTGTAACGCACCTCAAGTGTTTCGCGGTTGTACCGTTTGCCGTTGCATTTATCGCAATGCACATACACATCGGGCAAAAAATTCATTTCGATGAGTTTCAGGCCACCACCCTGGCACTCTTCGCAACGCCCACCGGTAACATTAAACGAAAACCGGCCGGGTTTGTAACCCCTGATCTTAGCTTCGGGAAGCTGCGCAAATAAATCGCGGATTTCGGAAAAAACATTGGTGTAAGTAACCGGGTTCGACCGCGGAGTGCGGCCAATGGGCGATTGGTCAACGCGAATTACCTTATCCACCAGTTCGAGCCCTGTAACCGATTTGTACGGCAACGGATCCTGCACCGAGTTGTATAAATACTGGCTGAGAATGGGCTGTAAAGTTTCGTTAATCAATGTTGATTTTCCGCTGCCAGAAACCCCGGTGATGCAGATAAATTTTCCAAGCAGAATTTTTAAATCCACATTTTTCAGGTTATGGCCAGAACAACCTTTCACTTCGAAGAATTTGCCATTTCCGGCCCTTCTTTCAGCCGGAACTTCAATTTTCAGGCGGCCATTCAGGTAGTCGGCAGTAAGTGTGTGTGATTTCAGCACTTCTTCGGGTGTTCCGGCTGCCACAATATCGCCGCCATGAACACCTGCCAGCGGTCCCATATCAATCAGGTAATCGGCATTCATCATGGTTTCCTTGTCGTGTTCCACCACAATTACCGAGTTACCCGAATCGCGGAGTTGCTGAAGCGCATGAATCAGCTTCAGGTTGTCGCGATGGTGGAGTCCGATGCTGGGTTCGTCGAGAATATAAAGCACGTTTACCAATTGCGACCCTATTTGAGTGGCCAGCCTGATGCGTTGCGATTCGCCCCCCGAAAGGGTTTGTGCTGTGCGGTCGAGCGAAAGATAATTCAGCCCCACGCCAAGCATAAAACCAAGCCTGTCGCGGATTTCCTTAATAACCTCAACCCCGATGGTTCTTTGTCTTTCGCTAATACGGTTTTCGAGCCCGGTGAACCACACACCCAACTCAGTTAAGTCGAGTTGGGCAAGCTCTGAAATATTTTTGCCGTCGATTTTAAAATGAAGAGATTCTTTTTTTAACCGCATCCCGTTGCATTCGGGGCAAATATTGGTTTTCACAAACTGGTTGGCCCATTTTTGTGCAGTTTTCGAAGGATTATCGTCGCGCTGGCTGTCGATGTATTTTACCACCCCCTCATAACTCATCTGGTAACTCATACTGTTGCCAAGCGGTGTATTTTTAAGTTGAATCCGTTCGTTTGTGCCAAACAGCACCGCCTGTAAACCTTCTTCCGAAATTTCGCCCACCGGTGTATTGAGTGTAAAATCAAATTTTTCGCCAAGCGCCTCAATTTGCCAGAATATCACAGTGTTTTTAAATGATCCAAGCGGGGCAATTCCCCCTTTCGAAATGCTTAGTTTTTTGTCGGGAATAATTTTCTCCATATCGGTTTCGGTCACCCGTCCGAGTCCATTGCAATGCGGACAAGCACCCTGCGGCGAGTTAAACGAAAAGTTATGCGGTGCAGGCTCGCTGTACGAAATACCCGTGGTTGGGCACATCAGCAAGCGGCTGTAATATTTTATCACGCCACTGTCGGGGTCGAGAATCTGCAATACGCCCTGCCCGTGTTTCATGGCGGTTTGCACACTGCCTTTCAAACGGGTGACTGCATCGTCCTCCATAATCAGTTTATCGATTACGATTTCGATAAAGTGATTCTTGTAGCGGTCAACGCGGTGGTTGTGTTTCAATTCGGTAATCTCACCATCAATTCGAGCCGAAAGAAAACCTTTGCGCAAAATCTGCTCAAAAAGTTCGCGATAGTGACCTTTGCGGCCTTTTACCACGGGCGCAAGAATGATGATTCGTTTGCCGGCAAAATCTTCTTTTATCAGTTGAATGATTTTCTCTTCGGTGTATTTCACCATTTTTTCGTCGGTGTTGTACGAAAAAGCTTCGGCAGCCCGGGCATACAACAAACGCAGGAAATCATAAATTTCGGTTACAGTGCCCACGGTTGAACGCGGGTTGCGTGTGGTTACTTTCTGTTCGATGGAAATCACCGGACTGAGGCCTGTGATTTTATCCACATCGGGGCGCTCCATATTTCCAAGAAAAGAGCGTGCATAAGCCGAAAATGTTTCGATGTAGCGCCGCTGTCCTTCAGCGTAAATGGTATCGAACGCCAGCGACGATTTTCCACTGCCGCTTAAACCTGTAATTACTGTGAGTTTATTGCGCGGAATCTCGACATTGATGTTGCGAAGGTTGTGTTCGCGGGCTCCGTAAACCACTACTTTGTCATCCGACTCTAATGGTTCGTTCTCTGTCATTACTATTTCGCTTTCCGAATAATTTTTCATACTTGAATTCCGGTTAATTCAAAACCGGTATTTTAACTATGTATTTTTTTCTGCCTGAATTGGTGAGTTGATCATCGCGTAACCAGGGATTAAAATCTTTCAGGTATTTATAGTTGATACCCTGTTGTATGGCAAAAGTACCGAAGTCGGTCACCGGGCCAGTAATTTCCACATTGCGGGTTTTAATGAACGGGTATTTTTCGCTGTCTTCAACGTTGAAATTGTATTTTTCAGGATTTTCGACCACTAATTTTATGGCCACAATGCGATAAATGTAGCGTCGGGTTTCCTCAGCAAAATAGAGGTCGTAAAAGTTTGTCAGTTTCTGGCGTTCCATCTGGCGCTGTATCCGCGCCATACCACCGTTGTATGCAGCAGCAGCCATTGTCCAGTTGCCAAAATTCCGATATCCATCATTTAAATACCGGCAAAAAGCCTCTGTCGATTTTTCGATGTGATAGCGCTCGTCGATTTCTTTGTTTACTTCAAGTCCGTATTCTTTTGCAGTAACATCGAGAAACTGCCAGAAACCAACGGCACCGGCGGGAGAAACTGCCCGCGGGTTAAGTGCACTTTCGGCCATGGCCAGGTATTTGAAATCATCGGGGATGCCATTTTTCTTTAAAATGGGCTCAATCAGCGGAAAATAGCGGGGAGCCAGTTTAATAAGCCGAATGGTTTGTGAGTGAAAATAGGCATTTGAAATCAATTCCCGGTCGAGGTATTCACGAACATCAAACAATTCGAGTGGCATTTTTTCACCTGCAAAAGCTACCTTTTCAGGAAGCGGGTACGATGTAATCTGCTCAACCGCTGTCGTTTCCACTCTTTTACTTTCCGACTTTAAACTGCTTACAGCAAACACTACAAGCAGAATATTAGCCACAACCACTATCGACAGAAGTATCTTCCACCACTTTTTATCTTTGAATTTCTGAAACATCATTTTATTGTTTTTCGCGAAACGGCAAAAGTACACTTTTACCCTTTGCATAACAAACAAAAAGGCCCGGCAGTTTGCCAGGCCTTACCTATTTTGAGCAACTTTTTACTTGTAAATATTCTGGCGGTGTCTTATCTTAATAATTCCAACAATGAAAACCCTATCCATTTATTACTTCAAATTTGGCAATCACTTCTTCGAAGGCGACTGTGTGTTCCCTTACCGTCCGTTGCAAATCTGCTTTATCTTCAAAATATTCAAAATAATCTGTTATAAAATCTCTGAAAATTTCAAATTCTTTTCTGTAGTATTTTCATTTTCAGCATATTATTACCCAAAAACAAGTAATTTGCCGATTTCGCCGTTTAATATGCATACTCCGGAATGTAAAAAAGGCTGCTTCTGAAACAGAAAGCAGCCTTAATCTATACATAATAGACTATTAATCCTTAATCACCGGAATATGGCTTATTTGCTTAATATTCTGCAGATTGGAGTAATCATATTGATAAAAACCGTCGTCGCCAATCATAAACAAATATCCATCTACCGGAATTACGTCGTACGTTTTTATTCCGGGGAAACGGGCAATCTGGTGGTCGTCGATATTCAGTTTATCTTCCACGTCATAGATTTTCAGTCCGGCATCACCATCGCAAATAAAGAGGGTCTTATCGTCGATTCCCAAACCATACGGACCCGTCATCGGATAAGAAGCTTCGAGTGTACTGGTTTTATAATCAGCCGAAAGTTTTACCACATCGAGCCGGTTTACGTTGCTGCCACATGCGTTTCCTCCACGAAGCGTGATGTATGCATACCCTTCTGAAATCACCACCGGGTCGCAACTGGTTACATGCCAGAACGATCCAACATAACTCAGTGCTGTTGGCACTTTCAAACTCATAATCTGCATCCCGGATTGAGTACCGAGAAACATGTGCCCATCGTAAATAAACATGGTTTCCATTGCCCAGCCAATCTGCTGTTTGCCAATGCTAACCGGTTTGGCAGCGTCTTTTA
>DYSZ01000051.1 GCA_020726265.1 Draconibacterium orientale
AAGTTTTAAATATTAAAACGATTTTGTTTAAAATGGAGTGCCCACAACCTATCTGCTATTTAAAAAATTGTGTCACTAACCGCCGATTAATACTGTCAGTAACCCAACTATTATTGTACCGCCGTGAGCTGTTGAGTCGCCCATTCGTGCCGCAGGCATTCCCCCGATTAATACGGTTGCTGAACCTTTGATAATTGTATCAGGCGGGCCAGCACATGTTGCCATATCGCCAACCCTTGCTGCGGGCATTCCTCCTATTAAAACAGTCGGGCATCCAGGTGGTAAAACCGGGCCACCTACATGTGGTTTTGGTCCGTCCGACATCGGACAAACGTGCATATCTCCTGCTCTTGCTGCTGCTGGCATTTCTGTTTTTTTATCAGTTTATTGTAATTAAGGGCGCTGTAAATTGTAGTTTACCGCCCGATGTTACTGAAGTATTTGCACCTACTGTAATTGAATAAGAGTTTGCAATAGTCAAATCGACTGAACTGCCTGCTGTGAAATTAACATTCTGGCTTGATGTAAATTCAATATCAGCTAACGCGATTAGTGAAAATTTGTCGTGTGCAGTAACTTTTATTTCTTCCAACGCATTAATTTCAATTTTTTTCTGACTGGTTAATTCAATTCCAGAATCAGCTTTTATTTCAATTTTATCAGCATTCAGGTTCAGGTTTCCGTTTGCATGAATTGTGAGTGTGCTGTTGGCACTATCAAGCGTAACTCTGTTTTTGTCTCCTTTGTCGTAAATCGTAATTTTTTCAGCACCATCAGAATCGTGCAATTCAATGGTATTCCCCGACATGGTTCTGATTGCGTGTGTTTTTGCATTTTTTTCATTGGTATTACCTGCCCATGCTGCATCGGGTTGAGCATCTTCATCGTAAAGATTTCCTAAACAATATGGTTTTTCAATATCACCTCCTTCAAAAACAACAAGCACTCGCGTATTTACAGCAGGCACAAAATATATTCCGCTGTTTTTGTGTAAATATGGTGTAAGTACTTTTATCCAAGGAGTCTTTAGTTTTCCTTCCATCCACCAGAAGCTTATTTTAACCCTTCCCAGTTTTTTTGGGTCTTTATTATCTTCTATCATACCCAATTGATTATGAGCTTTTCTGATAAAATAAGGATTGGTGTTTTCAGGAACCTGTGATTCAGCAGGAATTGCAGTAAAACTGTTTTGGTAAGTAAGTAAATTATTAAAACGGTGCTGCACCGAAGTTATCAAGTGCCTCCCGAAACCAATGGTGTCGAAACTCTTTTCTTTTTGGCTGTTAACCATAACCTGCAATCCTGTTGTAAGAAAAGGGTTTGTTGAAATACCTTTTAACTCAGTAAGATTCACTGCATCTTTCATTTCATCGGTTTCTCCAACCTGGGTTAAAGCGTTTTCATATTCTGTTTCTTTTACGTTTAAATGTTCGTAATAGTCTTTCCCTTCTTCGGCAAATAGTTGTTTTGATTGCAGTAGTGCATGTTTGCCATAAATGTTCAGGTTACTGTCGGTTTTTGAGCTGCCCGACTTGTAACGATGGACATCCATGGTGAGTGAATCGACCGAGAATAGCTGGAACTTTACCGGGGTTACCTTTAATCCATAATTGAATTCCTCTAAATCATAACCTATTGTAAGCGAATGTTCTGCATCAGGAATTTCGCCAAAGATAAATTCCTTGCCATTGAAAAAAAACCATTCTCCATACCTTATCGACAGTCGTTGTAAGAATTCAAAATCGCTTTCCTCGTACTGAACAATGTAATCAAAAAGCTGTGTTTGCCTTGGTTTTACTTTCGACTTTATTGGATACGGCTTTAATACCTCTTTTACGATATCTTCCAGCTTTTTTTCAAGAAATGCCCTGCTTGCAGGTTTTTTGTCCAAAAGTATTTCACTGCTTCCCCCCGAGATTATTACCTGGTCTTTATCTGCCATTCCGCTTTTCCGCCCCTGAATTTTTGTTACGTACCCCTTAAATACAATAGCATCCTTTTCCCCGGCTTCTAATTCAGTTCTAACGATAATTACAATGGGGAGTCCCAAAAAATCTTTTGAATTTTCTATCAGAAAAGCATCAGATTTTTCCAAAGCATCGTATCGGCAAACAATTTCAAAACCATCTTTGGCATACATGTTTTGGTTAATGGTAACCGTTTCGAAATCTGTTAAAGGATTTCCTCCTATTTCGATGTTTATTTTTGATACAGAGTCCATTTTCTTTCAAAGCTATGTATTGCCTGACGTCCACATACTTTCGTGCACAACACCTGAAATCACTATCATTCTGGCTGAAATTACGAGCCTGATAACAATGTCGGTCTGGTCGTTAAAGTCTTCTTTATAGTCAACCAACAAGGCATCTTCAAACTCCACCGAACGTTTCGGGCCAGTGTCAGTAACGCCTGTATAAACAATTTTTCCGTTTTTTCTGATGTTTCCACCAAGCATCCACTGGATGATTTCGGGGTCTTCGCCTCCGTGCAGGGTCAGATTTATCATTCCTGCCCTTACTTTTGAACTTGTCATTCCACGGGCATCAACATCTTGAGAAAAACTGAAACTGCTGGAAAGGATTTTAATTCCCTGGTTTTCCTTACTATGTCCTTGTATATGCAACCTGGCTGATAACGACATATCTGATTCTTTTATTTGTACTAAAACTAATTGTATAACTCAGATAAATAAACCGGAAGTAAGGAGAGCACAATAAAAAAACAAAAACTCCCTCAGAGCAACGCAAAGGGAGTTTTTATTTTACATCGCCCATTCATTTTCGTGTTCTCCATTTCCTACTTTAATACTTCGGGCAGAAAGGGAAATGGATTGAATCATTGCTCCTACCCCTGCTTCATCAAATGATTCTTCGAAATGAACCATGTACGATTCAACAATTTCCAACTCTTTCATTTTAGAGTCTTCGTCTCGCTTGTTGAAAGTAACCTTTGCATCTTTTTTCATGTAGCTGTCACACATCCATTCGAATAAACCAGTGTCGTCGGTTGATTCAACAACAATATTCACCACTCCTCCACGGGTTGTCGATGAAGGGCGGCCTGTATTGTCGATGGCCTGGGTTAAACTGAAACTGCATTTTAAAACACGGTATTTTTTACCGTCAACTTCAAAAACTGCTTTAAATGACATGATTAAACGTTTAAAAGTAATTTGTTGTTAAAACTGTTCCGATTTGTAATCTGAACATCGAATCATAGTGATTGCCTCACTATCCAGAAAGCTCCTAATTCAGGCAGTGCCTGTTAGTTTTGTTCGTATTCAGTATCCCATTCTGTCCCCTCATCTCCCTTTTGACCATCCATTTTTATCATGAAATTTTTGGCTGGGAAATATGGTGTCATATGGATATCAAGATGTATTTTATCTTTTTGAATATTGTCCTGCTCAAACCTTTTAATCGAGAATTTTTCGATGAGCTTGCCCGGACCAGTTATATTGTCGAGGAACCTGATAATCTGGCTGAGTATTTCTTTCCGGGTTTTTGAATTGAAATTTTCGAATGCCCTTCGATTTAAGAAATCCATCAGTACTTTGGTTACATAATCGAAAACCCTGACTACTGAGTAGGTTTGAAGCCCGAGATTATCGCCATTAAAAAGGGTTTTTGCCGAAAATGCCATTACTTTCCCGTATTCGTTTACCATCGGAATCAGCCCCAGTTTTTCCAGATTGGCGATTTCGCTTTTTTTCAGGTCGAAACAAACACCGTCAACTTCGCTTAAACTGCCGTGCTTTTTTCCTGCTGCTACCTGAGACATTAGTGTTTGGTAAATATTTCCGGCAAGGGCAGTTGAGGCTGGTAAATACAAAACTTCTTCTTCACCTATTTCTTTGAATTTATCCCTTCCAACCAGGTAATTACATGTCATAATTACATTCGAACGGTAACTGTCACCACCAGTCAGGTTTGCTGATTCAAACATCTCCATCACATCATCGGGTGTGTCGAGGTGTTCAAAATCGGTTACCAGCATCACTTTATTTTCATGTGCAATTTTTGCCCATTTTTCCACCACTTTATTTGAGCCTAAATAACCCGGAATTACAAGCAAACTGTAATTGTCGCGCAAATCGAGCCGGTCGAAATTTTGAACCAGTTCTTCCTGAACCGCATCAATAAACCTTGTATCGTCTAAATCTTTTACCTGCTCGGGCGAGGCATTCATAAACGAAACATTTTTGAGTTTATTACTATTTGTATTTTTAAAGAACAAGGCCAACGATCGATACGAACGCTCAATATCTTTGGTTGATTCAACGGCTTTTGACAGGTTTGTGGTGAGTGTTTCTTCGGCTACCTGAGAACCTTGTTCACATTTTTCAATCATCTCCATCACATCGTCAGATGAAGAGAGAACCGCTGCCCACAATTGAAGTGTTTTTTTCAGTTCATCGCGTTCTTCTTTTTTCGATGATTCAGATAGAAATATTTTTTTCCGGGCTTTTCGTTCGGGGTTGAGGTTTTGCGCTCCATCGATTGCAACTTCCAATAAATCGAAACCTCCGACTTTCGATAATTGCGACAGGCTTGTTTTCAGCAGTTCCTGCGAATTGTCAATCGTTTCTATTTTTTCCAGAACCCGCTCTCTGAATTGCTCTATATTAATTTGTTTTTCCTGTTGTGCCATGTTTATCACTTTTTAATTTTGTTCAGTACCAGAATTATGCTTCTTCAATTTCTTTTACCAATGCGTAGATTGTATTTAGCATTGCTTCCTTGGTTTCTTTGTTTTCAAGGGCTTTGCGTAAAATTTTGTTACTTTTCAGTTGTTTTACAATCTTCACGAATTGTTCGTTTTGCGTGGTTAAATCTTTCAGGAATTTACTTTGTGCGGTAATTCCTTTAACCCCAAAATCGGCTAATCCGTTAAAACTGAGTTTTTCTTCTTTGGTAACTCCCTCCGAGTCCTGAAATTCTACCTCAACCGAAGGAGAAAAATGGTTAAACACATCATCAATCGAAGTTAAACCCTCAACAATTTCGGGTTTAAAAGGAGCATCGGCTGTTAATTGCTCAATTAATAAAGTTCTGTTCTGCGAAATTTCACTGATTGCCTCGCTTGCGTCGCCCGGTACTTCAGTGCCACCAATTCCATACGTTTCCATATTTTAAGTTTTAATTATTTTACTTCTCTGTAAATTTTGTGAAATTTTTATTTAACATCCCAAATTATTTCATCTTTTTCGTTCATTTCGAGCCTGATAAGCGACCCTCTTGAAATTTTGTCTGCAATTATCATTTTTGACAATGGCCTCCTGATTTGGTTTCTGATTACACCAACTATGGGGCGTGCTCCATATTTGGGTGTGTAGCCCGAGAGTGCCAGTTTTTGTTTTGCATTTTCGTCAATTTCAAGTTTAATTCCTTTTTCGTCAAGCGATTTGAATAAACTTTTCAGGTGTATTTCAAAAATTTTGAGAACATTCTTTTCTGATATTGGGGCAAATGGAATTATTTCTGTAAGCCTTGCCAGAAATTCTGGTCTGAAATATTTACTCATAATTTCCATGAGCGAATCGGATTTCGGAATTTCACCTTCGTTGAAAGATTCGACAATATGGTCGCTTCCGATATTCGAAGTGAACAAAATTATTGCATTTGAGAAATCACCTTCTTTTCCAAGGCGGTCGTGAAGTTTTCCCTCATCAAGAATTTGCAGGAAAATGTCGAATACCGAAGGATGAGCTTTTTCTATTTCGTCGAACAATACAACAGAATAGGGTTTCTGTCTTATTTTGTTCACGAGCAATCCACCTTCTTCGTAGCCTACGTAACCGGGAGGCGCTCCATACAGCAAAGCGGCAGAGTGTTCTTCTTTAAATTCCGACATGTCGAATCTTATCAGAAACGATTCGTCCTGGAAAAGAAACTCGGAAAGCGACTTTGCAAGTTCGGTTTTTCCGGTTCCGGTTGGTCCGAGAAAGAAGAATGAACCAATAGGCTGCCCTGTTTTGTTTAACCCAGAGCGAGACTCGAGGATGGCTTCGGCAATGCTTTTTAATGCGTGGTCTTGTCCAACCACCCGTTTTTTTAAATACTCTTCTGTTCCGAGTAACCGTTCCCGTTCTTTCGACTGAATTTTCCCTAGCGGAATTCCTGTTCGCCCTGATACTATTGCCCCAATGTCAGATTTACCAAGGGTTTCCACTTTTTCACCGGCTAATTTTTCGAGCTGTTCAAGAATTAAAACACATTGGTTATAAATTTCAGTGCCTGAGTTTAACGGAACAGCGTTTTCTTCCAGTTCAAGTTTTGAAAACAAAATGGGTGAAACCTGATTTTTCAGGTCATTAAAAAAACTTTCCAGTTCATTGGTTTTATCTTCTTTATTCTCGCTGAAACTTTCCAATTCATTTTTTAGTTCCAATATTTTTTGTTGCGAAACATCGGTCATCAGCCGTACTCCCGAAAAAGCGTGGTCAATCAGGTCGATGGCAGAGTCAGGCAGCGAACGTTCTTTGAGAAATCGTTTAGAGAGTCGGATTGCTTCTTCAATAACCTCTTCTCCTGCTTTCAGGTTGTAGTGTATTTCGTAAGCAGGAATAACCTGCAACAGCATTTTTTTCGCAGCAATAATATCGGGTTCTTCAATTTTAACAACTTCAAACTGTCGGTTAAAGGCTTCGTCTGTTTCGATAAATTTGGTGTAATTATCAATTGAAGTGGTTCCGATTATGGTTAGGTTTCCTCTCGAAAGTTCAGGTTTCAGCAGATTTGCCGCTCCGGGTGAGCCTCCCTGCTTATCGAGAAACATATGCAAGTCGTCGATAAAAAGGATTGCTTTTTTAAACTTCTGAATTTCTGCGATTATATTTTTTAATCTGTCTTCAATTTCGCCTTTGTAGGCTGCCCCGGCAATTAATGCGCCATAATCAAGTTCAAAAATCAAAGCTTCCTTCAAACTTTCGGGTACTCTACCCAAAACTATGTTTTGGGTAAATCCATTTACCAGAGCGGTTTTTCCGACACCGGGGTCGCCTAAAATTAAAACATTGGATTTGTACCTCCGGCCTAAAATTTCAGTGATTTCCCTTATTTCGTTAACTCTCCCGACCACAGGGTCAAGTTTCCCCTGTGTGGCTTGTTCGGTTTTGTCGATACTATATTTCAGTATGGCGTTTGTCGATGTGTTCTGAGGTTTTACTTTACTATTTTCATCGGCAACTCCAACAACTTTTTGTAACTCGCTGCTTTCAAGAAAAGAATCGAGAATTTGTTTTTGTGATAAAGTAAATGTTTTGAGTTGCTCGTAATTAAAACCCACACCCGGAGTGCAAAGTGCAGCAAGTACGCAAACTGGTTCGGTTTGGTCTTTCGATAATTTTAACCTGATATTTTCAGCTTCCCTGAATACCGCTTTCACATTTGCATCGCCAGCCGGACTGTCAGGAATTTTTGATGTCTTCGGGCAATTTTCGATACGAACATCGGCCCATTCCTCGAGATAATAGATATCCTGATCAAGTGATAGTAATAAAGGAATAAGGCCAACTTCTTTGTGCAGAAGTGCCTTTAAAAGATGAGCCGGCGAAAATTCGGCATTTGAGTTTTCTTTTGCCAGCGACTGAGAAATATTAATTGCTTGTTTCAGGTCGTCATTAAAATTCATAGCTAACCATTTTTGAGTTAAACTGAAAAGACGAAATGTACGAAATCACTCTGTTTAAAAATAGTAATTATTATGCTTCAATCCAACTAATTTTTTTGAGTAAAGTTTTTCAATTGATTGTGCAATTTGGGTTTATTGTTTTTTGAGTGTAAATTGGGGTTGCAGCGCAAGTTTCCGAACTTTCCAGCTAGCAGAAAATTTATTTATGCGCCTGGTGGTTTTAATGATTATGTTGTTTGAAAAAAGGTTGGCCTGCTTTACGCTGTATTGTTTCGAAGTAACAATAAAACCCAAACATTCACCGGTAATCTTTCCTGCAAAAGAAGATGAATGTTTGGATTCAGGGTCAGGGCTAAATTATTAATGTCCGGTTTTATCAGATTCTGCCTTGGTTTGTGAACGCAGTAAAAAATACTGGTTACTGTTGTTTAATTCACACTTTTCATAATCTGACCTGAGATTTGCAGCAACGAAATTTCGGCAAGTTTGGTCAGATACTGCGCTGAAATTAAGCGTTCTTCAGCATCGAGTAAACTTTTTTGTACTTCGCGTAAATCAATCCCCGAAAGGTTACCAAGTTTATACCTTTCCATAGCAATACCAAGATTTTCGCGTGCTACTTCAAGATTTTGCTCTTCCAGCTTTAACAGTCGCAGGTTATTTTCATATGCATAATAAAAAGTAATCAGGTCGCCTTTTACTTCAAGTTCAATCTCCTGGTATTGATATTTCTGGCTTTCTATGGCAATTTTGGCATTCGATTTTTCACGTTTTCTCTCATATCCGTCAAAAATATCCATTCCCAGGGTCAGCCCGTAATTCAATCCATAAACCTGTTGGTTTTTTGTATTGCCCGATTCGTAACGGTTGTACGCGTATGTATAGCCCGATGATAAATTCAGATATGGGTATGCTCTGCCTGCAATAATTTTGTAATCGAGTTCTGAAATTACCTGGTCTTTTGCCGCCATTAGCAACCCGGTATTTTGCTGAAGTGTTAGTTCGAGTAACCTGTTGTATATTAAAGTTGTGTCGATTTCTATCAAAGTATCTTTTAATGCGATGTTTTCTTCAAGGTTTTCGAGCGCCATTAATTTCTTTAACCTCACTTCTGATGCCAGTAAATTTTCAGTTTGTTTGGCATATCGCGAACTGTCGGCATTCAGGTACACCACCGACTGCAATAATTCAAGTTTTGATGATGACCCAAGTAAATACCTCTGTTCATCAATTCTTACTCTTTCGCGTGAAAGAGCAACAGCGTATGCAAGGTTTTTCGATAAATTGAGTTGCTGAACGTGAAGATAGTACTCGGCAATAATTCTGGATGCGAGGTTTTCCATATTCATTTGGGTGTTCAGTTCGCCAACTTTTTTCAATTCACTTAGTTTCTGGTAAGTAGTTTGTACCTGAAATCCTTTGAAAATAGTTAAGTTGAGATTAACATTGGCACTTGCCGCATTATTGTGAATTCCACGCGATAATGTTTTCGAACCATCGTTAAGCGATTGATCGGTATTGTTTATTGTTCCGCCAACCTTGTTGGTGGTTGTTATCGATGGCAAATAACCGGCGTTTCCAAGCGTGTAGTTATTATCTGAAGCCTGTTGGCTGGTTTTGGCAATTTTCAGCGAAAAATTGTTTTCAAGACCTGAAACAACACACCGGCTTAAATCATAAACTTCCTGAGAACTGAGATTTTGAAAAGAAATCAGAATGAATAAGATGACAATAATAATCCTGTTAGTTTTCATATAATTCAATTTTTTCAGATCGGGATAATTCATCAGTTTTGATTTTTGTTTCACTTGAAATGAAAAGATAAATAGATGGAACTACATACAATGTTAAAAAGGTGGAAATGACAAGCCCACCAACTACCGCAATCCCCATGGCAACACGGCTTTGAGCACCTTCACCCATCCCGATTGCCAGAGGCAAAATACCCAGAATTGTTGAAAAACTTGTCATTAATATGGGGCGTAACCGGGCTGCAGACGCAAATGCAATTGCATCAAATTTGTTCATTCCGGCTTCTTTGCGCTGGTTGGCAAATTCAACAATCAGAATCCCGTTTTTCGAAACAAGCCCAATCAGCATAATAATACCAATCTGGCTGAAAATATTCATTGTAATTCCGAAATACCACATAAAAATGAGCGCACCCACAAGGGCCAAAGGCACTGTCATCATCACAATGACCGGGTCTTTAAAACTTTCGAATTGCGCTGAAAGCACAAGGAAAATTAAAACAATGGCGAGCAAAAAAGCAAACATCAAACTTGACGAACTTTCCATAAAGTCTTTTGAATCGCCGGCAAGCGCTGTTCTGAAGGAATCGTCGAGCACTTTTGCCGCAATTTTATCCATTTCTTCAAGTCCCTCACTGATGGTTTTCCCTTCAGCAAGACCAGCTGATACTGTTGCAGCCACAAAGCGGTTATACCGGTACAACTGTGGAGGTGCAGTAGCTTCTTCAAGTTCAACAAAATTATCGAGCTGAACCATTTGCCCCGTATTATTTCTTACATACAACGATTTAAGGTCGAGTGGTTTGTTTCTGTCCCCACGGGCAAGTTCACCCAGAATCTGGTACTGTTTACCATTCATAATAAAATAACCAAAACGCTGGCCACTTAAAGCGAGTTGCAGCGTTTGGCCAATGTTTTGAGTTGAAACACCCAGAAGGTTGGCCTTGTCGCGGTTAATTACAATCTGAAGTTCAGGTTTTGTGAATTTCAGGTCAACATCGGGCATCGAAAATATTGGGTTGTCCTGAACTTCGGCCATAAACGCCGGTAATATTTTGCGTAGTTTTTCAATGTTGGGAGCCTGCAAAACATACTGGATTGGCTGTCCGGCGCGTCGTCCGCCGAAAGTTGATTGCTGAATAGTCATTGCTCTGGCTTTGGTCATTTTGCGTAGTTCGGCAGTCAGTTGGTTGGCTATTTCCTGCTGTGACTTATCTCTTTCGTCGGGGCTAACCAATACGATGCGCACAAACGACATACCGCCCATTACCATTTGTGTAACTTTATCGCGCTCCGGAACTTTTTGTTCCACCATTTTTACGATTTGCTCACTGTATCCCAGGTTAAATTCGTAAGTAGAACCTTCTGGTGTGGTGGTTCTGATAATCAATTGCGAGCGATCTTCCATTGGCGCCATTTCAGCCGGAATTGCTTTCCATAAAACGGCAATTAACGCAATTGATATAAATACAATAATAGTAGCGATGTATTTCTTTTTTAACATGGCTTCCAGCGAACTGCGGTAACTATCGTTGAGCCAAACAAAAAACTTTTCGGAATAATTATAAGCCTTGCTGCGGTGATGGTGCGATTTTAACATTTTAGTGGCAAGCATGGGAGTGAGTGTGAGCGCCACAAATGCCGAAATAGCTACCGACCCGGCAATTACGATACTGAATTCGCGGAAAAGCCTGCCGGTCATTCCTTCAAGAAAAACAATGGGGAAGAAAACTGCGATCAGCGTGATTGTTGTGGCAATGATGGCAAAAAAGATTTCGTTTGCTCCTTTTATGCCAGCTTCCAAAGGAGTCATTCCCTGTTCAATTTTCACATAAATATTTTCCATCATTACAATGGCATCGTCAACCACAAGCCCGATGGAAAGTACTATGGCAAGCAGCGTGAGTACGTTGATGGTGTATCCTGCCACATACATAATAAAAAATGATCCAACCAGCGAAACAGGAATCACAATAATAGGAATCAGTGTTGTACGCCAGTCGCGGAGAAACAGGAAAATAATAACCACAACGAGCAAAAAGGCGATATAAATCGTATCAAGCACTTCATCTATTGATGTTCTGATGTATTTAGTATTATCAAACCCAACTTCAATTTCCACATCGTCGGGCAAATCTTTTTTAATAAACTCAAGTCTTTCATACACTTCGTCTACAATTTCGATGTGGTTGGCACCGGGTTGCGGGGTAATAACGGTTCCAACCATGGGTATCCCGTTCATTCGCATGATACCTCTTAAATCTTCGGGCCCCAGTTCGGCACGACCGATATCGCGAACCCTTATCAACTGGTCGCCCGATTGTCTCAGGATGAGGCTGTTAAATTCCTCTGGTGTTTTCATTAACCCGAGTGTACGTATGGTAAGTTCGGTATTCGATCCTTCAATACTACCTGCCGGAAGTTCTACGTTTTCGCGGGTGATGGCGTTCCGAACGTCGAGCGGAGTCATCTGGTATCCGGCCAGTTTCGCCGGGTCGAGCCAGATTCGCATGGCATACCGTTTTTCGCCCCAGATGGAAATAGCGCTTACTCCTGAAATTGTTTGTAACTGTTCTTTAAAAGTAAGTTCGGCAATTTCGGTGAGTTCGAGCAACGACCGTTTCGGACTTTTAACGGCGATAAACATGATTGGGTTGGCATCGGCATCCATTTTCGAAACTGTTGGCGGGTCGCAGTCGCGCGGAAGAAAGCGCTGTGCCTGCGAAACTTTATCGCGTACATCGTTGGCTGCAGTTTCCAAATCAACAGTTAATTCGAATTCAACTGTAACTGCACTGCGACCTTGGCTGCTTCGGCTGGTTAGTGTGCGTATTCCGGGAATCCCGTTAATCGATTGTTCAAGCGGTTCGGTAATTTGTGTTTCAATTACATCGGAGTTGGCGCCCGGGTACGATGTACTTACCGAAATAATTGGCGGATCGACACTCGGAAATTCACGCACCCCGAGATAGGTCATCCCGATTGCCCCAAAAATAAGTATCACAAGGGAAAATACGGTGGCAAGTACCGGACGTTTTATACTGGTTGACGAGAGACTCATAATTATTGAATTTCCGGATTCTGATTAGTTACGACCGTGTCGAGTTTTATAGGCAGTTGGTGCCGTAACTGGAGAATTGCTGTAGTAAGCAGTGTGTCGCCAAACTGAAGCCCTTCTTTTATCTGGATTTGTGCAGCAGTGCGTAACCCTGTGGTAACTCTCACTTGTTGTGCTTTGCCATTTTTATAGATAAATACTTTTTCTCCATCCATTTCTGGTATCACTGCTTCGGTAGGAATAGAAATTGCATTGTCGATTTGTGATAAAAGCGCTTCCACTTTGGCAAACCTGCCTGGTTTCAATTCTTCATTCTTATTTGCATAACGGGCGCGGGTTACAATAGTTCTTGTATCAATATCAACTTTTGGTTCGATGGCGTAAACACTGGCATTGAATGTGTCCTGCATTCCATCAACAAAAAAACGGATTGGATAACCAGGTGTTATTTCACCGGCATATCTTTCGGGTACAGAAAATTCAATCTTCAGCGGGCTGATTTTCACAAGCCGTACAATTTTGGTTTGTGTATTCGCATAAGCTCCCTCACTTATCATCCTTAACCCGACAATTCCATCAAACGGAGCGCGCATTTCTGTTTCTGCAATCCGCGCTTCCAAAAGCAAAATATCGGCTTGTAATGATTGGAATTCGGTTGAAACCTGGTCGTAACTTTCGCGGCTGATGGCGTCGCGTTCAAGCAACTGCCGCTGACGAAATTCGCGTTCTTCCAACAATTTTCGCTGAGCCTGCAGTTTTAAAAGCTGAGCCTGCAAAGGTTTGTCGTTTATCTTAGCCAAAAGTTCGCCCTTTTTTACGCGTGAACCTTCCTGGAAATGAATGCCAACCACTTTTCCCGAGGTCTCGAACGAAAGTTCAACTTCTTCGTCGGGTAACAAAGATCCTGTCCCGTAAATCAGTTCGTTCATTTGTGTAGGTACTATTACATAGCCACTGGCGAACAAAATCTGCTGTCCA
The DNA here is from genome assembly GCA_020726265.1 of Draconibacterium orientale. GTDB lineage: Bacteria > Bacteroidota > Bacteroidia > Bacteroidales > Prolixibacteraceae > Draconibacterium > Draconibacterium orientale_A. The sequence continues at coordinate 13,420 of DYSZ01000051.1, forward strand.
CGTCCTGCCCCTGCACCGGATCCTGCCCCGCCGGGCATTCCTTTCTGACCGCCTGACTGAAACAATGGTTTCAGTTTAGGATAAAAAATCATCCCAGCAATCACCAATACTATGATGATGGTTAGGGTTAATCTGAATGTTTTTTTTGTTGACACAATAATTATTCTTTACAAAATGAATACTCAATTATAATAGTTTTGACTTGGGTACACTTAAAAAGTTAAAATGATTGGTAAAATTTTTTGCAGTTTGTGAAAGAGAAATATAAATTGAAATCTGATTGCATTGATTTTCAGGTTCTTCTTTTGTTTATTTCTTCTTTATCCCTGAATGCTTTTCCCAAATCAATACGGTTCCTGTTGGCTATGGCGCAAATGTAAATGAAAATATAGGTGAGTTCATCTCCGATTTAGTAAAATTTGAATTTTCGTCCACGGCAAAACCTTCCGATTTGCGAATAGCTTTGAAAAGTTCACCCACTTCTTCGCCCATCAAAAGGCATTTGTCGATGATGGACTGGTGCGCAAAACCGCGGTCTTTCTCAAGTTCAGCAATCGGCTAAAATTGGTTTTTTGGCAAGTTGTGGCATATTTCCTGATAAGTAAAATGAATAATAGTAAAATAAATCAGTTCAAAATTAGGATTATAATGAGACTCTGTTTTGAGAATTATTATGACCGGTTACTTTTTCTGATACGGGATCGGATTAACCTTTTATCTCCAGCAGAAACCCGCTTCCATGTATATTTATGATTTCAATAGCAGGGTCTTCCGACAAAAATTTGCGGAGTTTGGTTACAAAAACATCCATGCTGCGGGCGGTAAAATAGCCGTCATCGCCCCAAATTTTTCGCAAAGCCATTTCGCGTGGTACCAGTTCGTTCTGGTTCTGGCAAAGCAGTTTCAGCAAATCGGCTTCTTTTGGCGAAAGTTTTTGCAACAGATTGTCGCGTTGAATTGTTCGTAATTTCGAGTCGAAACGATAACTTCCGATGGCAAAAGTCGTTTCGTCGGCACCTGGATTTGTTGTTTGTCGTTTAATAATTGCGCTGATTTTACACAGCAATACCTCGCTGTCGAAAGGTTTGGTAATATAGTCGTCGGCGCCCAGGTTGTAGCCTTTCAGGATATCTTCCTTCAAGGCTTTGGCGGTAAGAAAAACCATGGGAATTTCCTTGTCGATACTTCTGATTTCGCGGCCAATGGTAAAACCATCCACATTGGGTAACATTACATCGAGCAAACAAATGTGGTATTTCCCGTTCCTGAATTTATCGAGTGCATATTTGCCGTCGTCCACCCACGTTACCTGGTAATCATTCAGTTCGAGGTATGATTTCATTACCGAGCCAAAACTCAGGTCGTCTTCAACAAGAAATATGTGGTAGTTACTCTTCATCTGTAAAATTTAAAAAAATCTAAAACACCGAATAACGAATAAGAAATCAGAAAGTATTTGAACGACTGCTTTATTTTCAGATTTTGTTATCAATGCAGTCTGGTTAATTTCATGAGATTCCTTGCTTCGCTTTGGAATGACAAGTTCATGGATACTTTCGCATTTGGGAGTGGTGGTTTTGCGGCGAAGCCGCAAAACCACCACTCCCAAATGCCTGCATAAACCTAACTTATTGTCATTCTGAACGTAATAAAATGAAGTGAAGAATCTCATCTTTAATTTACTTTTTAACATGACAAGAGTGATTATTTATTTCTAATTTTTGGTTCATTCTTAAATTCCCTCTCCTTTGGAGAGGGTTGGGGAGAGGCTCTTAGGCAAAAATACGTCAAACCTGCTTCCTTTACCAGGTTCGCTTTGCACCGAAATAGTGCCGTTGTTGGCTTCCACCACCGCTTTTACGTAATTCAATCCGAGCCCGAATCCTTTTACATTGTGAATATTGCCACTGGTTTGCCGGTAGAACCGTTCAAAAATACGAGCCTGCACTGCTTTGTTCATGCCAATTCCATTGTCCTGTACCGAAATCAAAACCCCATCCTTTTTATTAGCAGTTGTAATTTTTATTTCAGGCTGATTAACCGAGTATTTCACAGCATTGTCAATCAGATTGTAAAATATATTGGTGCCATGAATTTCATCGGTTATAATTACCGGATTTTGTGCTTTAAAATCAAGTTCGGTTTTCCCGCCGCGTTTTTCAATCTGAATCGCAATTCCCTGCAATGCATCGCTGATCAGGTCGTGTACATCAACCGGTACCCAGCGAAATTCAAAGTCTTTTTTGTCGAGCCGTGCAATGGTAAGAATATCTTCCACCTGTTGGTTCATCCGGGTGTTTTCCTTTTTTATCATTCCGGCGAAATACCTTATTTTTTCAGGGTCGCCTAAAACCTTTTCGTTGGTAATTGAATCGGTAGCTACCGAAATGGTGGCGATTGGCGTTTTAAATTCGTGGGTCATGTTGTTGATGAAATCGGATTTCATTTCCGAAATCTTTTTCTGACGGAGGATGTAGAACACACTCAACCCGAAAGTAACCAGAATGATGAGTGAAAACAGGAACGACGCTACCAGCAGCCAGTTGAGTGAACGGTAAATAAAACTGTCGCGACCTGGAAACCAAACAGCCAGTTGAATATTTTTCTGAAAAATATCATTGGGATACAAGTTCACTTTAAAACCGGTTGATTTCAACTCAAGGGTGTCAGAAACCGGCTGACTGCTCACCAGAATACTGTCTTTCAAAATTCCGAATTCAAACCCGATAGGGATTTTCCGGTTTTGTAGTTCTTCGGTTAAAACCTGCTGAACCAGTGTATCATCAATGCTGGTTACGTCCCATTCGGCAATTTCAGAAACCACCTGATTGGCCATGCTTTTCAGCCTGACGGCTTTCATCTTGGCGCGATGCGAAAAACCGGGCATTACAATATTTACTGTATCGAATGTGGTAAGAAATGAATCGATTTTCACCGCACTTATATTATATAGTGAATCGACATCGGTAATCACCGCGTCGTTATTCGTTACAAAAACACCGTTGGAATTTTCTTCATCCTGCCTGATAATAACCACATCGCGGTTGTCAGCCGAATCGGATTTGAAATGGTAAGTAAAAGAACTTTGTCCGTTGCGTTTATCGCTATCAACTTTAATCTGAATGCGCGAATTCTTACCGGCAGGTTTCACCCTGCGAATCATTGGGCGGGGAGCGGTAACATGAAAAGTCGTATCGAAGTCGCGTTTCATGCCCGGTGGCGGCGGCGGAGGAACGTTGTCGCCGGCAATTGTGCCAGCGTGTGTTATTCCGGTCCAATAAACAGAATCGTGAAAAACCATGCGGTTCACCACCCCAAAGTTGTGAAGGTCTTCAAGCTTACGAACCGTGTTGTTCATGGCATCGCTGACGCTGCGGCTGAAAAGTTCGTTTTTAATTCTGATGGCATTGTTCATCCAAACCAATTGCACGGCAATGATTCCGAGGATGGAAATACCCATTAAAATTACGATGCCTGTAAACCATTTTTTGTTCATGGCTCAAATATAACCTTTTCAAAATGAGCGGTTTCAATTTTAACTTTTCCTTAACAGATTTTAACCTGACCTTAACTGAATGGTACCTCAATCAACAACTATCTTTGAGCCAGGATTTGAAACAATTAAAAAGGAAAAAAAATGAAAAGAATTTTGTCTATCGTGCTGGCTGCATCCTGTGTTCTTATTTTACACACAACAACAGTGATTGCACAAGATGTTAAAGCTCCTGGAAAAAGCAAAACAGAGAAACACATTAAAATGATGAAAGTGGATGACGATGGTAAAAGAACCGAAATAGACACAGTAATTACCGGAGATGCTCCGTTTGTGTGGAATGGCGATACCATTGGCGGAGGTGAGGAGTTTAAATGGATTTCGCGCAGCGATTTTGCGATGGATTCGATTCATAAATTTGATTATAAAATTGAAGACGGCGGTAACCACAAGGTGATGATTTTGCACTCAGGCGATGGAGAACCCATGATGTGGACACCTGGCGCTCCACCAGTGCCACATGCACCTCGAATGATGAGATTCAGCAGCACCTATGGAAAAAATGTGATCGATTTAAGCGACCCCGGCATCATTTCGTACGACAAAAAACTACGGAAAGATGGAACCGAAAAAATTACCATCGTACGCAAACAGGTTCCTGAAAATGCAGAAATGGAAGAGGATGTGTTTATTCATGCACCCGGTGCACCTGCCGAATTTGGTTTTCAGTCTGGTCATCCTGAAAATGTAAAAACAATAAGGGTGGTTAAATCTGACGATGGAACTATGAATGTTTACGAAAATGGAAAAGTAGTTCACGTGAATGGTGAAAAGATAAAAATCAAGCAGATTAAAGAAGGCGACGAAACCAAAATGGAGGTTGAGGTTGAAGTTGACGACGAGCAGGAGAATAAATAATTATACAGCAGAAAACAGCGAATAGGCCGGTTTGGAAAATTCTGAACCGGATTTTTTTGTTTGCCACTTTTTGAAACAAAACAAGTGTTATTTTTATGCTTCCAATAAACTGAGCATTAACCAAAAATTGTAAATTGATGAAGAATATTCTTGCTGTATTAACTCTCGCCCTATTTTTCTCGTGTGCGAAACAACCCGCTCAGCCTGTGTTGATTGACGAGGCTACTTTTAAAACCGAACACGACGGAAAAACGGTTGAACTCTTTACCCTGAAAAATACAAACGGATTTGTTGCCCAGATAACAAATTTTGGTGGGCGGATTAGCAATCTTTGGGTGCCCGATAAAAATAGCCGTTTTGAAGATATCGTAATTGGTTATGAAACTTTGGGAGAGTACCTGAAATCGAACGAAATATATTTCGGGACTTTGATTGGCCGTTACGGAAACCGCATTGCCAAAGGTCAGTTTACCCTGAATGACTCGGTTTATACATTAGCCACCAACAACGCACCCAACCACCTGCATGGCGGCGTGAAAGGATTTAACAATGTGGTTTGGGATGCCAAAAAAGTGGATGACCAAACGCTCGAGTTAACTTATCTTTCGGTTGACGGAGAAGAAGGCTACCCTGGTACCCTGAACGTAAAAGTGGTTTACACGCTTACCAACGGCAACGAACTGAAAATTGAATATTGGGCAACTACCGATAAAACAACACACGTAAATCTTACGCATCACTCGTTTTTTAACCTGAAAGGCGCTGGCAACGGTGATATAAACGACCATGTAATGATGATTAACGCTGATGGTTTTACTCCGGTTGATTCCACATTGATACCTACAGGTGAAATTGCCCCGGTGGAAGGTACGCCTTTCGATTTCAGAACACCCACAGCCATTGGCGCACGTATTGCTGAAGAAAATCAACAACTGAAATACGGCGGGGGTTACGACCACAACTGGGTGGTGAAAAAAGCAGAAACCGGTCTTAATTATGCTGCTAAAGTGGTTGAACCAACCTCAGGACGCACAATGGAAGTGCTTACCAACGAACCCGGCATCCAGTTTTACGGTGGTAATTTTATGACTGGAAATGATGTTGGCAAAGGCGGAAAAGTGTATGCCTACCGCGGCGCTTTCTGTCTCGAAACACAGCATTTTCCTGATAGTCCAAATCAACCACAGTTCCCGACTACCGTGCTCAATCCGGGCGCAGAATATTACTCGGTTTGTGTGTACAAATTTGGAGTTGAAAAATAGAAGTAATCGCAATTTCATTAAAAGGATGCCATACGGTTGAGTTTACACAAACACGGGTGGCATCCTTTTTTTTCTGATATTAATCCTGATAATCAGATTGATTGTGTATGTTTTCTAATATTTTTGTATGACTTGAAAAATTTAGAACATACAATTTGTTGAAAATTAGCAGGACAAGGAGAATGGAATTTTGAAAACGAATAATCTGAAAAGTGGAAAATTGAGGGTTAAAAATTCGACAATTGAATCAACTGAATCTCAAAAAAGAAGGAGGTTACTTGCTTTGCGGGGTAAAGTGAAATGGGAAGGAGATTTGGATGAAATGAGAGGTGTCTGAAATGGACATTATCTTTTCCCAAGAACGTAGTGTGGAAAATTAAAAAACCATACTACGTTTTTTAAAGAATATACCGGGTTTCAACCAAGGATTGAGCGAATACCACTTTCGCTCATTGTCTATTTTTAAAGTGTAAATATCATCATTTTCCAATACTTGTTCAATTCTTGAGCTTACTCAGAAAAGTCCAAAACCCCTATCCCGAATAATCGGGACCCTAAAGAGGACTTTGAAGAGTTCATTGATTTTCAGCGAGTTCCCTTTTAGAGATCAGGGGTAAAAGAGTTGAAAATCAATGAACCCGGACTTTTCGGAGGGGCTCAATAATAAAACAGAAACAAGATTTCCATGCTATTAAAATTTTAAAAATTAGATTTTTATCAGAGATGAGATGAATATATTGCCCATTCAGGGCGCGGAACGGGGTTGGTGTGATTTATCGCCCAAGGCTGCGCCGTTGGGCTGATGATGTGTTGGGCCTCCAGCCCTGAAAGCAAGAATAGCCCTCCAGATTTTTACATCAATGTAAAGTTGTATTGAAACTCAGTACAGTAAATTTTCAGCCCTGAAAAAATTTCTATATTTGCGTACTTTTTTCAAAACGGTTCTGAATAACAATGTTATGAGTAATAAATTTCAGGAATACAAGCAGTTAG
>DYSZ01000227.1 GCA_020726265.1 Draconibacterium orientale
TTAAACAACGTCAGCAACACCAATCCCAAACTTTACATCAGCATTTTACCGCTTTCGCTAAATAAGAATTTAACCATTGCAGCCAATACAGAATTTAATGCTGCGGGATTTCAGCTCAATATAGCCGGAAATTTAATCAACAACGGCACTTTTACCGCTTCGGGCAATACCACCGTTTTTAACGGCACAGCGGCTCAAAGCATTGAAGGCAGCTCGGAAACCACTTTTTATCGTTTTATAAAAAACAATATCAATACTTTAACTTTAAACCATTCTATTCGTGTAAACAATGAATTTAGATTGGAATCGGGCATTTTGAACGATAATTCATTTACTCTTTATTTGAAAGGCAATGTTTACAACACCGCCACGCACCAGCACGGCGGCAGCGGCGACGGAATAGCCCTTGTAGGCACAAGCGAGCAATACATCAGCGGTTCGGGTACTTACGGAAAATTAACTACCAACAACCACGAAGGCATTGTTTTGAATACAGGCTACAACATAATCATTACCAATATGTTGAAAATGGTTGATGGAGTGTTTAACATTGGCAGTAATTTGCTTACCATTGGTGAATTTGGAACGATTTTTCCCGAACGCCCGTTTTCAACGCAAAACATGATACAAACCAACATTTCATTTACCGACAACGGAGTGAAAAAATTTTTTCCGCAAAATGTTACCGGTACATTTACCTATCCGATAGGTGCAGGTGGAAAATATACTCCGGTTGTTGTAACAGCCAACAGCAATCCCGATGCCGGAGGTTATTTGATAGCCAAGGCAGCCAATGAAATTCATGCCAGCATACAAGAAGATACCGAAGCCCCCGACAACATCGAAATACCCGACAGGCAAAATGCTTTGCAATATTACTGGTCGCTGAGCGCGCACAATTTTACCAACGTAAGCGGCAATGTAGAGTTTTTTTACACGCGAAGCGATGTAATGGCTACCAACGGCTACGACTCTACTTATTACATTCCTGCACGCTTGCTCGAAAACAGCACCCTTTGGAACAAATATGATTGGACAGACTTTGATGAAAATCTGGGTAAAATTGTTTTCCGGTTTACCGATGTGGGAAGTGCTCAAATAAGCGGCGACTACACAGCCGGCGTGCAACCCAACAGCGGATTGTTGAAAGGAGCCATTCCGGTTAATGTAGCCGTTTACCAAACGGTAGCTTCGGGCGATTGGACAGATGAAAACATTTGGTCGCCTACCATTCAGGGCGGTCCGCGCGGTGCTATTATTATCATCAACTCCGAGCATACCGTTCGGGCAGATTTAAATTATCTTTTGGCACACCAAATAGAAATCAATGGAACTTTGAATACCGAAAATACCTTTGGCAATCGCTTGGGTTTGGTTTCGGGTACAGGTACGCTCTCTACCGAAAGCGGTTTGTTGCCTGCCGGTTTTTACAATAAATTCTTCTTTGCAAAAAACGGCGGAACACTCCAATACAAAGGCACTACCGGCTACGATGCCCTCAACAACCTTTCGGAAGTAAACAATGTGCGTTTTAGCGGAACAGGCGACAGACGCTTACCCAATTTGGAATTGAAACTGCTCGGCAGCCTTTGGATAGACGGAACCGATACAGACCTCGAAGTAATCAACGAACACAATACCAAACTCACCGTTTGCGGCGATGTGATTATGACCAACGGCAGCTTTGATGCCGGAATTGGTGCCGGTGCCATCTTTGAATTGGGAGGCACCGAGTTGCAGACCGTTCAGGGCAATTTTACGGGTTTAAATGCTTTTAATCATCTGACGATTAACAATCTTGCGGGCGTTAATCTAAACTCTACCATAGAAGTAGATTACAATTTGACTTTTACAAACGGAATAGTAAAAGTTTCGGGTGCGGGAAATACACTCAAATTGAATAGTTTGAGCAACAATGTAGTGATTGGAGCCAATTGTTCGCGCTACGTAAACGGCACGGTTTCCAAATTAATCAACGACAATGATTCGTTTGTTTTCCCTGTAGGGAAAAATACACATTGCGGTTTTATAGAAGTTTTTAACACCGCCACCACCGCTGCTCAATATTGGCAAGCAGAATATTTTGACCAATCGGCTGACAATGCAGGTTTTAATACTTCTTCAATGGTTTTGCCGCTTACTTACGTAAGTAAAAGCGAATATTGGCGAGTAAACTGTGATGAAAACACAGTGTCAGCCGATTTAAAACTCAACTGGACTGATTACAGTGGTTTACCCAACGATGAGGCTTCGCAAAACGACCAACGCATTGTGGAATGGACAGACCTTGTCGCCGATGCTTGGAAAAGCGTAAGCATAGAAGACGGTGTAAACCATGCAGCCAAAACCATTTCAAGTACTACGCCTGCCATTGGATTTAGAAAATGGACTGAAGGAAACTATTTTACTTTTGGCACTATGGGCGTTTTGCCCGTAATGACTTGGCAGGGCGATGTATCGGAGGCTTGGGAAGAACCGTTTAATTGGGACACCGGAACCATTCCGTATTCGGCGGCTGATGTTATCATTCCAAACGTAAAAAACATCGACATCAATTACAATTTTCCGCGCATTTCTTCGGCAGCAAGTTGTAAGGCACTCACCATTGACCAAAATGCCAGCTTAATTATCAATCCGGCTTATACTTTGCAAGCGGGCGGAAATACCACCATCGACGGCACATTTGCTCTGGCGTGCCAATATTATGATGTAGCCCAATTCATTGACAACGGAACCATTATTACCGGAGCTACTGCCGATGTAAGAGCCTATCGTTGGGTGCCTGGCGATAAATATTCCTACATTTCATCACCCTTAACGGCTGCCATACGCGATGAATTTAACAACGACTTTGGTACAAACCCGAATTTTTATTGGTACGATGAAGCCAACAACGATGCAATCGATTGGATGGACGGTTGGAAATTTGGACACTCCATTTTGGAAGTAGCACGCGGTTATGCTTCGGGTTGGCCCGGAGCCGCCAATCATTTGAAATTTCAAGGCGGCACGTTCAATACCGGAAACATCAGCATAGCCGTAACCAATTCCGCTCAAAGCGAAACCTCTGACGGCTGGAACTTAATAGGCAATCCGTACCCTTCCGCCATTGATGCCGAAGAATTTATAAATGCCAATTCGAGCGTTATCAACGGAGCGTTGTATTTCTGGGACGACGACGGCACGTTGGGCAGTAATTATAGTTCGGGCGACTATGCCACGTGGAATTTAGCCGGTTCGCTTTCCGGTCAGTCGGCTCCTTCGGGCGGCGGCACCAACAAAATACCCGACGGATACATTGGCATGGCACAGGGCTTTTTTGTTTATTCGCCTTTCGGCGGAAGCCTATCATTTACCAACACCATGCGAACCTTTGGCAACGGGCAATTTTTCAATACCAAACGAAGCACGAAAAACAATTTCCAAAAGATTTATCTGAGCATGTACAGTCAAAAACATTACAACGAAGCCTTAATTGCGTTTTCAGACGAAGCAAGCGATGGTTTCGATACTTTTTTTGATGCTTTGAAAATAAAAGGAAATACGCACTTGGCGTTCTTCTCGTTGCTTAAAGGACAAGCCTACAGCATACAGTCGCTCAACGCGCTGCCTTCAAACGACAGCTACAAAGCCATTGAGCTGGGCTATACCGCAAGCACCGAGTGCGAATACATCATAGAGCTAAAGCAAATGGAAAACATTGAAAAAACCGAGTTCATTTATTTAGACGACCGCCAAGCAAAAGTTTTAACCGATTTGCAAACTGACAGCCTGTACCAATTTTTGGCGAAAGCCGAAACCAACGAAAGCCGTTTTCGATTGATTTTTTCAAACAAAGAATTATCGTACAACGAAATAGAAAGCGAAAACTCCTTGTTAATCTATTCGTGGAAAAAGAATTTGACTGTAGAAATTAAAAGCGGCACGTCCTCGAAAGGCATCATTGAAATATCCAATTTGAGCGGACAAATACTCAAAACCCTTGATTTTGAAAACGATTATTATTTCGACATTCCGCTCAACGTTCAAAGTGGCATTTACTTGGTTAAAGTAATCAACAACGGCATTTTAACCACTCAAAAAGTTTATTTTAACGATTAGGTTGGTAGTAAAGCAACGGTTTCGCTTAGAGCGAAACCGCCAGCTATTTTTTGAGATTGAAAAAGATTGAGGGAGATTGAGGGAGATTGAAAAAGATTGATTTTTTTGTTTTTTAGCAAGCGGGGTCGCTTGGAGCGATCCCGCCAGCTATTTTCTGTCGTCCCATTTTTTTGTGCAGTCATAGTAATTTTTTTTGCAGTCGTACTATTTTTTTTTGCAGCAGTACCATTTTTTTGTGCAGTCATAGTAATTTTTTTTGCAGTCGTACTA
>DYSZ01000052.1 GCA_020726265.1 Draconibacterium orientale
CGGAAGAAAAAATCCAGAAGTTCTTTCAAGATTGAGTTATCAGGCAGGAGCAACCAGGATTTCGGTTCGGGTTACCAAACTGCACACAATGGAAAGGTGAAAACCTTGAAAAAGTGATTATTAACAAGCCAATTCCGCAAAGAAGCAGCTGAGAATACTGAATAACACTTCGTCCACGAAGACAAAACGCGAAAATCGGGTGGACAACACAAAAGTTTGTGCCGTAGAAAGCCAAACCAGCGTGTAAGGGCTGAGAAGAAATCCGCAAGGATAAAAGGTAAGCCGGCCAAAATAACCGTAGCCTGGCACGAGAGGTAACTTCGGTTAACTCAAGTGAATGGGAACTAATCGTAAAGATTGGTTTCCATTTGTGTTTTTATCAGATATGGTTTGTAAAAAGGTTCAGTTTGCAATTTCTTATTTAGTTTGAATTTAAATCACGCAGTCGCGTGCATTTTTTTCAAGAATTCGGGTTACTTTTCGCGCTTTATTTGAATTTTATAATAGGAAGGACGCTTTTACCCTAGATTATTAAATCAATTTTACTACGAAAAAACTAAAGGAGGCATTTTGTCTCCTTTTTTTACATTCTCTCGGGCATTTCAATTCCCAGCAGCTTCATGCCAGAACTGGCAATTTTGGCAACAGTGGCTGATAACACTAAACGGAAGTTGCGTCTGGCAGCATCCTCTTCTAACAGGATTGAATGATCGTGATAAAACTGATTGTATTCCTTAACCAGCTCATAAATGAAATTTGCAATTATTGCAGGACTATAATTTGCCCCGGCATCTTTAACAACTTCAGGAAAAAGTGAAATAGTTTTCAATAGCTCTTTTTCTTTTGTCGAAAGCTCTTTAATATCAATGTCAATTGTTAATTCGATTTGCTTTTCTGCAGCTTTCCGTAACACCGATTTAATGCGTGCGTGCGTGTATTGAATAAACGGCCCGGTATTGCCATTAAAGTCGATTGATTCAGCCGGATTAAACAACATATTTTTACGGGGATCAACTTTCAGGATAAAGTATTTCAAAGCACCGAGCGCAATCATCCGGAACGTATTTTCGGCTTCTTCCTGAGAAAGAGATTCAAGTTTACCCAATTCGGCTGACATGTTTCGTGCAACGGAAATCATCTCCTCAATCAGGTCATCGGCATCAACCACTGTTCCTTCTCTTGATTTCATTTTTCCCGACGGCAGTTCAACCATACCGTATGAAAAATGATACAGGTCTTTGCCCCATTTGAAACCAAGCTTATCGAGTAAAACAGCAAGAATCTGAAAATGATAGTTCTGTTCATTTCCAACAACATAAACCATTTTATCGATACTGAAATCATTGTACCTCATTTTTGCGGTACCGATATCCTGGGTAATATATACCGAAGTGCCATCACTTCTCAAAAGGATTTTTTGATCAAGGCCTTCGCCAGTCAGATCAGCCCAGACAGATGAATCATCCTTCTGAAAAAAAATATTTTCATCAAGCCCTCGTAAAACTTCATCTTTCCCTACCAGGTAGGTTTCCGATTCGTAATAAATCTTATCGAAATCAACCCCAAGCTTTTTGTATGTTTCATCAAAACCCTTGTAAACCCATCCGTTCATAGTATGCCAAAGCTGAATCGTTTCCAGATCGTGTGCTTCCCATTTCCGTAGCATTTCGCGCACAGCAAGCATTGATGGGGCATTGTTTTCGGCCAATTCTTCAGTCATTCCCTGTTTAACCAATTCATCAACTTCGGCTTTGTAATGATTATTAAACTCAACATAACATTCTCCAACAAGATGATCGCCCTTTATTCCAGTATTTTCAGGGGTTCTGTCGCTTCCCCATTGTTGCCATGCATACATCGATTTGCAGATGTGAATTCCACGGTCGTTCACAATATTTGTTTTGATGACTTTATTTCCGTTCGCCTTTAGTATTTCGGAAATTGAATATCCTAAAAGATTGTTTCTGATATGGCCCAAATGCAGCGGTTTGTTGGTATTAGGAGAGGAGTATTCCACCATCACCGTTTTTGTATCTTCGGAATGCTCAGCTATCCCAAAAGTTGATTCATTAAACGACGAAACCAATCCATTAATCCAGTATTCATTTTTAATATTCAGATTCAAAAAACCTTTAACCACTTCGAATGATTCAACTGAGTTAACTTTCTTCAAAATGTAATTCCCTATTTCACGACCTGTTTCCTCTGGCGATTTTTTTGATATTCGAACAAACGGAAATACTACAATAGTAATATCACCCTTTTGATCCTTTTTTGTATTCTGAACCTGAATCTGGGTTACATCTGGTGAAAAATAATATAATTCAGTAACTGCTTCCTGAACAGCACTTTGTATAATTGTTTCGATTTTCATTTTGATTATTTTTGGACGCAAAGATAATATTTTTAACAGGTTGACCTGAATCCAAAAAAAAAGCCCCGCCAAAGGCAGAGCTTTCTTTATAATGAACTGAAAGTCTATTTCTTAATTTTTGAAACTTCCCACTCAACCCTGCGGTTTTTCTCCCTGTTTGTTTCTGAAGTATTCGGAACTGCTGGTTTATCTTCACCGTAGTTGTGAGAACCAACATACGCATTGTTTACACCTTTAGAAAGCAGGTATTTAACAACTGACTGTGCCCGTTTTTCTGACAGTTCCATGTTGTGTTTGTTTGTGCCTAAATTACATGCATGACCACCAACAACTATGTTGTATTCTTTACTTGCACTTAAAGTTTGAACCAATTTGTCGAGTTCAGCTTGTCCTTCAGCTTTTAAATCTGCTTTATCAAGATCGAAGTAGATGGTTGGGATCTGAACGTCTGCCCAATCTGGACAACCATTATTTTCTTTTGTTCCTTTTTCATTCGGACATTTGTCTTCACAGTCGATTACACCATCGGCATCACTGTCAAGCGGACAACCGCTGGCATCAACCGGGCAACCTTTCGGCGTATCAGGACATTTATCTTTTGGATCCGGAACCCCGTCTTCATCTGTATCAGGACAACCTTTAAATTTAGCTAAACCAGCAACAGTTGGGCAATCATCATCTTTATCCGGGATTCCGTCGCCATCTGTATCAGGACATCCGTTGAATTTAGGATCACCGGCCTGGTCAGGGCAATCATCTTTATAATCAGGAACTCCATCGCCATCGCGATCAAGCGGGCATCCGTTTTCGTCAACAACTACCCCGGGAGGTGTATCAGGACATTTGTCCTTTTTATCCGGAACTCCATCACCATCGGTGTCTTTAGCTTTACCAAATGCAAACTCAACAATTCCGGTTAATTTGAGCATATCATCAACAACATCTACATAGTAATTAGGATTACCAACAGAACCACGGCTTCCTTCTATACCACTTTTATACCCCGCTTCTAAAAATAACGATGTATTAGTGCTAATTGGAAACTTAAAACCTAAACCTGCATTCCATGCAAAACCTTCAGCCTGGTTGTCCCACATGTATCCGCCACCACCATACAAATAAGGTTGTACTGCTGCAGTTTCTGAAAAAATGTAGCCATTGTAGAATTTGTACCTCAAATTAAGTACTGCATCCTGAAAATCAATCCCTGAACTTTCATAAGCACCGTTATTATTTAACCTCAAATCAAATGATGGATTCAGGTAGCGGCTAATGTAAAACTCATGTGCAATTCCGAACTGAGCCTTCTGGTTGTTATGATAAACACCAGGTCCCAATCCAATCGCCCATTTACTATCTGCATTTTGGGCTACAGTGGTTCCCAAAGCAAATAAGATTGCAAAAAAGGAAAGTGTAATTTTTTTCATAATTCAATATTTATTAATTGTTTCGTTTTTTTGGCAATTTATAAAATTTAGACATCGAATAAAACAGTTGCCTCAAAAAAAAGTTTTACTAATTAACTAAATTCTTAACAAATTTATACATTTATATTACATCACATAAAATTTAATGTAATTTGTTCGCAATAATTGACATAGAAACAACCGGAAACAATTATAAATACGGGCATATCACCGAAATTGCAATTTATCAACACAACGGGCACAAAATTACAAACTCATTTTCAACTTTAGTTAATCCAGAGATTGACATTCCATATTTCATCACAAGACTCACTGGAATAGACAATGATATGGTTAAGAATGCACCTCGTTTTTATGAAATCGCACGTCAGGTAGTGGAATTAACTGCTGGCAGAACTTTTGTGGCCCACAATGTTCAATTCGATTATCGGTTTATCAAAGAAGAGTTTAGCAGACTTGCCTACTCTTTCGATCGAAAAACATTGTGTACGGTTCAACTGGCACGAAAATATTTGCCCGGATATCGCTCTTATTCACTCGGTTCAATCTGTAATGACCTGGGAATAGATATAACAGGAAGACACCGTGCCTCGGGTGACGCACTGGCAACGGTAAAATTAATTGAAATGATTTTGCTAAAAAACGAGGAGGCCGAGATAATTGATGCCAGCAATCATTTTAAATTGTTCTAATTGACAGCTGCATCTTCGCTTTTTTCTTCCTCATTTTCTTTTATATCCGGTTCAGAAAAGTCCAGTAAATTTTTTTCGTGAAGCGTATTATACCACAGTAATACTTTCCTGATATCAGAAACGTAAACTCTATCCTTATCGTACGCAGGCAATACTTTTTGAAAATATGCTTTCAGTTCTTTATCAGTCGATTTCACAGATATGGCTGCACCTCCGTTTTCGAGATTACTGATTGCTTTAAAAACGTCTTTTAAAGGCATATCTTCATTCTCAGTAAAAATTGCAATGTCTTCGAGTGTTGAAACTTTTGCAGTTGAATACACGGGCATTCTTTTTTTTGTATCTAATGATTCAACTACAATATTATTTTTTGCTTCTGCTACCAGTTTAAAAAGTCCGGAATGACCGGAAACAGATAAAATTCCTTTCAGCATATTTTTCAATTTTTTGGCGAATATACAATTTTTGAAACATCTGATAAAAAATCAGTCAAAGTTGCATCGACTGAGATTCCCACCTTTATTAACCGGCCCGGTTGAACCACATTACCAACATCATAATAAGTTGTATTGAAAATGTTATTAACCGAAACAAAAATGCTGCAATATTTTAACTGACAGGTAAGCTTTGAATCGAATAACCAAAACGGTTCAAATCCGACTTCTGCTCCCCAATTGCCATTATCGAATCTCGTGTATGTACCTTCTCTTTGTTGATACGTTGTTCGGATATCCAAATTAAAATACTTTCCAAATTCTTTATTCAATGAAAAGTTGAGTTTATTTCTAAGATAATCCAATACATAATAGGATATAAAATCAGATTCATTTTTTGATAGATTCAAAAACAACCAATTTACAGCTACTTTGTCAGGCCATAGTGATCCTAAAACTTGCTTTAAATTTGACTGTATCTGAAATTCAGTTCCATAACTTGTTAACGAAGTAATATTTTGCGGTTGCCATTTTTCTGAATTACTCGTTCTCACCCAATCAATTACATCATCACCTTTTCGATAAAAAACAACCAGTCGCCCCTGCAACTTACTTGTATTTAATACCATTCCACTTTCAATTGCATTGGTCAGTTCGGGCTTTAAATCCGGATTTCCGATATTGGTTGGACCTGCATAATACAAGTCGGTAAAAGTTGGCATTCGCAACGAGGTATTATAATTTCCGAACAGCTTAAAAAAACTGTTCATTTGGTAGCTTGCTTCCACTCCCGGAAAAAGATTCAATCCCCTACCGCTTTTAGTGATATAATTCCCCATCACACCGACACTTACAGACCACCTTTCAGCGTAATAAACATGTTCCAGAAACCCAAAGTATGTGTAACGCGACTGTGATTTGGTGTAAAATACATTTTCACCCTTAATTTCAACGGGCTCATCAAGTGGTTCACCTAATACATTGCTTAAAATATTTTCAGACCTGTATTCAATTCCAACGGCCGATTTTCCATATTTCCATTGAAACCAGGAGTTGAGATTACCACCGAAAGTGTTAGTAAGATGATAATTATGAGATGTGTACCAACTTGGCGGATTGTCACGAAAGAGTTCAAATCGGTCCTGATGTCTCCGCCAATAAATCAGCGGAGTAAGATGAATCCGTGAAAATGATTCCCATTTTAAAGATGTAATCAAGGTCTGCACGTTTTCATATTGGTTAGGATATTTTGGGGTATAAAAACTGTTAGCGCCAAAACCTTTATCAGAAAATCCAGTCTGAAAATTTAATTTCCCTGCGTTCCCGTTCAATTGATTTGAATAGAAGATGCCTTTTTCTTCAAAATCGGTGTTTGTAATGTATCCATCCGAACCTTTCAAATACATTGATAATGAATGATTCAGATTATTTGTAACAAAGTTACAAGAAACATTGGAATCGAAATACTTAAAACTTCCGACGGTGATACCGCCATTGAATGAGTTTTGATGATCCTGCCGTGTAATAATGTTTATTGCACCTGCAAAAGCATTCGGGCCATAAACTCTTGCAGCTGGTCCTTCCAGAATTTCAATTCTTTCAATCTGATTGTACGGAACAGGAATATTTAAATTGTGATGACCGGTTTGTGGGTCGGTGATGTTAACTCCATTTAAAAGAATAAGTGTTTGATCGAAGGTTCCTCCACGGATGCTGATATCGGCCTGAACACCCTCTGCACCTCTTTGCCTGATATCAACACCAGCAACATACTCAAGCAATTCCTGGATATTTTTTGCAGGAGCAGCAGCAATCTCCTTTTGATTGATTACAGTAACCACACGTGCCACCTGTGAATATAAACCGGGTGAACGCTGGGCACTCACCTCAATCTCGTCAAGTTCGTATTCGAGGTTTGTTTTTATGGTATCCTGATCAAAATTTTCAGAACCATTAACCGGAACAGCATTTAAATAATTCACAGCTAATACCGAAATCATCACCACCCTGCTGATAGTCTGAAAAATTGAATAGCTCTTCCTTTTCCATTTGCTGAAAACGAGAACAGAATTTAACTTATTTTGAAATTTTGCAACCTTCATCACTAAAAAATTGAGCGGCGAAGATATAACATCTCTCTAAATTCCGAATCCTCATTTTGTTTAATGTTTAATGCACTCGAAACTGCTTCGGGTTACATAAATCACAAGTACCGCGAAGGCTGGAGTGTACCGGCCATGCCGTAAAAATCTATCGCGCAAATACAGATTCAAAATTCTTGTCATTTCGACGATAGGAGAAATCTGCCTGTTTGTAGAGATTTAGCTACGCTGATTTTCAATCCTCCTCGCACACTAGTCGAAATGACAGGTCTTTACGTGAGCTTTTTTATTGTCGCCGGTAAATATATCGGATATTTTTACCCCTACACCGATAAATATATCGGATATTTTTACCCACACACCGGTAAGAATATCCAAAAATTGTATATTTACCTGAAAAACAGGAGATGTATCGCAGAAAATTATTCGATGAACTAAAGTCCCATCTTCCCAAAAGGGAGTTTATCATTTTAACCGGCGCACGGCAAACCGGAAAATCAACTTTGCTGCGCCAGTTGCAGGATGATTGTAAAAAGGAAGGAATCCCGGAAGTTTATCTTACGCTCGAAAACAAAACCATTCTGGCAAGTTTCAACGAAAACCCGCTGAACCTGCTTCCTTTTTTACCCGTTTCAGAAAAACGCGTAATGGTTTTTATCGACGAAGTGCAATATCTTACTGACCCGTCAAATTTTATGAAACTGCTCTTCGATGAGTATTCAGTTCAGCTTAAAATAATTGCCACAGGAAGCAACGCTTTTTACCTCGATTCGCGTTTCAGGGATTCGATGGCAGGACGCAAACGAATCTTCCATCTGCCCGTTTGTTCGTTTGACGAATTTCTTGAGATTGGGGGAAAGCAGGATTTATTAGCTGAAAAAGCAAGACTTGTTGAACAACCCGGCACGAAGAGTCTTAAAATCGATTTACTCCGAATGGAGTGGGAGAACTACATGATTTTTGGTGGATACCCGGCTGTAATCACCGAACCCGATAAAAAGGAAAAGATAGCCCGATTGCAGGAAATCAGGGATTCGTTTGTAAAGCGCGATATACAGGATTCGGGCGTTGCTAACGAAATTGCATTTTATCAATTGTTCCGAATTCTGGCAAATCAAACAGGAAATCTGGTTAATATCAATGAGTTGTCGGTGACTCTGAGGATAAAACATGAAACGGTGACAAATTATCTGAATGTTTTGCAGAAGTGTTTTCATGTTGGTTTATCCCGTCCGTTTTCGCGAAACCTGAGAAAAGAACTTGTAAAAATGCCTAAAGTTTATTTACTCGATACAGGAATGCGAAATTGTCTGCTGAATAATTTTCAACCCATGGCCAGCCGCGCCGATATGGGAGAACTATGGAAGAATATGGTTTACAGGATTCTGGTTGACAAGTACGCAATGGACGAAGTGCAGTTCTGGCGGACATCGGCAGGTAACGAAGTGGATTTTGTGATGGCCGATATTGAAAAGCCCAAAGCTCTTGAAGCCAAATTTGACGAAACGGCCATAAAACCCAATAAATACAAAATATTTACAGAAGCTTACCCCGAAATTCCCTTTGGTTTTTTGTGTATGCAGCCGTTTGGTGATGATTTTTTCAGAAGGATATCACAGGCCTGAAAAAAGATTTGGTGATCTTATGACTCACAAAAGCCATAAAAACACCAAATTTTATTTTTCCCTCTTTATCCATCCCTTGCAGGGAGGATTGAGAATGTGTTTTAGTTTACAATGGCAGCAATACCAGCACCGATGAGGCTTGAATTTGGCACTTCCACAATTTCGTAATACCTGCGGTTATCGCCCGAGAGAAATCCCTGCAAAAACGATTCGAACATAATTCTGAAATTGAGGAGTTTGTAGAAAGTAGTTCCTTCAATTGTCATCAGGATTGGTTTTTCAGGAGTTTTTGCCTTGCCCGATTTCAGAATAACAGCAGCCATGCTGGCAGCAACCAGTTTGGCTGCCCGTTGAATAAGCGTATTGATAATTTCGCAGGCAGCATCTTTGTCCTCTTTGGTAACCAGAATGGTTGAAAGCTCGTTGGCCGGAAGGTCGATTCCACAAACAAATTTGTTCACCTCTTCAGAAGTCAGTTCGCCCATTGTTTTCATTCTTACAGTACTTTCGGCGCTGAAAACTTCCTCGGCAGCAGCCATTTTCAGAGCTGTTGAGCACAGGCCGCCAAAATATCCACCGGCAATCATTTTCTCGAATGTGTAACGGCCTGGTAATTTGGTTGTATTATCAAAAGCAACATCAATGTCGGTGCGCGGCATCAGGTTGAAGTTGCCCGACTCGATGTTGATAATCTGGGTTCCATTGATATCCAGATTCGGTGTTTTCGTAATATTTTCATTTTGTTCGATGTAACACACGTTGGTTCCGGTTCCGAGGATAAAACCGAGGTAAGTATCAAATTCGCGTCCGGCGGTAGCAGCCTGTCCGGCCAATAAAGTCGATACTGTATCGTTCATCAGCACAATTTGTTTGTCGGGTGTACCCATGGCTTCGAGCAGGTTTTTGCCTACCATTTGACCCAGCACTTCAGGCGCTTTTACTTCCTTGCTCCATTCCAACAGTTTCCCGTCTTTGTTCGGGAAAATTTCAACTGCATAAGAAAAACAGAACCCGATTTTCTCAGAAACGTCTTTGTAACTGGTAAGGTAAGCTGCCAGCGTGGCAAAAAATTCCTGATTTGAAAGTTCTTCATCAATTGCCGGCATTTTGCGTTGCTGTAAATTTTCGGTAACTAATTTCATGCCGTCATCGAAATACATTTTCACAGCCCTGAAATTTGTTCCTCCGGCATCAATTGCAACTACAGGTTCGTTGGGTTTTATTTTACCTTCGGCACCAATATAAGTCGGAATCATTTGTAACGACCCGCCTTTTGCTTCGAGACCTTTTTCCATTTCCGAAATAAAATCGTCGGCCATTGTTTTAATATCAAGTTCAGCAGCTGAAAGTTTGTGATTTTTAATGAATTGTTGTGTCTTGTTCATAATTGTATTTTAATTTTTATGTGTAAAATGATTTTACAGGTTTATGTTGAAATCACGCCGCAAATTAAAAATTTTCGCTGATTGAAAACGCCTGAACAGTCATTTTAATGTTTTTTCAGATTCCTGTTATCTTCTCCCGTTAAATTCCTGAATTGCTTCCAGCATGGCCACTAGGTTTTCGACCGGAACGTTGGCCTGAATATTATGTACTGTGTTAAATACAAAACCGCCGTCTTTGTTGAAAATATCGCAATTGCGCAGAACCTGCTCACGAACTTCGGCAGTTTTGGCAAACGGCAGGATTTTTTGAGTGTCGATTCCGCCGCCCCAGAAAACCAGGTCGCGGCCATATTTTTGTTTCAGTTTTGCCGGATCCATGCCGGCGGCATTAATCTGCACGGGGTTGATGATGTCGAACCCGGCACGGATAAAATTATCCATCAGTGTTTCAACAGCCCCGCACGAGTGTTTGAATGTTTTCCACTGGGTGTTTTCGTGAATCCAGTCGTTCACCTTTTTGTAGTATGGCAGCCACATTTCATCAAATTGTTCGGGAGCACAAAATGTTGATTCCTGTGTTCCGAAATCGGTTCCGCAGGTAAAAACTGCATTTACTTTATTGCCAACCACATTATAAATACGTGTCAGGTTTTCGATGGCGATTTCCACTTGTTTTTCATAAATCGACTTGATATAATCGGGGCGCATTATGGTGCTCATGTACCATTCAGCCACATCACGGATTCCTTTCGGATGTTTCAGGTTCAGGCCCGGAACCAGGGCAATATCGCCAAGTGCGGTTCCTCCAAACGAGGAAATTACAGCTTTGCCCGAAAAATAAGCCTTGTCAACTTCTACACGCCAATGTTCAAGGTCTTTGTCGGTAATCAGCCCGAATTCCTCAAGATTATTTTCAACGTTGAGTTCTTCCTCAACCACGGGTTCCTGCCTGATAATGGCATCGAAAAAATAGCCGGTTTTTGGCATTCGGGCGGATGGAACCTGCGAAACATCGCCCTCCGGATACATCAAAACGTCACCGTTTTTATCATACGAAACGTTGAAATCTTTGGAGACCATTACCCTTTGTCCCCACGGTGTTTTCCATTCTTTGTATGGTGCATGGTTGTTAAACCCGAACATGTTGTTGCGACCCCAGGCGCCAATCACATCAATCCCGATTGAGTCGATCAGTTCCCAATCCACTTCACCCAGCATCTGGAACGGTTCGATTACACGGATAGGTTTGTTTTGCAGCCCGAAATGGTTTCGCAGTTTGGCTACTGTGTTTACGTGAATTCCGGTTACACCTGTCGAACCCATGTCGAAGACAATCCGGTCGGGCTGCCGGTGGTTTATGGTTTTTAAAAATTGTTCCCTTGAGTTCATATTGTATTAGTTCATTTTTTTTGGTTTAGCCAATTTACTTTTGCCGCATACATCAATTTTGTAAAAAATTCTTTACAAATATGCGCAAATCTGTAAAAGAAAATTTACAGATTTGCAGATTTGTGGTTGATATATCACCATATTATTAGCTTGTTCTCTCCCTTGCTTAGTTTTGCAAAAGGCCCGGCAGCGGAGCTGTTTTTATCCCTTTTTTTTCCGAAATAATCGGTGATGATTATAATTTCGGTGCCATCACGATTTTCGAACCGATGTCCAGAAACAAGTGTTCGTCCCAGTGCATGTGCTGTTATTGTCTCGTTTTGCTGTTTCAGCATTTCGTTTGGGTAATTGAATTTAAGAAAAACTCCTTTATCGGTTTCGGCGACTGACAGGTCAGGATTTATCTTCAATTCCAGCGAGTTTCTTTCTGCAATCATTTTTTCGGCGCCGTTCAAATAGACATTACCATAAACAATCATGGGAAAATGGGTTGATGCATAAATTCCCAAACCGGGTTTGCTATTTTTTATTTCTTTTCCACCCACAAAAATATTATTGAAATAGCGGTTGTCACCACCTTTTGTCTGAGCCAGTGCAGTTATTTTTGTACTATGCGGTTCGTGAAATGGAGTTTCACGAACCTGCGGAATATGTTCAATGTTCCCTGCAATCAGGTTATGTGCGTAGGCGCCACCTTCCGACCAGTCGCGGATTGCGAGTGGCGATAATAAAATATTGTTATCGATAAGGAAAGGGCCATGATTTACTTCCACAAAAATATCGTCGGTGGTGTTATTGTAAAAAAGGTTACGTGTTACGCGGGTTCCCTGTGCCATCCAGTCGAGCCAGAGGCCGCGGCCACAATTGTACAACCGGTTTCCGCTGATGACCATATCGATGGAAGCGTGAATTTTTATGCCCCCCATTTCCGCGCCGGTAAACTGGCGTTTTGTCCAGATATTGAAAATGTTGTTGTTTTCGATGGTGCTGAAAACTGCACCAAGACTTCCGCAAATACCGGTTTGTTCGCAATTAAAAATGGTGTTGTTTCGAACAATGTGGCTGCCGATGGTTTCCTTGTTCCAGCCTTTTTTATCGGCACGTTCAATGGTTTTTACATATCCTTCAGCCGAATTCTCGGAGGTGTTGTCAAACTCATCGCCATGTTTCCCGAGGGTGATTCCCGAACATTTCGAGTCGTTTATTGTGTTATTCTCAATAATCCAGCCTTTGCTCCAGTTAGTGCCAATCAAACCTGCCTGCTCTGCGGTTGGCGGTGCCCATTGTGTGGCGGCGTGATGCATGATAAATCCACGGACTGTAATGTAGTTCACATGGTTAATTGCCGGGTAAAAACAACTTTTTCTTATGTTGATTTCCACAAGTTCCCTATTCGGGTCAGCTCCGTGAAAATTCGCGTAAATAGTGGTGAAGCGGTCGTCGGTTTCGCTGTACCAGGTGAAAACCGAACCGGCCGGGTCGAAGTTATCTTTTACTTCCGTAGGATTCATCACTCTTTCAAGTGACTCAACTTCCCAGAGCGATTTTCCATTCAGATAGACTTCGCCGGTATGATGTACTCTGCCTTTATCATCAAACCAGTCACCGCAGATTTTTTCCTTGTATGGATTGTAATTGCCAAAGAAATCGTTGTTAATACTTGTTTTCCAAACAGTTCCTGAAACAAGGTACCAATTTTTAATCACCTCCGAACCTGTAATTATAACCTTTTCACCCGGAGCTGCCTGGTAAGTTATCCGTTTTTCATCCGATTTTCCACCGCGCGGCGGAACTACGTTTTCGCGGTAGGTTCCCTCGTGAACTGTAATCAAATCGCCCGGTAAACTCAGGTTCGCTGCCATTTGAATGGTGAGCATGGGCGATTCTTTTGTTCCTTCGTTTTTATCGTTTCCGTTTTTGGCCACATGATACTCACGGGAGTTAGCTGTTAAAATGACTGACATCATAAACAGCGCCAGTAAACCTAATGATTTCATCATGCTTTGTATTTTATTATTCAGCAGCCGAAAAATACTGAATTATTTAACCAGTTTCTTTTCGAGTTGTTCCAGCGAAACGCCTTTGGTTTCGGGTAAATATTTAAATAAAGTTGCAAATCCGAGCACACATATTACTGCGTAAATCCAGAATGTATTGGCTGCACTGAACCACTCCACAAAAACCGGGAATGTGAGTGTAAGCAGGTAACACGCCACCCAAAGTGCAAAAGTGGAAACCGACATGGCAGCGCCACGGATTTTGTTCGGAAAAATCTCGGACAAAACTACCCAAACTGTCGGGCCAAGTCCGAAGGCAAAAAAGGCGGGTGTAATAATCAACAACGAAAGCAGCATCCAGCTTTCTGTGAGGCCGGTTTGAAAGAGTAACCCGATAAAAAGGTAACAAACAGCCATTCCTGCAGCGCCAATCAACATCAGTTTTTTTCGTCCGGTTTTATCGATTACACGCATGGCCAGAATTGTAAAAATTACGTTGGTTAAACCAACCAGTGTGGTTTGAAAAAGAGAATCATCGACACCCAACCTGGCTTTGGCAAAAATATCGGGAGCATAAAAGAAAATTACGTTTATTCCCGACCACTGCTGTAATACCGCCAGAAAAACACCAATAAAAAGGATGAACCGATATTTCTTTTTAAACACATCTTTTAGTGTACCTTGTTTTTCATTGCCTTTCAGCGATTCTATTATTTCGGTAATCTCGAAATTCGAAAAATCAACACCGCCAACTTTCAGCAGTACCTGTTTTGCTTCCGCCTCGCGATGGCGGGCCACCAGCCAGCGCGGACTTTCGGGCACAACAAACAGCGCTCCGAAAAATAGTACTGCCGGAACCGCTTCGGCGACGAGCATCCAGCGCCAGGCATCATCGCCGGTAGCCAGCAAAAAGTAATTCACATAATAAGCCAAAGCAATACCAATCACAATGGTAAGCTGGTTTACCGAAACCATGCGTCCGCGAACGTGTGCCGGCGAAACTTCGGCAATGTACATAGGCGCTAAAACTGATGCGCCGCCAACAGCCAACCCGCCAATAATGCGATAAATTACAAACGACTGGATAGAATTGGCCAGTCCGCTGCCAATTGCAGAAACTGCAAACAAGATGGCTGTTGCCAGTAATATTCTTTTTCGGCCAAATTTGTCGCCCAACCTGCCGGTAAAACTTGCACCCAGAATACAGCCTATCAGCGCACTGCTTACCACCCAGCCCTTCATTTGTTCGTTGAGGTCGAAAAAATTGGTGATAAACGGAATGGTTCCTGAGATTACTGAAATATCGTATCCGAATAAAAGCCCACCAAGAGCGGTAACCAGCGAAATGGTATGTAAGTAGCCGAAGTTGACCTTCATAAATTCAGGTTTAATTTGATTTCCCCCGAAAGTACAGAAAAGGAAAGTACTTTTACTGATGAAACGAAAGTTTAATGAAATTTAAGGTTAGTATAATAAACCAAAGATCCAAAGCGGGATGATGTTTCCTGATGCAATTTCTATATCTTCTTTAACAATAAAGGCATTTTTTATTCCCTCAATTTGCTTTTGCGATTTTGATTTACCTCCCACTTCAAAAAGGTATTTTTTATTAACCAGAAAATCACCTTTTTCGGGGTAGGTTATCCTGTTATCCACAATTAACTGGTTCAGTAAAAAAGTTTCTCTTACGTTTCCTGTATCCGATAAACTCCGGGCTAAAGCATAAATCAGGTTTGTGTTTTGCAGGTACAGTTTTTCAGGCTTGTTTAAATAGTTAATACCTTTTGCTTCGTTACCTATCCAGTTTACAATTTGTGCCTTCTCCAGATAGAACAAATACCTTAATAGGGTTTCTCGTGTAACCCCGATTTGTTCTGACAAACTCTTAATGTTTGGTTTATAGGGTACTAACCGTGATATTATTGATATGAGCTTTTTTAAATTCACTACCGATTGAAAATCGATTTTGTAGATAATTGGTAAATCGTTTTCGAGTACCACGTTTAAAACATTGAGCAGTTTTTCCTGGTACATGTTTTCATTTTCTGTGAAAATCGGGTAATATCCTTTTTGAATGTATTCCTTGTAAAATTTTAAAGGTTTGAATACTGATGTTAAATTCATCGATATTTCTCTTGCGTTGAGAATTAACTCATCAAGTGAAAAAACAGGCAGTTGTTCGTGGTATTTAAGCAATATAAACTCACGAAGCGACAGGCCCGGAAGTTGATGAAGAATGACACGGCGGCTCAGGTCATGCGACCCTTTATAGATTTCTAAAGCTGATGAACTGGTGAAAATAACCTTGAGTGAGGTCAGGTTGTCATAAATCAGTTTTAAATCATGTGACCAGTTTTTGTATTTGTGCACTTCATCGAGATAAAGCATTTTTCCACCCTCTTTTTCAAATTGTTTTGCAAAATCGTAGAGCAGATTTTCTGCAAAGTAGAAATGGTCAAGTTCAAGATAAATGGCTTCTTCCGAAAATCCGAAGTGGCTTTTCATGTGTTGTAATATCAACGTGGTTTTTCCTGCTCCACGAGCCCCGCTGATTCCAATCAAGCGGCTTTCCCAATCAACTTTGTTCATTAGAAATCTTGTGAAGTTTGATTGGATGGTTTTAAGTTTACTGTCTGATATTTCCCTTAAATTATTCACTTCAACATGCTTTAAAAACGATTGTCTATAATGCAAAAATAGAATAAAAAACAGTTGTATACAGTGCAAAAAATGATTTATTTTGTATTGTCCATTAGGCAAAAATGAGATAAAAAGGGAAGACGTTAAGTTTTTTATTGAGGATTACATTTCAATATCGTTTAGTTATCAGAAGTAATTAAATTTTACCGCAGAGAATTCGCAAAGTTTTTCGCAGAGTTCCACAAAAAACTAAAAAGGAAGTCTCTCTGTACTTTGCGCCTGCTTTGTGTTCATTGCGTTTAATTTTTTTCCGGTCGATTTCTTTAACTAAATGATATTGAATTACTCCATTTTAGATTTTCGATATTTCTGAGGGATTTCCGGAATTCCGTCGCTGCCTTTTTCAAAACTGCGGATGTACTTAATCAATGCAATCCACTCTTTGGCTTCCTGAATCCCATCACGATTTTTATCGGCATCGGCTAACTGGTTGAAAATATAGGTTACCGGAACTCCGTTTTTGTCTTTGGGCTCCACTTTCAGCAATCCGAAACTCATTTTTTTAATTCGGCCAATAAAACTTAACAGGTAGGTATTCGCCGAAACCGCGTAGAACTGAGTATTCTTTTTCGTCAAATCAATTGGTTGCCCGCCGATTTTTACCTGCTGAACTTTTTTCAGAAATCTTTTTTTCGGGTCGGTTACGATTTCAAATCCTGAGTAATACATAAATCCGTCGCCTCCTTTATTGCTGAGCATCACGATTGCTTCGGCCATATCTTTCATTTCGCGGCCTGTAATATAAATCACCGCCAGCGGATAACCTGGAAAACTATCCTTCCCGTTTCCCAGCGACATCACCCTGAAAGCATCTGCCGGCGTAATCAATCCCGATTTTCCGGCCACCAGATTTTCTCGGATTGTACCTGATGCAACAAGACAGATATCCACATTATTCCCGGTTTTACTGAGGTAATATTTGGTTGCATCGGCAATAAAAGGCCCGAGGTTGCTTTCGCTGAGCTTTTCAAAATTGATGGTGAGGTCGAATGCAGTTTTGCCAATGATTTCTGAATAATTCAAATTGGCAGGTTCGAGGTAATTTTTGTTAATAAGTGAAATGTACGATTCAATTTCGTGCTGAACTTTTTCGTCTCCCTTTATTTTGTCGTCAACAGGCAGCAATTCAAAGGCAAAATCATCGATTTTCCCATCTGTAAAACTGAGTTCAATTTTGCCCATTTCGGCGCCATAACAACCAGTTTGAACAATATAAGTTTTGCCCACTTTCAAAAATTGAGGCGTGCGTGAATGTGTATGTGCACCTATAATTATATCAATTTCTGGCGCTTTCTCTGCAATTTTGAAGTCCTCCCCGGTAAACGCTCCGGTTTTTTCATCTTTCACAATTCCTGCGTGTGAAAGCAAAATAATGACATCAACGTTCTCTACCTTTTTTAGGTATTTTGCTGTTTTTGCAGCCAGTTTAAACGGGTTGCCAAAAGTTATCGGTTTGCTGGCGGGCGCTACGCTGGCAGCATCAATTCCAATCAAACCAAAAATCCCGATTTTCAGTCCGTTTTTCTCAAATACATCGTACGGCAAAATTGTACCGTTTTCAAAAAGATGCTGGAGTTTGTCGTCTTCAACGTTTTTACTAAAGACCAAATTCGAAGCTACAATTTTTGGATGACCACCTTGTTTTTGAGCCGCTTCAATTATATTGGCCAGCACTTCAGACCCGAATTCAAATTCATGATTGCCCAAAGTGATGTAGTCGTAACCCATTTTTTTCATCAGGTTCAGTTGAAAGCCCGTTTCTTTTTCAGGAACATGAAAAAGACTACCCATCAGAAAATCGCCGGCATCGAGTATCAAAGTTTGGTCAGGCGCTTTTTGTTTTTGGGCGTTGATGATGGTAGCCATTCGCGAAAATCCACCCAACGTGTTGTCGTTGTTTATTTCGAGCGGAGTGTAATCACTTTCAGGGCCATAACCCGTAAGTTTTGAATGAATATCATTGGTATGCAACAGGGTTAATTTTTGTGCAGAAATGTAACCCGGGAAAACCGAAATAATAAAAAGAAGGAGAAATACAATCTTAATTGCCATAACCATCTAATAAACTTATGGTTACAAAAGAAGGATTTTTTTTTATTTTCAGGAATTGTGTGGCTGACTATTTTGATTGAATGACAGTGATTTATTCAAAATGGGACACTCATTGCCCGATGCGGTTTAATACCACTTTTGAGCCGCCGCTGTTTTTATTGGCTAAACTTTGTATCGTTTCGTTGGTAACAAGGTTTTCAATAGCATCGCGGATAGGTGCGTAACTGTTATGCAACGGACAAGGGTTATTTTCGTCACATTTTTTCAATCCGAACCCGCAATCATGAAAAAGACTGTCGCCTTCAATAGAAATAATAATCCTTCGAAGCGGCAAATCTTCTTTTGAGGTATCGAAAAAGAAACCTCCATTGATTCCTTTTAATGACTCTACAAAACCCTGTTTTACAAGTCGCTGAAGAATTTTTGCTGTAAACGATTGTGGCGTTTCAATTTCGGAAGCAATTTCGGTAATTCCTGGGCGACGGCCTTTTGTGTTTTGTAACTGGATATAAACCAGCGCTCTGAGTGCATATTCGGTCTCTTTCTTAAACATCTTTTTGCGCCTTTTAATTAGGCTTCACAAAAATAATAAAATATCTGAAATCACTAGAAGACCTCTTTGTCCTTTGATAAAAAAGTTTTATATATTTGCCCCCGTATTCAAATCAGAAAAATAGGATAATGGAACAGCTTCATCTTAAAAATTTAACCGTAGGCGAAATTGTTGCTAACGATTTCAGAACAGCAGCAACCTTCAAAAAAGCAGGGATTGATTTCTGCTGCGGAGGTAAACAGTCGTTCAGCGATGCCTGTGCAAAAAATGGAATTGATGCCATTGAACTTGAAAATGAAATTATTGAAATAGCCGCAGAGCCCCAAAATGAGTTCATGAATTTTCAAAACTGGGATCCGGTTTTTCTAAGTAACTACATTGTGAACACACATCACAAATTCGTTTTGAAAACATTGCCCGAACTGATTTTTTACACACAGAAAATTGCTGATGTTCATGGCATAAACCATCCTGAATTAATTGAAGTTGCCGATCTTTTCGATAAAATCAATGCTGAACTTATGCAACACTTGAAAAACGAGGAGGAAGTTCTTTTTCCCGCTATCAAAAAAGTAATTGATGATAATCAGTCAAAAGCAAAAAAAACAGTTGAAACTGAAATCACAAGAATGTTTGGCGAGCATGATTTTGCCGGCGGTGCCATGGATAATATCAACCGGATTACCGGTGGATACAAGCTGCCCGAAGACGCATGTAATACTTATCGTGTTGCTTTTCAACTCCTCGAACAGTTTGAAGATGATTTGCATTCCCATGTTCATCTCGAAAACAACATTCTTTTTCCCAAAGCGCTTGCGTTGGCAAAATAATTTACTCAAATCAGTTTACTGAAAAGTGCCTGAAGAAATAGAATCAAGTTAATAAAGTACACTAACTTTTAAAGTTAAATACATGGAAAAGAGTTCTTTACTTGACAAGTTTATGAGTCGGAAAGGATTGTACACCGGCTTTTGGATTATTGCATTGTTTATGGTAACAATGCTGATTTACTACACGGCAAATTTGCAGAAAGAAGTGCCGCCAATACCAAAAACAGTTAAGTCTGTGAGTGGTGAAGTGTTATACACGTACGAGGATGTGGTTGCCGGGAAAGGTTATTTTCAGCAGTTCGATTTAATGGACTGGGGAACTTTGCTGGGTATGGGAGCATATATGGGACCCGACTTTTCAACCGATTTTATGCACTATCGCGCTGAATTTCTGTATGATTTTTACGCGCAGGAGTTATATGGCAAAACCAAAAAGGAATTAACGGTTGTTGAGAGAGGCGCTGTTAAGGAAAGGGTGAAACAGGAT
>DYSZ01000053.1 GCA_020726265.1 Draconibacterium orientale
CCGCAACTTGCTACAATTTATTACCCTGAAAAAAATACTCGCCGAATTAATGGCATGAGTTACAATACTCTATTGTATTTAAAATTTTTAGTTACCTTTGCGCCGCAATTTTGCGGGCATGGCGGAACTGGCAGACGCGCCAGACTTAGGATCTGGTGCCTTACGGCGTGGGGGTTCGAGTCCCTTTGCCCGCACGAAAAACCGCCGACCTTCTTAACGGAAGTGTTGGCGTTTGTTTTTGGGTTTTAGTAAGATTAAAATATATCGTCATCATGAACATTACAAGGGTAAATACCGATGAACTGAATGCAGTTCTGAAAATTAACATCGAAAAAGCTGACTATGAAAAAACCGTTGCCGAACAATTGAAAGGGTACCGCCAAAAGGCTTCTATTCCGGGTTTCAGACCAGGAAAAGTACCCGATTCAATTATCAAAAGAAGGTTTCGCGTACCGGTAATGGTTGATGAAGTAAATAAACTGCTTTCACAAAAACTGTCGGAATACCTAGTGGATGAAAAACTCCACATTTTAGGAGAACCGTTGCCAAACGAAGAATTACAGCAAAAAATCAATTGGGAGACCGATGAAAATTTTGAATTCGATTTCGACATTGCACTGGCGCCAAAAGTAAATCTTGACCTCAGCAAAAACGATGTTTTTCCTTATTACCAGATTTCAGCATCGGAGGAAGCCATAGACAAACAGGTTGAAATGGCAAAAACCCAGCTCGGAGAAAATGTTCCGGACGAAGTAGTGAAAGAAAACAGTACTGTTCGCGGCGATTTTGTTCAGCTTGACGAAAAAGGCGAACCCGTTGAAAACGGCATTCAGCCAAAAAGTGTTGCTGTGGCCATCGATTTGATTAAAAACGAAGAGATTAAAAATAGCTTCATCGGCAAGAAAAAAGACGATGTGGTTGTTTTCGACCCGGTTGTGGCTTTCGAAAACCGTCATGAAATAAAACATTTACTTAATATTGAAAAGGAAGAAGCCGAAGTACTGAACAGTAACTTTAGCTATACAATTACCGAAGTGCTGAAATTTGAAGAAGCCAGCCTCGACGAGGAACTGTTTAAAAAATTGTATGGCGAGGAAACAGACGTCAAAACTGTTGAGGACTTCAGAAACCGCATCAGAACTGAAATTGAAGCCAATCTCGTTTACTCATCGAACCAGAAATTTGCCGTTGATACACGAGACAAATTGTTGGCAGATTCTAATTTGCAGCTTCCCGAAAACTTTTTAAAACGCTGGCTTGTTGCAATTAATAAAGAACTTGCAGTAGAGCAAATCGAAAAAGAGTTCGACGATTTTCTGGTTGATTTACGCTGGCAGCTGATTAAAGATACCATTATCAAAGAAAATGAGATTAAGGTAATACCAGAAGAAGCCCATGCATTTGCCACCGAAATGGCGCGTGCACAGTACAACCAGTACGGAATTTACGATATTCCGCAGGAACAGCTCGATTCGTTTGCAAAAATGATTCTTGAAAAAGAAGAGGAAAAAGAACGCATTTACAAACGGCTGTACGAAGACAAAGTGGTGAAAGCTGTTAAGGATAAGGTAACGCTTCAGGAAACACCTGTTTCTCAGGAAGATTTTAATCAAATGATGCAGTAAGCAAAAAGCCGGTTAACGGCTGCACCAAATAACATTTTGCTGGTCGAAGCAGCAAACAAACTTTTTGTAACTTTGTAACTCGTTAAAAACGAAACTTACAGAGTTACTTTTTTTAAAAGCAAATAATATGGACAATAACAACGAATTCAGAAAATACGCAGTAAAACATGCTGGTTTCAGCAGTTTAAATCTCGACAGGTATGCCTCATTGTACGGCAGTTATATATCGCCCACCATTATTGAGGAACGCCAGTTAAACGTGGCATCAATGGATGTTTTTTCCCGGTTGATGATGGACCGCATCATCTTTTTGGGTGTTCCGATTGACGATTTGGTAGCCAACATCATTCAGGCACAGTTGCTTTTCCTCGAATCGACTGACCCCAAAAAAGATATTCAGATTTATTTTAATTCTCCCGGTGGAATGGTTCACGCAGGTCTCGGTATTTACGATACCATGCAGTATATTACTGCTAATGTAGCTACAATTTGTACCGGGATGGCTGCGTCGATGGCTGCAGTTTTGCTCACAGCTGGTACAAAAGGAAAACGTACTGCGCTGAAACACTCACGCGTAATGATTCATCAACCCATGGGAGGTGCATCGGGACAGGCATCTGAACTCGAAATCACCGTTCGCGAAATCATGAAAATTAAAGCCGAATTATATGCAATTCTTTCGCATCACTCGGGTAAGGCGATTGAACAGGTTGAAAAAGATGCCGACCGCGACTACTGGATGACCGCTGAAGAAGCCGTGAAATACGGTATGATTGACGAAGTTTTGGTTAGAAATAAAAAATAATGTCGAATAAATTTAAATCGGATAAATGTTCGTTTTGCGGACGTGAAAAAAACGAAGTCAGCCTGCTGATAGCAGGTATTGACGGGCACATTTGCGACCGCTGCGCCGAACAGGCTCACGCCATCATTCAGGAAGAATCCCGGAAAGACAGTAATTTCGACCTGAGTGGGGTGAAACTGATGAAACCTCAGGAAATAAAGGCATTTCTAGACCAGTATGTAATTGGACAGGATCATGCTAAAAAAATACTTTCTGTATCGGTTTACAACCATTACAAAAGGTTAAAACAGGCAATTGATGCCGACGAAACTGAAATCGAAAAATCAAATATCATTCTTGTGGGTGAAACCGGAACCGGCAAAACCTTGCTGGCCAGAACCATTGCCCGCATGTTGCATGTTCCGTTTACCATTGTCGATGCTACTGTTTTAACCGAAGCCGGTTATGTGGGAGAAGACATCGAAAGTTTGCTCACCCGGTTGCTCCAGGCTGCCGATTACAATGTGGAAGCAGCTGAACGCGGAATAGTTTTTATCGACGAGATTGACAAGATTGCCCGCAAAGGCGACAACCCGTCAATTACGCGCGATGTTTCGGGCGAAGGCGTTCAGCAAGGATTGCTGAAACTGCTCGAAGGTTCTGTTGTGAATGTTCCGCCGCAGGGTGGTCGCAAACACCCCGAACAAAAGCTCATTCCAGTGGATACAAAAAACATTCTGTTTATTTGTGGAGGTGCTTTTGATGGAATTGAACGTAAAATTGCCAACCGGCTTAATACAAAAGTGATTGGGTACAGCGCTGCAAAAGATGTTGACCGCATTGAACGCGAGAATCTTTTACAGTATATTGCTCCACAGGATTTAAAATCGTTTGGTATGATTCCTGAAATCATTGGCAGGCTTCCGGTACTTGCATACCTTAACCCACTGGACCGGGATACACTCCGCAGTATTTTAACTGATCCGAAAAATTCAATCGTAAAACAATACAAAAAGCTTTTTGCCATCGATGGGATTAAACTTGAGTTTGATGAGCCGGCGATGGATTATATTGTGGATAAGGCGGTGGAGTTTAAACTTGGGGCACGTGGTCTCCGGTCGATTTGCGAAAACATCATGAACGACGCCATGTTTTATTCGCCCTCCGAAAAAATTGAGCATTTGCACATTACGCGTGAATACGCAGAAGATAAACTGAATGACGCAGGCATTCAGCGTTTAAAAGCGGGTTAACCCGCTTTTTTTTTATTCCGGCTGATAACCAGTATCGGGTGGTAACCCCGGGTGCAGCGATGCTGCCACTGCCAGTTCATCGCAACGCTCATTCAGCGGGTTGTTGGCATGGCCTTTTACCCACACAAATTTCACGTTGTGCTTTTTATAGATATTCAGAAACCTGAGCCACAGATCAGGATTTTTTTTGTCTTTGAATCGTTTTTTTACCCAGTCGAACAACCAGCCTTTGTTCACCGCATCGGCAACGTAGCGCGAATCGGTGTAAATCGTAACGTCGCACGCTGGTATTTTCAATGCCTCAAGTGCAACAATCACAGCAAGTAATTCCATCCGGTTATTTGTGGTGTGGTTAAACCCGCCCGAAATCTCTTTGCGGTGTTCACCCGACAGTAAAACCACACCGTAACCACCCTGCCCGGGATTCCCGCGGGCAGCTCCATCCGTGTAAATTGTTATTCTTGTTGCAGCCATTTATTTTTCAGTACTGAGTTATTAGTACAAAGTAGTTAGTAAAATCCGGAAAAAGCAAACTGCAATTCATTTTCACAGGACTATAAGAAATGTGAAAGATAAAATGTCATATTTCAATATCTTCACTCACCCTGAGTTCTCCCGATTTATATCGGGTGAACTCTGCCCCTCTCTTACAAAGAGAGGGGAAAAGACACCTTAAGGTGGCTTGGGGTGAGTGAGTTAAAATACGACAAGAAATACTTATCATTACGGAAAACAAAATTCCCCGCCAAAACTGACAGGGAATCTTACTTTATAAATTTGTCTCGTTCACCCCGGGGGAGCCAGGTGGAGGTTTTTACTGAACAATTTTCATTTCGTCAACCAAATGACCGGCACCGGCATATACATCGATTACCCAAAGTACAAAACGGATATCGACATTCACACAACGCTGAAAATCGGGTTCGAAGGCGATATCGCCGCTTACACCTTCCCAGTTGCTATCGAAGGCAATGCCAATCAGTTCGCCTTCGGCATTAATCACCGGGCTGCCAGAGTTTCCACCGGTAATATCGTTGTTTGTGATAAAGCATGCGCGTAATTCGCCATCTTTTGCAGCATACCGGCGGTAGTCTTTATCAATAAGCAATTGAGTCATTCTTGCCGGCACATCAAATTCGTCATCACCCGGAATTGCTTTTTCAAGATAACCTTTTGCTGTTGTATAGTAATTGTAGGTAACACCATCGCGTGGTTCAAATTCTAACACCTGTCCGTAGGTTAAACGCATGGTTGAATTGGCATCGGGGTAGAAAACCCTGTCGGGTTGCATTTCCATTAAACCGGCAACAAAAAGCCTGTCACCAACGGTTTTCATTTTCTGACTTTCTGCAGCCTTTTCACTTAACTCCCTGTATTTGGTAAAGATATCAGCCGCCGTTGATACAGCCATATCTTTTTTAAGCGCTTTGGCAGTTGGTTTTTCTAAAAACGCAGCTAATTCTTCTTTGCTGTCGAAAACTGTATTCTCAAAAAGTGCTTTAACAAATTTGTTGTAATCGCCTTTGTATTTTTTCTGAATGGTTGCAAAAATAGTTGGTTGATATTGCTGT
Organism: Draconibacterium orientale; assembly: GCA_020726265.1. Taxonomy (GTDB): domain Bacteria; phylum Bacteroidota; class Bacteroidia; order Bacteroidales; family Prolixibacteraceae; genus Draconibacterium; species Draconibacterium orientale_A. The sequence goes on from DYSZ01000053.1 coordinate 5,234, forward strand.
GAATTTCTGTCGGCATACAATTTAAACAGTGTGGCAGTAACTTTTTGATCGGTTGCAGCATCGTAATCTTTAAAATAGTTGTCCATGCCGCTTTTAATTGTACCAACCAGCCTGTCTATTTTCTCCTTGTTCTCCTCGGGTTTTTCGAGCAGTTCGGTCAAAGCCTGCGCGCGGTAAGCATACATAAAAATCTCCGGACCACTTAAAAGCGCTTCGCGCATGTAGGCGTTGGCTATGTTGAGTTCTTTGTTGTTAAACGATTTTTCTATCATCGGAAGCGCATTTCCGTACTTTGCAGTACGCTCACCACTGGCATTTACCCATTGGGTAAATTCTTTTTCAATGGCTACTTTATTATCGATGGTTTTTAAACGGTCGAGTGCTTTGTTTTGCCCGATGCTGTATTTGTAGTAGTTCGAGCTGCGTGCATATTTCGAAGAATACTGAATGCGCGCTTTTTGGCTTGTAGTCATGTAATCGCCCCAAATGTTCAGCAGTTTTTCGCGCACATCGATGCGAACGTTGTTGGTAACTTCCATCGTATTTTTTACACCAAACGAAGTTTCGTAGCGGGTTGTACGACCCGGATATCCCATTACCATTGCATAATCGCCTTCTTCAACACCTTTCAGCGAAATTGGCAAAAAGTGTTTTGGCTGGTAAGGGACATTATTTTCTGCATAATCAGCAGGTTTGCCATCGGGGTCACAATACACGCGAAACATCGAAAAGTCGTTGGTATGGCGTGGCCACATCCAGTTGTCGGTATCGCCGCCAAATTTACCCAGCGACTGCGGTGGTGCGCCAACCAAACGGATGTCTTTAAAAGTTTCAGTTACAAAAAGGTAGTATTTATTCGAATTGAAAAAGCTACGGACATAAGTTTCGTAGTGTGTATCGCCTTTGGCCTTCTTTTCAAGTTCGGCCGAAACTTCGCGTACTTTTTTTGCTCTCTCTTCTTCGGTTGTTTTATCAGTGATTCCAGCTAAAACCTGGTCGGTAACCTCCTCAACACTCACTAAAAAAGTAACCGATTTACCCGGATTTGGCAGTTCTTCTTTACGGCTCATCGCCCAAAAACCGTCGCGCAGGTAATCATGTTCAACACTCGAATGTTTTTGAATTTCGCCATAACCACAGTGGTGGTTGGTTAAAAGCAGTCCGTCTTTAGACACAAGTTCGGCGGTGCAACCGCCACGGTCGAGCGCTACAACTGCATCTTTCAGACTCGAACCGTTGATACTGTAAATTTCTTCGGCGCTCAGTTCGAGCCCCATTTTCTTCATGTCGCTGATATTCAGTTTATGAACAAGCGAAGGAAGCCACATTCCCTCGTCGGCAACTGCCCAACCGCTGAATAACACGGTCAATAAAATCACTAAGTTTAACTTTCTCATTCGTATTATCTTTTTAATGGAATTCGCAAATATAAATTTTCAAACAGCAATGTTTTGTGATTTATGTCTGTTATAAACCAAAAACTGCTATCAAAGTTTTTACCCTTCAGAATTTTAAATGAGTTCGGGTTTAATCCAATTCATTACAAACTGAGTATGGGTTTAATCTCTGATGTTAAAACAACCTGGTTTCGATTAGTATTTTATAAGAGGTTAAAAAACTGAAAACGAAAGCGATGTTTTCCTTTTCTTTCTAAATTTGCACCTTAATAAAATTTTTTGTTGTGGGAGAAATCAGGAAACGCAACTTTATCAGCAAATTAAAAGACCACTACAGGTTAACCATTTTCAACGATTCAACTTTTCAATCGGTTTGGAGCATCAAACTTAACCGGTTAAAAGTGCTTGCAGCAGCGGCCATTGTTTCGATGGTGATTGTAATGTTGGTTACCTTTCTGATTGCCGCCACTCCATTGCGGGAATATATACCGGGCTATCCAAACGCCAAGCAGCGCCAGATGATGGTAAACAACGTGTTAACAATCGATTCGCTTGAAGTTGAACTGGCGAAACGTGATGCATTTTTTGAAGGAATTAAGGCAGTTGTTTCGGGTAATGTTTCGTACGATACGCTTTCGGCTGACTCGGCCGGAGGTTTAATGAATGTAAAATTCAACCAGTATAACCACGATTCGGTATTTCAGGACGAACTGCTTGATGAACAGCTCAGCTTGTCGATGCAGGGGAACACAACGCGCCGTAACGAAATCAGCCAGATGCATTTTTTTGTTCCTGTGAAAGGTATTGTTACCAATGCTTTTAACCCGGCTACCGACCATTTTGGTGTTGATTTGGTAAGTGAGCCCAATGCCCGAATATGTTCGGTTTCCGATGGAACCGTGATTTTCTCGGGGTGGACGCTCGAAACCGGATATGTAATATATGTTCAGCACGAAGCTGACCTTGTTTCGGTGTACAAACACAATGCTGAGTTGCTGAAATCGGTCGGCGACCGGATTAAAGCCGGAGAACCGGTTGCAATTATCGGGAATTCGGGCGAATTGACAACTGGTCCGCACCTGCATCTCGAACTCTGGCACCGCGGAAAAGCCATTAATCCTCAACAGTATATCGATTTTTAACTTATGAAAAAACGAATTGCCATTCTCGGGTCAACCGGCTCCATCGGAACCCAGGCGCTGGAAGTGATTCAGCAAAATCCTGACAAGTTTGAAGTGGAGGTTTTAACCGCCAACAACAATGTCGATTTGCTGATTGTGCAGGCAAAACAATTTCAGCCCAATGCCGTGGTAATTGCCAACCCCGAAAAATACAACTATGTTACCGAAGCACTTAAAAATGAACCCATAAAAATCTATGCAGGTACCGAGGCATTGAACCAGGTGGTGCAAATGGAGTCTATCGATATTGTTCTCACGGCAATGGTTGGCTACTCCGGGCTGTTACCCACTTACCATGCGATAAAAGCCAAGAAAAATATTGCACTTGCCAACAAGGAAACACTGGTTGTTGCAGGCGAAATCATCACCAAAACTGCGCTTGAAAATCAGGTGGCAATTTTACCTGTCGATTCAGAACATTCGGCCATTTTCCAATGCCTTACCGGAGAATTTATGAATCCGATTGAAAAAATTCTGCTCACCTGTTCAGGTGGCCCATTCCGCGGAAAATCGATTGAAGAGCTTCAGCACGTTACGGTTGACAATGCGTTGAACCACCCCAACTGGGACATGGGCGCTAAAATTACCATCGACTCGGCAACCTTGATGAACAAGGGTTTTGAAATGATAGAAGCCCACTGGTTGTTTGGAGTTCCGTCGTCGAAAATCGAAGTTGTGGTTCATCAGCAATCCATAATTCACTCCATGGTTCAGTTTGAAGATGGTTCGGTAAAAGCACAAATGGGACTTCCGGATATGAAACTGCCGATTCAATACGCACTTGGATTTCCGGAAAGGATAAAGAACAATTTTCCCCGGTTTAGTTTTACCGAATACCCCACGCTGACTTTCGAACCACCGGATACAAAAATTTTTCGTAACCTTGCACTCGCTTTCGAAGCCATAAATATCGGCGGAAACATGCCTTGTGTTTTGAATGCAGCCAACGAAGTTGTTGTTGAAGCTTTTTTAAACCGGCAGATTTCTTTTCTGCAAATGCCCGAAATCATTGAAAAAGCAATGGGAAAGGCAACTTGGATTGAAAAATCAGGCCTCGACGATTTGGTTACAACAAACACAGAAACAAGAAGAATAACAAAGTTGTTGATTGAAAGCAAAATATAAGAACAATACTACTGAATGGAGACAATACTGATAAAAACTGCACAACTGCTACTTAGTCTTTCAATACTCGTAATTCTGCACGAATTCGGGCATTTTATGTTTGCCCGCCTTTTTAAAACGCGTGTGGAAAAATTTTACCTGTTTTTTGACCCCTGGTTTTCGCTGTTTAAAATGAAAAAGGGTGAAACCGAATATGGAGTTGGCTGGCTTCCGCTGGGTGGTTACGTTAAAATTTCGGGGATGATTGACGAATCGATGGACAAAGAAGCCATGAAACTACCGGCTCAGCCCTGGGAATTCCGCTCAAAACCAGCCTGGCAGCGTTTGCTGATTATGCTTGGTGGTGTGATGATGAATTTTCTGTTTGCGATGATAATTTACATCGGGATATTGTATGCCTGGGGCGAATCGTACCTGCCAACAGCTAATGTAAAATATGGTATTTCGGTTAATGAAACCGGAAAAGAAATCGGATTTCAAAACGGAGATAAAATCCTGAGCGTTGAAAATCAAATTGTTGAAAATTTTTCGGCTGTAATTCCAACCATTGTACTTGATAATGCAAAAACAGTACAGGTTGAAAGAAACGGACAAAAAACCGATGTTGAAATCAACGATGCCGATTTGGCGTTGTTACTCAAAAGTAAGTCGGTAATTTCACCCCGAATGCCTTTCGAGATAAAAATCGGTCGAATCGAAAAAGAATCGCCAGCCGATAAAGCAGGCTTAAAAAAGGAGGACATTTTTGTGGGTGCCGACAGTCTCAGGTTTCAGTATTACGATGAATTTACCGATTACCTTTTTGCTAAAAAAGGGCAGGTGATACTTGTCGATATGATTCGTGACGGACAACCACTTCAAAAAGAAGTAGTAGTTTCGGAAGAGGGAAAAATCGGGTTTGCGGTGGCATTCATCAATCCTGACATGTTTGAATATAAAACCATTGAATATGGTTTTTTCGAATCAATTCCGGCAGGCATAAAACGTGGTGTGCGTACATCAACCGATTACCTGAAACAATTCCGTCTGTTCTTTAAAAAAGAAACAAAAGCCTACGAATCGCTGGGCGGATTTGCAACTATCGGTAATATTTTTCCTGGTAGCTGGGATTGGTACGCTTTCTGGAACATGACAGCGTTTATTTCGATAATCCTCGCCATAATGAACCTGTTGCCAATTCCGGCACTCGATGGCGGACACGTGGTATTTCTGTTGGGAGAAATAATCACCGGACGTAAACCTGGCGAAAAGTTTCTGGAATATGCCCAGATTGCAGGAATGGTACTGCTCTTGGCACTGGTACTTTATGCAAATGCCAACGACATAATAAAAATGATTAACGGGACATTCTGAATTAAAAAAAGTCTATTTTTGCACGTAAACCAATTTTAATATAATAACATGAATTTATTTATAACGGCAGGTATAGTTGGGCCACAGGAAGTAATCATTATTCTGGTTATTGTTGTTCTGCTTTTTGGCGGTCGTAAAATACCGGAACTGATGAAAGGACTTGGCAAAGGGATGAGGGAATTCAAGGCTGCAAGCAAAGGCGAAGAAGATGGTGGCGAAGCCAAGCCTGGCAATGAAAAGATTGAAAAATAATAATGAATAATTATTCCGGAATAATCCCGTTGCTGAGTTTCAGTAGCGGGATTTTTTATTTCGGATTGGTAAGATATTTGTAGTTGTTAGCGCTGAAATTTTTAAACCGGAAAATAATGAAGTCACTGATTAAAAAAGCTGTCGCAATCTTGTTGCTGCTTTTTGCAATACAATCGTGCAAGAACGATGCACCTGTTTTACACACCAATATTTCGGGGAAGGCAAACGACTTGGTTGTGGTAATCTCTGAAGACTCATGGAACGGCAACCCAGGTGAATTGATCCGCGGAACTTTAGCCCAGTTTCAATACGGACTACCACAGGAAGAGCCACTATTTGATATCATCAATATTCCGCCGAATGCATTTCAGAAAATATTTAAAAGTAACCGGAATATTATGCAGGTTACAATCTCATCAACCGTGCTGAAACCAGAAATGATAATTAAGGAAAACGCCTGGGCTTATCCTCAGGCTGTGGTTGAAATTAAAGCGCAAAACGTTGCTCAGTTTGAATCTGTATTTAACGAAAACAGTGGCAAAATTCTTTCCTACTATTTACAGGCAGAGAAAAAGCGTATTACCGCCAATTACGAAAAGTATTACGAGAAAACAGTGTATAACATCCTCAACCGCGATTTTGGTGTTACCATGAAAGTACCTCCCGGTTTTGTTATTGCCATGCAGAAACAGGATTTTATCTGGTATCGGTACGAAACTCCGGAGATTTCGCAGGGAATAATATTGTTTACCTTTCCGTATGAATCGGATTCCACTTTTACAACCAATTACCTCATCGCCAAACGCGACAGTGTTTTAAATGCATTTGTTGCTGGTTCGGTTGAAGGAAGTTATATGGCCACCGAAAAAAGCATCGACCCACTTTTTAAAGTTACCGAACACAATAAAAACTATGCTACCGAAATGCGTGGAATGTGGGCACTCGAAAACGACTTCATGGGAGGACCCTATATTTCGCTTGATGAACTTGATGCTGCAAACCAGCGTGTGGTTTCTGCTTTCGGGTATGTTTATGCACCCAGCAAAGACAAACGCAATTACCTGCAACAGGTTGAAGCCATGATTTATTCGTTGAAATTGAATAAGCAAGCTGAAAACGATAAAATCAACAGTCAGGTAAAAATGGGAAATTAAAAAGAAGCCCCACCTAACCCTGTCTTGGAAGGAATAAGAAACAGCCCCGAAAATCAAGGATTTTCGGGGCTGTTTCTTGTCTCACTACTCAAATCTCAACATCTCATATCTTTCCTAAAATACCGCCTTCACAATTTCTTTTACATTATCAGAAACTCCGTAAGTATAAATATGCAGCGAAGGTACATTCTGCGCAACAAGTTCTTTTGCCTGCTGAATAGTCCAGTCTGTACCCACTTTTGCTGATTCGTCGTTGTTTTTACATTGAGCCAGCGCTTTGGCAAGTTCCATCGGAATGTCGATGCTGAAAATTTTTGGAAGCACCGTCAATTGGTTTAGCAGGTTAATCGGTTTTAACCCGGGAATTATGGGTACGCTGATTCCGGCTTCCCTGCATTTTTTTACAAAATCGAAATAGTCCTGGTTATCAAAAAACATCTGGGTAACAATATAATCGGCACCGGCATCTACTTTTTGTTTCAGGTAAAGCAGGTCCTGTTCCATATTTGGCGCCTCAAAATGTTTTTCAGGGTAGCCGGCAACGCCGATGCAAAATTCGAGCGGAGCATTATTTTTCAGGTCTTCTTCAAGATATTTCCCTTTACCTAAATCTTTAATTTGCTGAACGAGCTGATTTGCATTTGCATGACCATTTTTTTCAGGTTGAAAAACATGTTGCCCTTTGATTCCATCGCCCCGCAAAGCAAGTACGTTTCTAATTCCGAGGAAATTAAGGTCGATTAAAACATGTTCGGTTTCGCTTTTCGAGAACCCGCCACAAAGAATATGCGGAACCACCGGAATTCCGTATTTGTGCTGAATGGATGCGGCAATGGCAACCGTGCCGGGGCGCTTGCGAACAGTTCGTTTTACTATCGAACCATCGGGCATTTCTTTAAACTCCAACTCATCGCGATGGGTGGTAATGTTTATGTATTTCGGGTCGAATTCTGTCAGACTTTCAATGGTTTGAAACAATTTACCTGCATCGTTTCCTTTCATTGGGGGCAGTAGCTCAAACGAAAAAACTGTTTTACCTGCGTTTTGTATTATGTCTATAACTTTCATTTTCTGCTATTTAATCACATCCTCTATTTTTTGCTGAGCTTTGTTCAACTCATTATCCAACTTGTCTTTCACCGAATTATTGAAGTGAAAAATCATGTCGAGAATCAGCATTGCCAACATTCCGAGGATAAAGTAAAGAATTTTACTTCCAAGGTTACCTGATTTTTTTGCCATCACTTTTACTATTTATATTCTCCGCAAAACTAATAAAAGACCCTTTTATAACTGAATTTATATTCCTCTAATATTGAAATTCTAAATCGTAACTTTAGGATTTCAAGGTTATACATCAAAAATTACCTTGAAAATCTAAAATACAACTTTAGATTTTCAAGGTAAGGATATCGTAGAAGATACTGTCTTCGTCTCAAAAGGGAGGGCAGGAAAGAAGCTTCCTCCCGCTTTTACTTGTAATTCAGATTTGTAGGTAAGAACTTCTCTATAAATTCAACTGTTTCGCCTTTGCGGCGGGCATAATCGGCAACCTGATCGCGGCCAATTTTTTCGAGACTGAAATAGCGCGATTCAGGATGAACAAAAAATTCGCCCGAAACCGAAGCATTCGGGTACATTGCAAAATGTTCTGTTAAAGTAATTCCCACTTCTTCGGCATTTAAAAGCCTGAAAAGATTTTGCTTTTCAGCATGTTCAGGACAAGCCGGATACCCGATTGCAGGACGGATTCCCTGGTAATTAACTTTTAAAAGATCATCCATTGAAAGGTTTTCATCGGGTACATAACCCCAGTAATTCTTCCTGACTTCAAGATGCAACCACTCGGCAAAAGCCTCGCTCAGCCTGTCGGCCAGTGCTTCGAGCATGATGGCTTTGTAGTCGTTATGTTCGGCGCGGAACTGGTCTTTCCATTTTTCAATTCCAATTCCGCCGGTTGTCGCAAAACCTCCGCAGTAATCAATTTTTCCCGATTCAAGCGGGGCAACAAAATCGCTCAGACAAAGGTTCTTCCCCTCTTTTTTCTTTTCCTGCTGCCTGATATGGTAAAACCGTCCGATTTCTTTTTGGCGGGTTTCATTTTCGTATAAAATTACATCGTCGCCATCGGCATTTGCAGGCCAGATGCCAAAAACAGCGTTGGCCTGCAACATCTTGTTTTCAATAATTTCATTCAGAAATTCATTGGCTTCGGCATACAGTTTTCTGGCTTCTTCGCCTTGCTGGGCGTCGTCGAAAATATGCGGATAATGGCCCTTCAAACCCCAGGTAATGAAGAAGAATGTCCAGTCGATGTATTCGCGCAAAACCTCCAGCGGAAAGTCAATCAATTGTTTCACCCCGGTGAAATTGGGTTTGTAAATTGGCGTATTCTCCCAGTCGATTTGAAATTTATTCGCCCGCGCCTTTTCCAAAGTCAGGTATTCCTTGGGTTTCCGCAGTGCCTGAAATGAACGAATTTCGGCATATTCCGATTTTACCGATTCAATATATCCAGTATTTTTTGCGATGAGGTTCGCAACCACATTCACCGCCAGCGACGCGTCTTTCACATGAATAACTGGATACGAATATTCAGGTTCGATTTTAACTGCTGTATGAATTTTTGAAGTGGTTGCCCCGCCAATCAGCACAGGGATATTCATTTTCCGGCGCTCCATTTCTTTGGCAATATCGACCATAATTTCAAGCGATGGCGTTATCAAACCGCTCAACCCAATCACATCCACATTTTCTTTGATGGCGGTATCCAGTATTTTTTCGGTGGGAACCATCACACCCAAATCGATGATATCGTAGTTGTTACAACTAAGAACCACGCCCACAATGTTTTTCCCGATGTCGTGCACATCGCCTTTCACCGTGGCCATCAGTATTTTTTTCCGGTTATCGAATGTATTGTTTTTCAATTTGTCGGCCTCAATGTATGGAAACAGGTAAGCTACAGCTTTCTTCATTACCCTTGCCGATTTAATCACCTGCGGCAAAAACATTTTCCCGGCGCCAAACAATTCGCCAACCACATTCATCCCGTCCATCAGCGGACCTTCGATAATATTAAGTGTAGGCTGATATTTCAATACTGCTTCGGTCATATCTTCATCCACGAATTCAGGGAATCCCTTTACCAAAGCATGTTCGATGCGTTTCTCCAGCGGTAGTTCGCGCCACTCGTTTACTTTCTCCTCTTTGGCTCCGCTTGATTTTATGCTTTCAGCAAATTCGAGCAACCTTTCGGTAGCATCAGCACGACGGTTCAATACCAAATCTTCAGTTCTTTCCAGAAGTTCGGCTGGAATTTCATCATAAATCTGTAACATTCCCGGGTTTACAATTCCCATGTCAAGCCCGGCTTTGATGGCATGAAACAAAAAAACTGAATGCATGGCTTCTCGCACCTTGTCGTTTCCGCGGAACGAAAACGAAACATTGCTGATTCCACCACTGGTTTTGGCGTGTGGCAGGTGTTCCTTTATCCATCTCACCGAAGCAATGAAATCGACAGCGTAATTGCTATGCTCTTCCATTCCGGTTCCAATGGTGAGTACATTCGGGTCGAATATGATGTCCTGAGGTGGAAATGTTACCTTTTCAGTCAGTATTTTGTAGGCGCGGGTGCAGATTTCCTTGCGTCGTTCGATGTTGTCGGCCTGGCCTTTTTCGTCGAAAGCCATTACCACAACGGCGACACCAAATCGTTTTATGGTTTTTGCCTGTTGAATAAATACGTCTTCTCCCTCTTTTAAACTGATTGAGTTTACAATTGCCTTGCCTTGCAAACATTTCAGACCAGACTCAATCACTTTCCATTTCGATGAGTCAATCATTACCGGCAGTTTTGCAATATCAGGTTCGGCCATTAACAGATTCAGAAATGTAACCATCTCTTTTTCGGCATCGAGCATGGCATCATCGAAATTTACATCGATAACCTGCGCACCTTCTTCAACCTGTGCACGTGCAATTGAAAGCGCTTCTTCATATTTCTTTTCGACAATCAGCCGTGCAAATTTACGTGAACCGGCCACGTTGCATCGTTCGCCGATATTCACAAAATTAGTGAATTCTGTAATAGTTACAGGTTCGAGACCGCTCAAACGCGTACTTGCATCAGCTTTGTTGACCATGTGCGGTTTGGCATGCTCCGCCAGCATAGCAAACTCGTGAATGTGTTCTGGTGTGGTACCACAGCAACCCCCGATAATATTTACAAAGTTATTGTCGAGATAATCTTTGATATATCCGGCCATGATTTTGGGCGTTTCATCGTATTTGCCAAACTGGTTGGGCAGCCCGGCGTTTGGATGCGCGCTGATGTGAAACGGTGCCTTTTTTGAAAGTTCTTTTACATAGGGACGCAAATCGGTAGCTCCGAGCGAACAGTTAAGCCCGATACTGAGCAAATCGATATGCGAAACCGAATTGAGAAAAGCCTCTAATGTTTGTCCCGAAAGTGTACGGCCGCTGGCATCGGTGATTGTCCCTGAAATCATCAGCGGAAGCCTTATATTGCGGGCTTCCAGCGCTTCTTCGATTGCAAAAATTGCTGCCTTTGCATTCAGCGTGTCAAAAATAGTTTCAATCAGCAGTAAATCAACACCACCATCCAGCAATCCTTCCACTTGTTCGCGATAGGCACTTTTCATTTCGTCGAAGGTAACAGCACGATAACCGGGGTCGTTTACATCGGGTGAAAGTGAAAGAGTTTTGTTGGTTGGACCTAATGAACCCGCCACAAAACGTGGCTTTTCAGGATTTTTTATTGTGAATTTCTCAGCTTCCTCTTTAGCTATTTCTGCTGAAGCTTTGTTCATTTCATACACAAACTCCTCGGCATGATAATCGGCTTGAGAAATACGCGTAGCGTTGAATGTATTTGTTAACAGAATATCAGCTCCGGCTTCGAGGTATTTACGGTGAATTTCCCTGATTATTCCAGGGTGGGTGATGGAAAGGATGTCGTTATTGCCTTTTTGGTCAAATGGAAAATCCTTCAGCCGCTGCCCGTGATAATCGGCATCGGTAAGGTTGTACTCCTGAATTAGCGAACCCATCGCTCCATCCATTACAAGCACGCGGGTTTTGAGCTCGTGGTGTATATCTTTTTTAATGTTCATTTTATTCCTTTTAATTTTCCCAGGGTGTTGCCCTGGGCTATAATATTTCGCCCCTTCAGGGCTTTGTTATAATAATTTAACTTTCTAAGGTTTTTTATTCTTGCTCCTCCCCCTGGGGAGGCCGGGAGGGGCTTCTATTTCAAAAACCTTATCTCAAAATCGCCCCTGATTCCAACTTTATCCTCACAAACGATTAACATCGAGAGGATTTCGGGAAATTTTTTCGACTGGTTTATTACTTTCTCCACATCGTTTGGCGATTTTACCTTATTACCAAAACCTGTGGCAAAAGCATCGGCCAAAACAGCATCTTTGCAAATCACCACCACAGCATCGGCTTTCCCAAAACTCATCGATGGGCCAACATTTCCGGACGAAGTGCAAATACCGATTTTCCCGGTTTCCGCAGGAAGAACTAATCCAATCCGCTCGGAGAGTGGCGATTCGCCAGCAAAAACCGAAAGCACAAGTTCGTTTTTTATCAAAGCAAAAATGTCGCCGCCGTTTTCAACAACCATTTCCTCCACCGAAAAGTTCTGTAAAATGGCTTCTCCCACTTCGCGGGCAAACAATCCGGCAACTGCAGCCATTGGTCCAACGCCGACAATTTCAGTAACTACAGCCATTTCTTTTGCTTCGTCAGGTGCCGATTCTGAAGGAGAAAATGGCTTCAGGCTTTTTTTATAAAAGGGCTCAGTTTCAATATACTTGTCCAGCTTTTTTCGCAACTCCTCTGTTTTTGCTGCAGCCACAGCTTTCATCTCCTCTTTGAATGAAGCTGTATCAATACCAATCCACAAATCGGTTTCGAGATATTTTACTTCAAACGACTGAAACCGTGCAACATTGAACTGCGTCCGGTAAGTACGTTTTTCGTAAGTCTTCCGGAATAATTTACTTAAATCAGGTATCATTTAAAATCAATTTCAAAAAGGTGAAGCGGACAGGCAGGAATGCAAAGTTCGCAAACCACACACTGGCTTTTATCGAACTCCAGTTTCCAGTTTTCGCGGTTCATTGTAAGTGCGCCGGCAAAACAAACCGCCGTGCAGTTGCCACAATCGATGCATTTTTCTTCCTCAAAATGAATGCGCTTTTCAAGCGACTCACAAATAATATTTTGTTTGCGCAGATATTCAACTCCTTGTTCAATATTCTCCTTTTTCCCCTGAAGTTCGAGTAGTAAACTTCCGCGTTTACCCGGGTAAACCTCGGCTTTCAGAATATTGATGCGGATATCGTAATCTTTTACCAAATGGTAACTGAAAGGTTTGTCGCCGCTGTCGGGCGGAAAATTCAGAATAAATCGTTTTTTAATCATGTTTAACCTCCGTTTCTTTCAAGCCTTTTAACGAAGTATTTTGAGGGAACATCTGCACGGGTTTGCTGATTTCAAAATCGCCGGTTTGCAGCCACAGTTTTAATTCTTCGGCAATTTTTCGTGCTTTCGAAAGGCTTGAAACCGGGGCTGTGCGTACTTTTCTCCCATCAATTTTGATGGTACCTGAACGCAGTTCTTCGTAGGTTACCTGCCCAAGTTTCGGTGTTCCGGCGCTCCCGTAATCGAGAACCGAGGTTTCAATCTGACTGTTGTTTATCGACACTCGTTTTGCCATATCAGCATCGAGAATCGGTATCGGTATGCCAATTCCAACAAATAAACTCACGCCATACTTATCGAAATAGGCGGCTTGCAGGAATTCGGCAGACATTTCTTTCAGGTTACCCATCACTGCTATTGTGGCGGCATTCGAAACCGGAATTCCGTGTTCATTTTTAGGTTTCGAGGTATTAAATTGCGTACCCGGCCAAACCACAAAACCTTGTGTTCCACCCAAAAAGATACGTGTGCCGATGCCAATGGTACGAAACTCAGGGTCGTTCAACAACGGACTTAACTCGCCTGAAGTTGAATAGGTGGCGTTGCGCATATTTGGCAACAATGTTCCCATATAGGTGTGAATCATCTTTTTGGTGGTGTTCACCGCCACGTTGTAATTTTGGTAGGCATTTCGCGGGTTAAAAAGAATAAACTCGTTGATGGTGTTGATGTTGATGGTGGTTTTGATGTGCTTCCGTGGGTAGCAGTCGGTACCTTTTGCCCAGGCTTCGAGTACCACATCTTTACCTTCCAGCAAATCCTGAATCACATGTGCCCCTCCATATTCCGAATTATCGGGGTCGCAGGCAGTGGCGCCAATGTACGAATCCACGGCTGCAAGCCCTTCATAACAAGGAACTCCGTTCAACCTGATTTTTTCCATGCGGATAGGGGGATTAGCATGGCCAAAATTTATAATGGCACCAGATGAGCACATCGCGCCAAAAGTAGCCGTGGTAACAATATCAACCTTTTCAACAATCTCTTCGGGCGAACTTTCGAGCGCCATTTTCGCCACTTCCTCGGCAGTTAGAATGACTGCTTCACCGGATTTCAGTTTGCGGTTAATTTCTTCGTAGGTTTTGATTTTCGACATTTTACTTCGTTTAAATTATAATTCCGTTTCCGGCCGGGTATTGGCACCTTTTCCGTTGTATAACAGTTGGTTGCCAGGGTTTCATCGAGCCCGCTCTCTTCGCCCTTCTTTATAACCAAACAGTCTTTTTTGAAAGAATATTTGATGATGCTGCAAATGTAACCGAAAATACCTGAAACTAAACCAGAATACCTCGGGAAGCTCAATCAAATTAACTATCTGGAAAAATCGCAGAAATTTTATTTGTGAATTCAATAGCAAAGTAGTAAACTTGCACTCCGAAAAATAAAGTTCTTTTGAAGCTTAAAATATTGAGGGCCTATAGCTCAGTTGGTTAGTAGCACCTGACTCATAATCAGGGGGTCGCAGGATCATGCCCTGCTGGGCCCACGGAATTTAGACCTAAAAATGAGAGAGTTACAGAGATATATTCTGTGACTCTTTTTTTGTTTTTACATTCTTGCCAAGTTCTTGCCAAGTTTAGAAGGGAAATGATGGTTTTTGAGTTTCGGAAAGGTGGTTATTGCCACCA
>DYSZ01000228.1 GCA_020726265.1 Draconibacterium orientale
ATTCAAATTTCACCGCTGCACGGTAAAATATTTACATTACCCATAAAAACAGCCGATTATTGCGGTTATTTTCTGGGTGTTTTATCCGAAATATTCAAATTACACAAAGCCGAAGAGGACAACGATTCCATCGTTCAGGAGATTATTTTTTCGGTATATAGCGCCATCGAAAAATTAGATGCGCTGATTAAAAAAGTAGTGACTGAGCAACAACGCGAAATCAGCGATACAGTGTTTTTTCGCTTGCTCACGCAGTATTTAAATTCCGAAACTGTATCTTTTGAAGGCGAACCATTGGCAGGGCTGCAATTCATGGGAATTCTGGAAACACGATGTCTTGACTTTAAAAACCTTGTGATTCTTGGCCTCAACGAAAACAAATGGCCACGCACCTCAACGGCTCCATCGTTTATCCCGGCCAATATCCGCAAGGGTTTTGGCTTACCCGGCATTGATGAACAGGATGCGATGTATGCCTATTATTTTTACCGCCTCATTCAGCGAGCCGAAAATATTACGGCCACCTACAATGTGGTGAAAGATGGAATTGGCACAGGAGAACTGAGTCGCTACGGTTACCAGTTGCTTTTTGATTCGCCGCACCAGCCTGAAAAGCTGAACCTTGGTTTTTCGTTTGCCAGCAACCCGGTTCAGCCGGTTTTGGTAAAGGCAACACCCGAAATAGCGCGTCAACTGCTCGAATATAACCAATCGGGGAAAGCGCTTTCGCCGAGCGCAATTAATACTTACCTGCAATGCAGCCTGCGGTTTTATTTCAGGTACATTGCCCAATTGCCCGAACCCGAGGAGGTGAAAGAGGAAATTGATGGCGCAATTTTCGGAACCATTTTTCACGAAACGCTTGAAGAGTTGTACCAACCTTTTGTGGGTAAAACAATTACACGGGCCGATATCGATAAAATACTGGAAAACAAGTTAGTTACCGACAATTTGTTGCTTCGGAAAATCAGGAAGATTTACCTGAAACAGCCGGAAATTGAGGGAAAGTTTATTCCTGAAGGAAAAACAGTGCTGTTTTTCGAAAACATGAAAACCTACCTGCAACAGCTTTTAAAAACCGATGCAAAATATGCTCCTTTTGAAATTGTAAGTCTCGAAAAAAGCAGTCAGACAAAGCTTGAAGTAACCATTGATGGTAACCCACAGCAAATTCTGATGGGAGGCACAATCGACCGGGTTGACAGAGTGAACGGCAGTTTGCGGATTCTCGACTACAAAACCGGAAATGTTTCTGCACTTTCCTTTAAATCAATTGCTGAACTTTTTGCCAGCGAAAAGAAAGACCCGAAAAAGGAAATCCTTCAGGCACTGGTTTATGCACTTATTTTATCCGATGAAACCGGTGAACAGGAAGTTAAACCTGTGATTTACAGTTTTCGGAAGTTATTCGATGAAAATTTTAATCCAAACATCCGATTCGAAAAAACTGATTTTTCATTAACCGAAATAAAACAGGAACTCGTTGAACATTTGAAAAATCTGCTGGCTGAAATTTTTTCGGAAAACAACATTTTTCAGCAAACACAGTTTCCCGAACATTGTAAATATTGTGCATATAGTAAAATCTGTATGCGCTACTGATTTTCAGGCTGATATTGCAGTGTTTCAACCCACACTGAACGTAATTATTCATTCTTGAAAATCTTTTTTACTTTTGCTGCAAGTTTTCAAATCGTATCAATGAATTCTCTCGAAATAGTTTATTCCAGAAATGTTGTTGAATTTGTAACCGTGGCCAATGAATATTGCCAGTCGGTTGAACAGGTAGCCCGGATTCCGGCAGAAGCCAATCTGCAGAAAATGCAGAAACTGCTTCCGCTGCTCTACCTGAAAGCTGCATTGTTGCCGCAAACAGAGCGCGTTTTAGACGAGGAGCTTGAAAAATATGTAAGCGAATTCGATTACAACGTGTTGCATCAGAAATGGCTTGCATTGCTGAATGAAAACGATAACTTTTATGAAGTCTTCGACCCGAATATTCAGTTTGGACACGAAGCAGTTATAGCCAGTATTTCGGAAAACCTGATGGATATTTACCAGGACCTGAAAAACTTTGTGATTGCGTACAGCCTCGGAAACGAGGAGGTGATGAACGACGGACTGGCTGAATGTACCGAACATTTTGCTGAATTCTGGGGACAGCAGGTAACGAATGTTTTGCGCGCTGTACACCAGCTGGTTTACAGCAACATCGATTTTGAAAAACAGGATATTAATGAGGAGGTTCAGCCTGGAAAGGGCAATCCAAAATGGCTCGACAGCTTTTGGGGAACCGATGAAGATACAGATAATGTTTAAAGAAAGTATTACAAAAGAGGAACTTACCGATTTGCCATTACGTTGGTTTGAAGGCGAAATTGTTGTGGTTGATACAAAGGAAAAACTGCAGTTTGCCATGGAATTTTTTTCGCAGCAATTGATAATCGGTTTCGATACAGAAACAAAACCATCGTTTAAAAAAGGGGTGATCAATCGGGTGGCGCTGCTGCAATTGTCGGCTGGAAACCGTGCATTTTTATTCCGCCTCCACCGCATCGGACTTCCCGAAGTAGTTTGCCGCATTCTTGCAAACCCCGATATTACAAAAACCGGAGTTGCCATTCACGATGATATTAAAGGACTTCAGAAATGGAAAAACTTTAAACCAGGTGGTTTTATCGATTTGCAGGATCACGCCAAATCGATTGGAATCACTGATTTCAGCCTTAAAAAATTGGCCGCAATTACTTGTGGTTTCCGCATTTCGAAAGGGCAACAGCTTTCGAACTGGGAGGCAGACGAACTTACCGAAGCCCAGCAAATTTATGCCGCAACCGACGCATGGGCAGCGCTCGAAATTTTCGAAAACTTTTCAAAAAATTAAAGGGAATATGAACTTTGTAATGATATGTTTCTTACCCCTTAATCCCCTCAAGGGGAGAATTGTTTCTGAACCTTGCCGGGAAAAGTTAACGGCAATTACCCCCTTGAGGGGGCAGGGGGTGAGTAGATTTGTACAACCTTTTATCCCCTTAATCTGATGATTGATACACTTGCCAAAATTTTCCTGAAACCAGGGAAGGAACAGTCGTTAAAACGCTTTCACCCGTGGGTGTTTTCGGGTGCCATCGGTAAAGCCGAAGGTAAACCTGAAGAAGGCGACCTTGTAAATGTATATTCAGCCAACGGCGAATTTCTGGCCACCGGTCATTGCCAGGTGGGGTCGATTGCTGTCAGACTGCTGACTTTTGAACAACAGCAAATCGAATACAGTTTCTGGAAGACAAAAATCGAAAATGCCTGGAATGCGCGAAAAGCATTGGGTTTGACTGAGAATAGTGAAACCACTGTTTTTCGGTTGGTTCACGCAGAAGGTGATGGAATGCCCGGGTTAATCATCGATTTTTACAATGGAACCACGGTAATGCAAATGCACTCGGTGGGGATGTACCTTGTGCGCGAAATGCTTGTAAATGCTTTGCGCGAAGTTTTAGGCGACAAACTGAAAGCTGTGTACGACAAGAGTGAGAAATCACTCCCCTTCAAAGCTGGCGTTGAATCGAAAGATAGCTATCTTTTTGGAGAAAACAATGATTCAGAAGTTCTTGAAAACGGGCTTCGGTTTAAAGTTGACTGGCTCGAAGGACAGAAAACAGGATTTTTTATCGACCAACGCGAAAACAGGTACCTCGTTCAACACTATTCCGCTGGCCGCGATGTACTGAATATGTTTTGCTACACCGGTGGTTTTTCGTTTTACGCGATTAAAGGTGGCGCACGAACAGTGCATTCTGTCGATTCGTCGGCCAAAGCTATTGAACTCACCAACAAAAACGTGGAATTGAATTTTCCTGACGACAAACGTCATGAAGCTTTTGCCGCCGATGCGTTTGAGTTTATGCGCGATATTAAAGATAAATACGACCTGATAATTTTAGACCCGCCTGCATTTGCCAAGCACCGCGATGCGGTTCATCAGGCTTTGCAGGCATACAAACGCATTAATACAAGGGCTTTTGAGCAAATTCGCAGTGGTGGGATTTTGTTTACTTTTTCGTGTTCGCAGGTGGTTTCGAAAGAGAAATTCCGCGAAGCTGTTTTTTCGGCTGCGGCCATTTCGGGTCGGAATGTGCGTATTTTACACCAGCTTACCCAACCCGCCGACCACCCGGTAAATATTTATCATCCCGAAGGCGAGTATTTAAAAGGGCTGGTTTTGTATGTGGAATAGATTAGTCCCGAGATATGGAGTAATGAGTATGGAGATGGTATCAAGTATCGAGATTAGAAGTATCAAGATTTGAAA
>DYSZ01000229.1 GCA_020726265.1 Draconibacterium orientale
CCCGCAACTTGCTACAATTTATTACCCTGAAAAAAATACTCGCCGAATTAATGAATTTTCTCCTGAATATTTGTTAATCATCACAAAACGACTACTTTTGCAGTCCGAAAAAAACAGAATCGTTCAGGCCCGAATAAGCGGAAACCCTATGGAATCCCGCCTGCCGGTGTAAACATTAAAAAAGAAAATATGTACGCGATTGTTGAAATTGCCGGACAGCAGTTTAAAGTAGAAAAAGACAAAAAGCTTTTTGTACACCAGCTCGAAGCCAGTGAAGGCGACTCAGTTGAGTTTGAAAAAGTATTGCTTGTTGACAATGACGGCCAGGTAGCCGTTGGAACTCCAACCGTTAAAGGTGCAAAAATTACAGCCAAAGTATTGGCACATGTGCAGGGTGACAAAGTGCTTGTTTTCAAAAAGAAACGCAGAAAAAGCTATCAGAAAATGAACGGTCACCGTCAGCATTTTACCCAGATTCAGGTTGAAACCATTGTTGGATAATTTAAAAGAAATTTACCATGGCTCATAAGAAAGGTGTAGGTAGTTCGAAAAACGGACGCGAATCGGAAAGTAAACGACTTGGAGTAAAAATTTACGGAGGTCAGTTTGCAAAAGCTGGTAATATTTTAATTCGCCAGCGTGGTACAACTCACAATCCGGGTGAAAATGTGGGAATGGGAAAAGATCATACCCTTTTTGCATTAATCGACGGAACAGTTGTATTCAAAAAGAAAATGAAAAACCGCTCGTATGTATCGGTTTTACCGGTGGTTGAAGTTGACGTAGCTCAGGCCCCTGTTACTGAAGCTCCTGTTGTTGAAGTTGAAGTTCAGGAAGAAGCTCCTAAAGCAACAAGAAAAAAGAAAGCTCAGGAAGAAGAATAAACCCTTACTGGTTTTCAAATTATAAGGAAAATCTTCTGTCGGAAACGGCAGAAGATTTTTTTTTATTTACTGCTGCTGCTGACATACAGAAACGGGGTCGCTGTAATTCGTGATTAGCTTTACTTACTTAACAATCAAAAAAACATAAATACAGATATGTGTGTGGTATTGACTTGCACTTAAAAATAGCCTACCTTTCAATCTGTTTAAGAAAAACCAAAAATGCAACAACTATAAGATTTTCATTTTCAATGCTATAATCGATATTAGTTAATCGTAAAGCAAAAAGAAATGAAAGTTTTATTTAAACCAATGATTATGAAAAATAAATTTCTGATTGCATTATTCATGATGATTTCAGCCGGAATTTCTGCACAACAGGTAATTTCGTCAGCCGGAACTCATGCCACCGGCACCAACGTGCAACTCTCGTGGACAGTTGGTGAAACTATGATCAGTTCTTTCACCGGAAGTTCAGCAATCGTCACGCAGGGTTTTCACCAGGGAAAACTCACAGTTACTGCAATTGAACCAATTGTTCTGTCGGGGTTAACACTCAACGTTTTCCCCAACCCTGTGAACGACAAACTGAATATCAGTTTCAGCGATTTCATGGAAAGCAAGTATTCCTTTTCGATAACCGATGCCAACAGCCGGCTGATTTTCAGTGGTAAAGCAACAGAAAATCCGCAACCTGTTGACATGAATTCAGTTACACCCGGAGTTTATTTTATAAAGGTGGAAATACCAACTGAAAAACGCTGGCAGGTATTTAAAATCGTAAAACAATAATAATTAAAAAACCTGCTTCAACTCAGCGTTCTCTTGCTTAAGATTGTCGTATTCTCTTCTCGATATGGTTATGGTCTCTTCGATGCTCCGAAGGAATAATTTTAATTAATAGAGTGATTTGTTTTAATCAAAAAAATATACACAGTTTATTGTTAATCTCGCTCCTGAGTTGTAACAAAAAGCTTATTTAACTTCTTGCTATATGTTTGTGATTTATTTCTGTCATCCCAATAACGTAAGATTTGTAACTTGTCGTCAATGGCTAATTGAACCCAGACTACTCGCCTTACCATTCTTCAAAAAGTTTATTTGCCTCTGTGTTGCTTAAATATTCTCCGCGTTTGTATTGTTTTCGAGCCTCTTCCACCGTATCCCTTTCTTCTTTAGTAAAACAATAAATATCGGATTCCTCATCGCCAATACCTGCTAAACGCGACATTTCATGAAGCAACATTTCATCTTCAATATTATTAATTTGTTTGATCAACTTCTGCCTTAATTCCAACGTCGTCATAATCCTTCCTTTATTTTTCAAAAATACAAGATATTTCAAAAGTAGTTGCCGGATGAAATCCCTTCTTAAGCCACTTCATCCTTTTCAACATACAGGTTTTCGATAATAAAATCCTGCCTGTCTGTTGTGTTTTTACCCATATAAAATTCAAGCATCTGTGTCACCGATTCGTGCTTTTTCAGTATTACCGGGTCGAGACGCATATCGGGACCGATAAAATGTTTAAACTCGTCGGGAGAAATTTCGCCAAGCCCTTTAAAACGAGTGATTTCAGGTTTTCCTTTCAATTTCAGAATGGCTTTCTGTTTTTCAACTTCCGAGTAACAATAGTATGTTTTTTGTTTATTCCGAACCCTGAAAAGCGGTGTTTGCAAAATATAAACATGACCTTTGCGGATGAGTTCAGGAAAAAACTGCAAAAAGAAAGTAATCAGCAGCAGGCGGATGTGCATCCCGTCCACATCGGCATCGGTGGCGATGATTACCTTTCCGTACCGCAGGTCGTCGAGGCTTTCTTCAATATTCAGTGCAGCCTGCAACAGGTTAAATTCCTCGTTCTCGTACACCACTTTTTTTGTAAGTCCGTAGGTATTCAGCGGTTTTCCCTTTAAACTGAAAACAGCCTGCGTATTCACATCGCGCGATTTTGTTATTGAGCCGCTGGCCGAGTCTCCTTCAGTTATAAAAATACAGGATTCTTCATGTCGCGGATTTTTTTCATCATCAAGATGAACGCGACAATCGCGTAGTTTTTTGTTGTGAAGGTTCGATTTTTTTGCACGTTCCTTGGCCAGTTTTTTTATTCCTGAAATCGCTTTGCGTTCGCGTTCCGATTCAACAATGCGTCGCAACAAAACTTCAGCTATGTCAGGGTTTTTATGCAGAAAATTGTCAAGTTCCTTTTGCAGAAAATTGCCAACATGTGTGCGAACCGACGGTCCATCGGGGCCGATATCTTTTGAACCGAGTTTTGTTTTGGTCTGCGATTCAAAAACCGGCTCTTCCACTTTAATACTTACCGCCGCAACAATCGATGCGCGGATATCCGACGGGTCGAAATCTTTTTTGTAGAAATCGCGGATGGTTTTTACAAGCACCTCGCGAAATGCCTGCAGATGTGTACCACCCTGCGATGTATGCTGACCGTTTACAAACGAGTAGTAATCTTCGCCGTACTGATTTCCGTGGGTGATGGCCACCTCAATATCCTCGCCTTTGAGGTGAATGATGGGATAAATTGGCTCATGGTCCATATTTTCTTCAAGCAGGTCGCGTAACCCGTTTTTCGAGAAGAACTTTTCACCGTTGTACTCCATTACTAACCCCGCGTTGAGGAAAGTATAGTTTTTTACCATATTCACTACAAAATCGTTCATATAGTGATACTTTTTGAAAACCGTTTGGTCGGGTTCAAAAATTACTTCAGTTCCATTGGCTTCTTCAAGATTACCGAGATTTTCCTCACCGGTTTTTATGCCTTTGCTAAAATGGAGCACTTTTGCCACTCCCTCGCGAACTGCTTTAATGGTAAAATCGATAGATAGCGCATTAACGGCTTTGATACCCACACCGTTTAATCCAACCGATTTTTTAAAAACTTTTGAGTCGTATTTGGCACCGGTATTCATTTTGCTAACCACATCGTCGAGTTTCCCCAGCGGAATGCCACGGCCATAATCACGCACCCTCACCCGTTCCTGGTCGATTTCGACAACTATTTTTTTGCCAAAACCCATCATAAACTCGTCGATAGAATTATCCAGGGTTTCTTTCAGCAAAACGTAAATACCATCATCCGAAGCGGTTCCGTCGCCAAGTTTGCCAATATACATCCCCGGACGGCGGCGGATATGCTCCTGCCAGTCTAATGTTTGTATCGTTCCTTCATCGTAATTCTCTACCATTTTGCCCTACAATTTGGCACAAATATAACCAAACAAAGGTCGGTTTAACCGTTGCCAACTGACCAAATAACTAACAAAATCCGGTTGAAAAGCGGGGAGAAATGTTGTCGTGGTTGTCGGGATGAAATGTTGTCGTGGTTGTCAAAATATATCTGAAATATATTTATGCCGGACAATTTTCTGAAAAATGACAAC
>DYSZ01000230.1 GCA_020726265.1 Draconibacterium orientale
AGAGGGTGCAGCCCGGAGTGCATGGTCATAGCGCTCCGATTGTCGCCGGTTCGGGCTAAACGCCTCCCTGTACTATTCAATTTTCCGGAGGAAATGCCCCATCCTGTCGCGTTTGGTTTCGAGGTATTTTTTGTTGTGCTCGTTTGGTTCAACTTCGAGCGGAATTATCTGAACCACTTCGAGCCCGTAACCTTCGAGCCCCACCCTTTTTACCGGGTTGTTGGTCAGTAGTTTCATTTTCTTAACTCCCAGGCTCCGAAGTATCTGAGCACCAACGCCGTAATCACGTTCATCGGCATTAAAGCCGAGGTGCAGGTTGGCATCAACTGTGTCCAAACCCTGATCCTGTAATTTATAGGCGGCTATTTTATTGAAGAGTCCAATTCCACGACCCTCCTGCATCATGTAAACAATTACACCTTTCCCCTCTTTCTCAATCAATTGCATTGCTTTGTGCAACTGTTCTCCACACTCACAGCGCAACGAACCAAAAATATCGCCGGTCATGCAAGATGAATGTACCCTTGTAAGTATCGGTTCGCCTTGCTCCCACTGTCCTTTTATTAAAGCAATGTGTTCAACCCCATTCGATTTTTGTTTAAATGGAATTATCTTGAAATGACCGAATTGGGTTGGCAACACAACTTCCTCTCCGCGCTCAATAAGGCTTTCGCTTTGAAGCAAATAAGCAATTAAATCTTTAATTGCAATCAGTTTCAGGTTGAACTTTTTGGCAATTTCAACCAATTGAGGCAAACGCGCCATGGTTCCGTCGTCGTTCATAATTTCGACCAAAACGCCAGAGGGGAAAAGGCCTGCAAGCCGCGCTAAATCAACAGCTGCTTCGGTGTGGCCGCTACGTCGCAAAACTCCGCGGTTTTTAGCTTTCAGCGGGAAAATATGCCCGGGCCGTCCCAATTGCTCGGGCTTAGTTTGAGAATTCACCAGCATTTTTATGGTAATTGCCCTGTCATTAGCCGAAATACCCGTGGTAACTTCGGGATGTATAGCATCAACCGAGACTGTAAACTGGGTTTCGTGCGACGAGGTATTTTTGCCAACCATGAGTTCAAGGTCAAGCTCTTTGCAACGTTTTTCGGTAAGCGCGACACAAATCAGTCCGCGCCCGTTTATCGTCATAAAATTGATAATCTCAGGAGTAATTTTTTCTGAGGCAACAATAAAATCGCCTTCATTTTCACGATCCTCATCATCAACCACCACGACTAACTCACCGCGTTTGATAGCTTCGATGCCTTCCGGAATCGTATTAAGTAAAATGTCTGACATTTTTTGAATTTCTGTAATGAGCCGCAAAATTACAATTTTTATTCGAATAGCTGTTTTTTAGTTCCATTGCGAAAAGCAGCCAAAATTGTTATCCTGCCCGTTTTGATTTTTCCCAGGCCACCGATTGTTTTCCTTTAAAATAGCGAAGCATTCCCCTGATTGAAGTGTAGTTAATTACCACAAAATAATAGGGAACGAATAACCATTTAAAATAAAGTTTCCGGTTTTCGAGGTACCAGCCAACAACCGCCAGTAAATACATTGTTAGCTGAATCCAAAGAAAAAAAATGTAAAACCGGGTCATTGGCTGGCCAGTTGTTTGCAAAACCAGCAACACGTTTACCGGGAGAATCAGAAAAAGGGAAATGGGTGCAAAAGTCCAGCGCAATACTTTGTGCGACAGATATTGCCATGTTAACACCCCGTTTTTAAACGGGTTGAACAAACCTTTTAACCTGAAAATAGTTTGAACACCGCCGGCAGCAATTCTTATTTTTCGCTTCAATTCTTCTTTAACATTGAGCGAAGCTGTTTCTTCTGCAAAAGCATTGGGTGTGTAATCTATTTTGTAGCCTTTTTGTGCAATCCGAAGCGAAATCAGAAAATCGTCGAGCAGTGTATCGGGTTCAACTTCTTCAAAAAGGTCGGTTCTGATGGCAAAAAGTTCGCCCACGGCTCCAACTGCCGAATTGAGTTCAGCATCCATTTTCTTTATCCACGACTCATATTTCCAATACAATCCTTCGCCGGCTCCGGCTGCGACATCGCTTTTCTTTTCAACAATCCGTTTTTCGCCGGCAACACATCCAACTTCAGGGTTATCAAAACTTGCCACAATCTCGCGGATTGACTGGTTCCCAAGAACAGTGTTTGTATCCGAAAAAATAATTATGGGCGCTTTCACAAACTTCACCCCGCGGTTCATGGCGTGCATTTTCCCGCGTCGTTCATCAAAATGATGAACCTCAAGTTGTGGCCAGGCTTTTAAAAGTTCGACCGTTCCATCGTCGGAACCGTCGGTTACCCACAAATACTGAATCTTTTCTTTTGGATAATCAAGCGAAAACGAATTCTCCACTTTTTGTTTTACAAAATCACGTTCGTTGTAAGCCGTAACAAAAAGACAAATTTCAGGTTCGAAAATTTTACCAGTGTCGCTTTTGCTGTTAGAAGTAAAAATCCGTTTAATTTTTACCAGCATGAAAAGGAGTAATGCATATCCAAGATAGGTGTAAACCAGCAGGGCAAGCAAAATCCAGAAAACGACGGGTAAAATCATCAAATGTGTTTTTTGTAAAACTCGATTAATGCGCCAGCTGAAGTAAGGTTATCAAATTTCGAATGAATGTACTCGATGGCATTCCTGCTGATTTTATCAAAAAAACCACGGTCTTCAATCAATTCAGCAATAGAATTAACAAAACCCTGCGCATCTTCGGCAATCACAATATTCAACCCCGAAGTGGTTGAAATTCCTTCGGTGCCAACCGCCGTGGTAACAATGGGTTTACCCAGCGCCATTCCTTCAATAATTTTAATCCGCATTCCACTCCCCGAGTGCAGGGGGACAACCATGATAGATTTCGAATTGATAAACTCGTAAGCATCCGCAATTTCGCCAAGGAATACCACGTTTGGCTGGTTCATCTTTTTTTTAAACCAGTCGGGGGCATTTCGCCCGGCAATAAAAAACTGCAACCCTGGATATTTCTGCTGAATATCCGGCCAGCAATTTTCAATAAACCAAACGAGTCCTTCCTGGTTAGGAGCCCACTCCAGCGATCCGATATGAAAAAGCGTGGGGTGAACAAGGTGCTTTACGTTGGGAATCAGCATCGATGAGTCGATACCGGTTTGAGAAACATGACGGGGTTTCTTGTTGCCCAGTTTGTCGAGAATTGTCCCATCTCGTTCGGTGATTGGAACAAGTAGGTCGTATTTATTCAGCAATTGCGTTTCAAAAAGTCGGATGCGTTTTGCAAGAATTTTAAGATACCACTTTTCGATTCCTTTGGCCATAACTGCCGTGCGGCTCCATATTTCGTGCTCGATATTGTGCGCACGATATACAATTTTCGCTTTTGAATATTGGCGGATGAGCGGTATGTAAGGGCAAACGTACAAGCCTTCAAGCTGAATAATATCATATTCGTTTGTCTGCAATATTTTGCGCAATTCATTGGCAAAAGTGCCCGAAATAAACCTGACAGCATTGTACGGTTTTTTCGAAAACACGAGGTTCAGTATTGCACTGACAGGAGAGATGCGTGCCGGCACGTTGATAAGTTTAAAGTCGGCCAATTCCTTTATTGCATCAGGAATTTCGCGCAATGTAATATTGTGCTTAACCGTGTTCATGGCCACAATGGTGACTTTGTGCCTCAGAAACGAAAAACCACGGGTTAAATTCATACAGGCAATGGCACCCCCGTCTTTTACCGGGTAAGGAACCTTATTTGTTATTTGAAGAATATTCATGTTTTATTGCGCCATTCCGGTTATTAATTTCAAATTACCAATTTGCATCAGATTCTACAACTGCTCTGTTTCAGTTTACTCCGGGTTTCTTTAACCAGTTGGCTGGTTTAAGTTTGTTAATCAGTTTTAAATAAGTGTCCGTTGACATAATTGCAGAATCGGTTCCAGCCTGGTACGACAACCAAATTCCAATCGGCAGAAAAACAAGGGTTGAAAACCACATGCCTGTAAACATTTGCCATACATCTTCGCGGGCCGATTTTTCACCTGTCATCGACACAATATAATAAGCGATAAAAAGCAGAATAGACACCACCACTGGCATTCCTAAACCACCCTTTCGGATAATTGCACCCAAGGGCGCCCCAACAAAAAAGAAAATAAGCACTGCAATCGACAAAGTGTATTTACGGTGACGTTCCATCGAGTGCTTGTTTATATTT